>JAHHHB010000001.1 GCA_019359545.1 Desmonostoc geniculatum HA4340-LM1 | reverse complement strand
GTGAGCATCTCTTGCCAAATGTTTCAAGATTTGTAATTCTACATCCATTGCCCTACTTACCTTTCAGGGTTTTATTTTTTTATTCTTTTATTCAGAATACCCGGAAAGTGACAGAAGAGGGATAGAGGTTCCCGCACAGGTAAGTAGGGAAAAAAATCAATTAACCACAGATTAACATAGATCCTTGTAGGGTAGCACATCTGTGATATGCATATACCTCTTTCAAATAAGAATTGACACAGGCATTCATTATGTATTATAGTATAATACATAAAAGATGAGTTAGATTAAGAAGACTTGCTAACCAGTACAGCACAGTGAAAATAAACTTAACACTTGTACATAATTAGTTGATATTACGAGAAAACTTTTTTGCAACTACTTAGTATTCTGTTTCATTAATTTTGATGAGTTCGTAGTAAGCACTTCAGTGCTTAAAAATCAAGGACTAAAGTCCTGACTACGAACTTATTTCCCCCTCAGAATTAATGAAACAGACTACTAGTTCAGCACAAATAACTCAATAACGCTAAATAACTAGATAAATATGGATTTTGATTATTATAGAAGTAATGATGGCACTCCTGCAAATAATACTCGTCAAAGCTTACTTGCTAGCGGTTGGCGGCCGTTTCACCGAGAATTAGACTTGGGCTTTTTCTGGCATTTATTATCTCATGATTCACGGGAATTAACTCAAAAAAGCTTGAATTTAGCGAGTAATGTCGCTGATATTTTGGGGCGAAATAATTATGCTTGGTGGGCAAATTTATTAAGTGTTGTATCGGATAATACGCGTTACGAAATTGAAAAATTTTGGAATTATATTACACCAGATCCTCAATCACCAGACCATCGCTACAAAGATGTTTTGAGTACCGAAACACCCATCATCCAATTTGTCAGTCGCAGCAGCATTCCCATTGATTACGTTCTTAACCGATTGCAAGAAATTACTATACTACGAGTTTTACATTTGTTGGCTCGTCCTGACATTATTACCCAATATTATTCAGAAAGAGATTTTTACTTTCCTGTAGAAAAGTTTTTTAGCTGGGAACGGTTAGATGTAATCAATACTGTTTATGCGTACTGGTCTCAATATGACGTTTGGTTGCAAATTGATCCTTACGATCGCGGGCGACGACAATATACTTTAATGGCGAGAAATTTAGCGCCATTAATTAACAAAGCAACTTACGACTTAGCAGTCATGCTGAGTGGATATCAAAGTCGTGTCGGCAAAGTTCACAGTCAATTTCCCATTCGCACATTTCCAGCAGATATCCAAAACTTTACTGATTCTGTACAGCAAGCAATTCTGAATCAAAATCAGTTAGCAGTTGTTGTACATGGAGAACCGGGGACTGGTAAAACAGCTTGGACACAAGCAGTAGCAAAAGAAATTCTTATACCTTTAGGTTTTGTAATTTTCATTTTAGATCATGATGCGATCGCCAACTTTGTCCCACCCACTTACTTAGAGCGAATTTGTATCGTAATTAACGAAGCTGATAATTTAGCGCAAAATCGTGCATCTGAAGTAGCGCAATACAATAACAAAACCGAACACATTCTGAGTTTGCTAGATGGCACTTTGTATCAAAGTGTAATTGATGACTCTGGTATTCAGATGCAGCAACGCTTAGTTGTCTTAATGACTTGCAACACTACTGAAAGATTAGATCCAGCCATGTTGCGTAAAGGCAGGGTGGATTTAATGTATGAGTTTACGCAATTGTTTGTGTAACTATCAACCATTCAAAGGTAACAGGTAACACAGACCCACGTTTCGACGTTTTTAAACGTGGGTTATATTCTGAATTCTGTTAGCGTAACGGGGTGTAGCCCATTCTGAATTCTGAATTCTGCTGTATTTATCTGGAATTAATCCGAGATGTCTTGTAGCTAAACTTCAATGTGAAGATTCAAGAATATAACCTATCAGGCAAAAAATAACTGTGAAAATTCAACAATTGATTACAGAAGCACTTAGTCTACCGAATAATGCCATCGCCTACCATATCAGTCAGGAATTAGCCGCAATTTATCCCCATAAAGGACTGCTAGAGGGAAACGATCCGACATTTAATTTAGAGAAGTACGCTGAGGTAAATCTCTGTACTCTCCAACAGAATATCTTTATCCACAACCAGATCATTACTAGCTGGGATGGAATGGAACAAGAAATTTACAATTATACCGAAAATGCCAGTTTTGAAGTTACATGGCAAGGGCAAAAACTCGATATCCTCTTAATGAGTTGGCAAGAAGGTTATTGTAAAACTCGATATTACTGGATTTTGGCTGATAACAAAGAAATAGCTGAAGAATTTTTTGTTGCAGTTTGTGATTGGAACTCCGAAATTCGTGATGAAGTTTTAGTCTTTGAAGATGGTTATTGGGACAAAAATCAAGATTTATTTCAATCAATTAAAGGTGCTACTTTTAATAACTTGATTTTGCAGGGGAATCTCAAGCAAGATATTCAGGATGACCTGAATACATTCTTTGCATCCCGCGAAACTTACGCAGCTTATGGTGTACCTTGGAAGCGGGGTATTTTATTCATTGGTTCGCCAGGAAATGGCAAAACCCACACAGTAAAAGCATTGATTAATCAAATGCAACAGCCTTGCTTGTACGTTAAAAGCTTCAAGTCTGAGTATGACACTGATAGCGAAAATATTCGCAAAGTATTCAAACAAGCTAGACAATCAGCACCTTGTATTTTGGTACTAGAAGATATCGATTCTCTGTTGACTGAAGAAAATCGCTCTTTCTTTTTAAATGAATTGGACGGTTTCGCCTTGAACGAAGGAATTATCACCATTGCAACTACAAACCATCCAGAACATTTAGATTCAGCAATTAGCGATCGCCCCAGCCGCTTTGACCGCAAATATCACTTTGAATTGCCCGATATCCTAGCTAGAGAAGCTTACATAACGTTGTGGAATCATAAATTAAAAACTGCAATGCAGTTGTCTGACGAAGCTATAAATCAGATAATTGCATTGACAGATGGCTTTTCTTTTGCATATCTCAAAGAACTATTCCTTTCATCGATGATTCGCTGGATGGTAACTTTAGAAACTGGGGCGATGCAGAAAATTATGCTTTCTCAAGTTGCAGTTTTGCGAGAACAAATGAGCAGCACAACTATTGGTAGTGAGGGCTGAGGAAAGTGAAATGAAAGTTTATCGATTTCAAAGTGCTACTGAATTTTATGCCAGGGTGAAAGACTACTTGCTGAATCAGGAAGGGCTACATAACCCACAGTTGGGAATTAGCCATACCTTGATTGAAAATCCCGAACGCTTTGAGGAAAAGCCTTATTTGGCAACAGTGGAGATAAATGGAGATATTGTGGCTGTAGCTATGAGAACACCACCTAGACCATTGCTGCTCTCACAGATTAAAGATTTCCAAGCACTGGAGTTACTCGCTCAAGATTTATCCATCTCCTACCCATCACTACCAGGAGTAAATGCTCCCACAGATGAGGCGCAAGCTTTTACTCTGGTGTGGCATTCGTTGACTGGTCAATCCTACCAGTTCAAATTAGCTTTGGGTGCCTTTAAATTAGAAAAGGTAAAGCCGATTTCTCAAGTCGCAGGTGCAGGTTATTTACGCCTAGCCGCGGAGGATGACCGAGAACTTTTGAAGAATTGGTATGAAGCTTTTTCATTAGAAGCTTTGGGCGAGATTGAATCAGATACAGAACGTTGGGTTCAACGAGTTTTGCACCAAGGTACTGCTTACCTTTGGCAGGATGAAGTAGCAGTTTCAATGGCTTGTCATGTTGGAAATACGCCCAATGGTGCGCGGATTAGTATAGTTTACACACCACCAGAGTATCGCCGTAGAGGTTATGCCAGCGCTTCTGTTGCAGCTTTGAGTCAGACTTTATTAGATCGAGGAAATCGATTCTGTTTTTTATTCACAGATTTGGCAAACCCAACATCCAATCATATATATCAGGAAATTGGTTACCAACCAGTGGGCGATTGGCATAATTACTCCTTCGTCTGACAATAAAGAGCAACAATCTTTAATACTGCCGTCGATGCCTCAACATAGCTTTGTTACCATAAATGATGTCCAAACAGCACAAGGGCGACTTTTGGGGATTGCCCACCGTACACCTGTGCTGACTTCTAGAATTGTTAACGATCGCACTAATAGCCAAGTGTTTTTTAAGTGCGAAAATTTTCAACGCACCGGTTCATTCAAATTTCGAGGCGCATACAACGCCTTAACGCAACTATCAGTAGCACAAAAACAAACAGGTGTTATCGCTTATTCATCGGGAAATCATGCCCAGGCGATCGCCTTAGCTGGACAATTACTCAATATCCCCACCACCATTGTCATGCCTGACGATGCACCGGCTGTCAAACAAACTGCCACTCGCAGTTATGGTGCAGAGGTAATTTTGTACAATCGTCAGACAACAAACCGGGAAGAATTAGCCCAAAATTTAGCAAGCGATCGCCATCTCACACTGATTCCGCCATACGATCATCCCCATGTAGTCGCAGGACAAGGTACAGCAGCTTTAGAACTGATTCAAGAAGTTGGTGAATTGGACTTGCTGTTAGTTTGTTGTGGTGGTGGTGGATTACTTTCTGGTAGTGCGATCGCCACCAAAGCACTTCTACCTGATTGTAAAGTAATCGGTGCAGAACCAACACTTGCCGACGATGCCACCCGTTCCTTTCACAGCAAAACCCTGCAAACCGTCAAAAATCCCCATACCATAGCGGACGGCGCCCGGACTCCTAGCCTCGGTGAAATTACTTTCCCCCTAGTGCTGCATTACGTCGATGATATGGTAACCGTATCTGAAGAAGCGATTGTTCGCACCATGTTTTTCTTGTGGGAACGCTTGAAAATCGTAGTCGAACCCACCGGAGTACTCGCCGCCGCCGCCTTACTCGAAGCTGTGGTAACAGCACCACAAGCAAAGATTGGTATCATCATCAGCGGTGGAAACGTAGATTTGGCGCAAGTTGGTAAATTGTTTTCTGGGTGTTAATCAGGGACTGGGGATTGGGGATTAGGGACTGGGGACTGGGTAAAGAGCGAAAAAATTATGCAAGGCGTTAAATCCCTCAATGATTGCATTCTGAATTCTGAATTCTCTTTTAAAATTTGCCCAAAAAACAGTAAATCAGGGATTTTTGCTAAAATTCTTTACATATGTTAACATTTTTCACTTAGTTTAGGTGCAATTACTCAATATGACCCTCATGAAGCCTGTTCTCAAGGATTCAGAGCAAGTAACTCGGTTTTTTTCTCACCTGCAATTTGATGGAAATAAACTCAATCATCAACCAGGTAGTGTATTAGGTAGTACAGCACTGATTGCCGGAACCACGGTTGGCGCTGGGATTCTCGCTCTACCAGCGGTCACCCTCCCATCAGGGATTTTGCCATCGACATTTGGGTTGATTGCAGTTTGGCTCTACGCTTTAGTTTCAGGTTTGTTGATTGCAGAGGTTACTTTAAACACCATGCGTCTAGAGGGGCGTCCGAGTATAGGTCTGTTGGGAATTGTTGAAAAGACCCTGGGGAAAGTGGGAGGGCTAGTTGCTAGCGGTGCATATTTATTCATGCACTACGCTTTGTTAGTAGCATATATCACCCAAGGTGGAGAGATTTTAGGAACTGCGATCGCTAAACTCTGGAATCTACAAAACTCATTACCTACGTGGGTGGGTACAATGACTTTCACGCTGAGCTTTGGCGGCGTGATGTATCTTGGGCGAGAAAAGTTTATTGAGAAATTAAACACCGCCTTTGTGGCAATTGTGATTGTTTCCTTCTTGGGACTCTTATTGCTAGCAGGAGGGCAAGTTAAAAGTAGCCAACTCTTAATTCAGAACTGGAGTGCCCTTAGTGGTGCAGTTTCAGTTATGTGTGTAGCAATGTTTTTTCAAAACATAGTACCGGTGGTTGTGACGCAACTTGAAGGAGATGTCCGCAAAATTCGTCAGTCCATCTTCATTGGTTCCTTGATTCCCCTAATCATGTTCTTGGTGTGGAATACTGTAATTTTGGCAAGCATCAGTCCTGATATGGTACACAGCACATCTGGCGGTAAAACTGTTTTTGACCCACTGCAAATTTTACGAGCCGGTGGTGGGGGAGAATGGTTAGGAGTGCTAGTATCAGTTTTTTCAGAGTTTGCGATCGTCACATCATTCATTGGATTTGTATACGGATTATTGGATCTGTTCAAAGATATTTTTCTCATTACACAGGGCGATATCTCTAGTCGCCTACCCCTTTATTCGCTGGTTCTTTTCCCTCCGATGACTCTCGGTACACTCAATCCCAGCATCTTTTTTACTGCCCTAGATTACACAGGAACATTCAGCATCTCAGTTCTAGGTGGAGTTATCCCAGCGTTAATGACTTGGAAGCAACGTCAAGAGCAAAAAAACTCCAATAGCATCAATCAACCACTGGTTCCTGGTGGTAAAGTGACACTCATGGCGATGATTGCAGTAGCATTAGTCCTGATGCTCAAATAAATTCTATCGATTCACACAAATTTAGGACTTACGCAAAACTACACGCCGTAGGGGCAATTCATGAATTGCCCCTACCGTAAAATCAGGGTTTGGGCTATTGTTTGCGTAAGTCCTGAAATTAAAACTAGCAATCAAAATTCTCATGTATTATATACTTTATATAAATGTAGTATAAAATCTCAACCACAATCAAATGAGTGATTCTCGGCTCATCAAAATCAGCAAATATCTCAGCAAATATCTGCGACACACACCAGATGCAATTGGAATTGAACTTGCTCCTGGTGGTTGGGTTGCTGTTGATGAACTACTTACCGCTTGTGCTAAAAACAAGTTTCCAATTAGCCGTCAAGAATTAGAGTTGGTAGTTGAATCTAGCGAAAAACAACGCTTTTCTTTTGACTCTACAGGTACTCTGATTCGTGCTAATCAAGGACATAGTGTAGAAGTTGATTTGCAATTAGAAGCTGTTGTTCCTCAATACGTAGTTTCAGGTTTTTACTAATCATTTTTTGATTTTTCCGTATAATTTTTTATATTTTTCCATCTTAATAGGAAATTTTGGAGTTTCCTGGTCAGAAAGTGTAATCACATTGGCACAAAACTACAATCTCACAAATTTAATACCTATATCCTACGGTAGAAGGAAAACGATATTGTAATTTCTAAGCTAGTTATTACCTTTTCTGATGGATTAAATTATGCTGAACATTATTGCTTGGATAATTCTGGGTTTAATTGCTGGTGCCATAGCAAAAGCTATTTATCCCGGTCGTCAAGGTGGTGGAATCGTTGCAACTATGGTATTAGGTATCGTAGGTGCTGTACTTGGCGGAATTTTAGTTACTCTTTTAGAGACGGGTAGATTTCAATTAGCTGCCGCATCTCTCAGCATACCTGGTATAATTGTTGCCGTCATTGGTGCAATTATCGCTATATTTATATGGAATTTAGTTGCTGGACGTGCCAGTTATTAGTTGAATCGAATTGCTAGAAAAATTATGGTTAGAGCTAAGTTGTTAGCAGATTTTTTTCCAATACAAAAACTCCACTAAGCTTTCGTCAGTGGAGTATTTAATGTTAGACTATGAGTATTGAACAATCATTAAAATTACTTACGATTTACATTGCACAAGCTAAACTAGCTTAAAGCTTTCTTGATTTCATCTTTGATGTTTTCTACAACGTGAATACCTTGGGCTTGGGCTTGCTTGGCTTGTCCTTCAGCTTTATCTTGGGGATTACCTGTTAATTCACCCACAACTTCTTGAATTTTTCCTTCAATATTTTTTGCAGTAGCTTCGATTCTTTTTTCGGCACTCATGGTTTTATCTCCGGCTTGTCTTGTAGTTGGTTAACCTATTACTAAATTTAGTAGTGATGTATTGTTTTTTACCTCCATCAAGGGAAAGAAAAATTACATAAGTTATAGTATCTTCAGATAGATGTAGAATGGCACAGCATCATATAGTGTAAAGTATGAAAGTATTATAAATAAAATTTATATATCTGGAAGAAGTCATAATGCAATCACCAGATAGATATGTAGGGACGTACAGCTGTACGCCCCTACAGCAAATTTATGTGTTGCTCACCAATTTATTTATATGTAGCGATCGCTTTACAAATTGTAATTATGAAAAGGAAAGTCAAGGAGTGGCAACAAAACGTCAGAAAAATGTCTGGAGAAGTGAGATTAATGACATCATTCGGGGTGCTTGCGGAGGTTTTTTATTTGGTATACCTTTGCTGTATACAATGGAGGTTTGGTGGATTGGATCGCTGGCAAAACCACAAATGATAATGATGGCGATCGCACTGATGTTTATTGTAGTTTTCTTCCTCAATCAAACAGAAGGTTTTCGCAAACGCAGATATAACTGGCAAGTTCATCAAGCTGCAATGGATACCATAGAAGCAATGGCCATCGGCATAGCCTGTTCTGCGTTTATCCTGCTACTATTACGAGAATTAACGCCAGAAACTTCCCTCAAGGAATTTTTAGGTAAAATTATCTTTGAAAGTGTACCTTTCACTCTTGGCGTAGCATTAGCTAACCAGTTTTTGGGAGACACTAGAAACGGCAATGGCGACGAGGAAACAATACCTGCCAGAGATGATGTCGCTAAGAAAAATGAGAGTGAAATAGACGCCACCTTAGCAGATATAGGTGCAACTTTAATTGGTGCGATCGTCATTGCATTTAACATCGCCCCAACAGATGAAATTACCATGTTAGCAGCCGCAGCTTCACCACTTTGGGAATTGGCAATCATCGCCGCATCTTTGCTAATTTCTTATGGCATTGTATTTCAGGCAGGCTTTTCCGATCAGCGAAAGCGAAGACAACAAAAAGGAATTTTCCAACGGCCATCTAGCGAAACCATCATGTCTTACCTAGTGTCACTACTAGTAGGCGCTTTTATGCTGTGGTTCTTTCAAAAGTTGACGTTTAGCGACCCTTGGACAATGTGGTTAGATCACACCTTAATGTTAGGTTTACCAGCAACTATTGGCGGTGCAGCCGGTAGGTTAGCGATATGACTAAAACAGAACAACAACCAAAGCGTTCCCTTGCTGAGTGGGTGACATTCGGTGTCGCCTCGCTTATCTTAGCCATCATTGTGAGTTTGGTGGGCTACACTTGGCTAAACGAAAAAAATCAACCTCCTATTATTTCTGTCGCCAAAAAAGAAACAATTCGGGAAATTAATGGACAATTTTATGTACCCTTTGAAGTCGTCAATACCGGAGGAGACACAGCCGAGTCAGTTCAAATTATGGCTGAGTTACTAATTGATGGCAAAGTTGCAGAATCAGGAGAACAACAAATTGACTTTTTATCTAGTGGTGAAAGAGAAGAAGGCGCATTTGTATTCAGCCAAAATCCCGGACAAGGTAAGTTAAATCTGCGTATTGCTAGCTATAAATTGCCATAATGGAGCAGAATTCAGAAGTTAGAATTCAGAATCTGAATAATAAATGGTATTAATACCATTTCTGTTTGAAGATGCGCCTTATAAGACTGATGCAAAACTACACACTGTAGCGGCAATTCATGAATTGCCGCTACGCGAATAGAGCGCAGCCTCATATAGAATTGGTATAAGTCCGGTTAATTACTTATTGTCAAGACTTGCTCAACAAAAGATTCTACCCATTGCAAATATTGTGAACCGGCAACTAGTGCGGTATTATTATGCTCTGCTGCTGCAACTAACAACAGTTGCTTCGGTTCGGGAGCAGCAGCATAAAGTTTTTGGCTCATGAAAGAAGGTACAACCACATCGTCAACGCCATGAATGAATAAAACGGGCATTTTTAAGTTTGGCAATTTTTTAATCGATTCAAACCGCTGTGTCAAGATTAAATCCACAGGAAACATCCAAAACATGTTTCGATAAGCGATCAAATCACGGACAGAAGTAAAAGAACTTTCCACGATTAAACCAGCGGCTTGTGAGTGTTTCACTGCCAAATCGATGGCGATGGCACCTCCCAATGAATGACCATAAATAAAAATTTGCCTGGGTGAAATCTCTTGTTGCTGTACTAAGTAATTCCAAGCTGTGGCTGCATCCTCATAAACCCGCTTTTCATTGGGAAAAGAACCTTCACTGCGACCATAACCCCGATAATCAATTAGCAATACTGAAAATCCTAACTGATAAAATCGATTTGCATGACCTATATTTGCACCAATATTAATACCGTTACCATGCAGGTATAGCAACACCTTGGCATTAGGTTGTTTAGCTTTTATCCACCAACCATGAATGTGTTCTACCTTGCCTGTTTTAACAGCTACAGGTAACCAAACCTCTTCGTAAGGGAGATTAAAAAACTCTGGTGTCTTTTCAATCACAACAGAGGGAAAGAAAATAAACCGAGTTTGGCTCATAAAAAGAAATAGACAGATGGCAAAGTAGACAAATGCTGCAATTATCCCAGCCCACAGGAGCGATCGCGTAATTACTGGTATTATAAATTGCAGGTTATTGCTTGTCATTATGCCCAAATTTTTGCTTTATAAAGTATTTATCATAACGGAAAAACTACTTAGTATGAAATGCTTTAGCATTTTAAAATCCGGGATTAAGCCAGGATGAAAAAAATTTATCTCAAAATCAAATATCCAGTAAATTTACGTATGCATGTTTAAGTCTTCTCAAAGAAAGTAGAATTAGCCCATACAGGAGAAGACTGTGACACCCTTAAACGAAGCTCAACTAGAGCAATTAAAGGAAATCAGCACACACTTGCGACAAGTAAGACAACAAAAATCCATACGCATCGAAGAAATCGCCGCTCAAACAATGATTCGATTGGGCGTTTTGCAAGCATTAGAACAAGAGCGATTTGAAGAATTGCCTGAGCCTATTTTTCTTCAAGGATTCATTCGTCGTTATGGAGATGCCTTAGGGCTAGATGGAAATGCTTTATCACACATGTTGATAACCAATGTTGTCCGCCAAAACTCTAAAAATGCTCATAAAAATTTAGATAAAAAACGAAATACATACATACCTCTTGTTCTGACCTATATTTTATTATTAGTAGGTGCATCTGCTGGTCTTCTTCATACACTACATCCACAGCTAACAGCTGAATCCGTAACTCCAGAAGAGAACAATCAACAGTCGATAGTTAGTAATCAGTGAGGGAGATGGGGGAGGTAAGAGAGCAGGGGGAGCAGGGGGAGCAGGGGAGGCAGGGGGAGAAAGAATAACCAATGCCCCATGCCCCATGCCCCATGCCCAATTTTTAAGATATTTGCGGTTTACGCAGATGCCAAGTAGTGGATTGCTCATAAGCATAAGCTACCTGAAAAAGTTGGTCTTCTCGTAGCACATTACCAATTAGCTGTAATCCTATGGGTAGTCCTTGTTCGTCAAAACCACATGGCACACTTAAACTAGGTAAACCAGCAAGATTTACGGGAATAGTCATTAAGTCATTTAAATACATACTTAAGGGATCAGTAGTTTTTTCCCCTGCTTTGAATGCTGTAGTGGGAGATGTGGGACAGACTAAGACATCAACCACGCCAAAAGCTTTTTCAAAGTCTTGCTTAATTAGAGTGCGGACTTTTTGAGCTTTCAAGTAGTAGGCATCATAATAGCCAGCTGAAAGCGCGTAAGTGCCAATCATAATCCGGCGTTTGACTTCTGTACCAAAACCAGTGGCACGGGTACGAGTGTACATCGATAGGAGATTATCGGCATCAGCAGCGCGGTAACCGTATTTAACGCCATCGTAACGAGCTAGGTTTGCTGACGCTTCTGATGGGGCGATTATGTAGTAAGTAGGTAAGCCATAACGAAAGCGGGGACAGGAAACTATGTGAATTTCTGCTCCCAAACTTTGTAGTTGATCCACTGCTTTGGTAACAGCTTCTTCCACTACAGAATCTAGACCTTCGCCAAAAGTTTCTTTAATGATACCAACTCTTAACAGACCTCTGGGTTTAAAATCTGGTTTGAAGCTAGCAGCGTAGTTGGGAATGGGAACTTTGAGGCTAGTGGAGTCTTGGCGATCGTAACCTGCGATCGCATTCAGTAATATTGCAGCATCTTCTACTGTGTTTGCAAATGGCCCAATTTGATCTAAAGACGAAGCATAAGCCACCAAACCATAACGCGAAACCAAACCATAAGTTGGTTTCATCCCCACAACACCGCAGAAAGACGCCGGTTGGCGAATTGAACCGCCAGTATCAGAACCGAGAGCAACCACACATTCTTCGGCTGCTACCGCAGCAGCCGAACCTCCCGAAGAACCACCTGGAACTCGTGACAAATCCCAAGGGTTAGCCGTGACTTGGTAGGCAGAGTTTTCTGTGGAACTACCCATGGCAAACTCATCTAAGTTGGTTTTACCCACCATTACCGCCCCAGCATCTGCCAGTTTTTGTGTCACTGTTGATTCATAGGGCGGAACAAAATTTTCCAAAATGCGGGAGCCGCAGGTAGTAGGAATCCCCTTGGTACACATATTGTCCTTGATTCCCACAGGAATACCTGCTAGCAGTCCAATTTCTTCTCCCGCAGCGATTTTGGCATCCACAGTACCCGCCTGCTCTAATGCCCGTTCTGCTGTCACACATAAAAAGCTGTGCAATTTCGGCTCTAAGGCTTGAATGCGCTCTAAAGCTTCTTGGGTAATTTCAACAGCAGAACGTTCTTTTTTTACTAGCTGTTCGTGCAACTCGCGGATGGATACCATGATTGCTCTCTTTATGACTCAAGTCCTTGATTTTAGTACATATTGGATGGATTGGGGAGTGGGGCATGGGGCATGGGGCATGGGAACAGGGGGAGCAGGGGAGGCAGGGGGAGCAGGGGAAGAAATAACCAATGCCCAATGCCCAAATATCTGACTAAGCGGATTAATATGTATTTATATGTGTTTAATAAGCTTTTAAAACGCCGATTATCTGCCTATTAACTGTGTATTTATTCGTTTATTAAACTTTTGATATATTGTGGTTAAGTTTGTGTCAGAGTATAGCAATGTTTTCTAGTATTGAGGAATTGTATTATCAGTAATACTTTATCTACAACTTTCATCATTTTATCAATTAATGAATTTTGTTTGCAAAATTTGTTTTCAGAGGGGGTAGGATGGTAAAAATAGTGACACGCAAATATTTAGGCAGACAAAATGTCTATGATATTGGGGTTGAGCGTGACCATAATTTTGCGATCAAAAATGGTTTAATAGCTTCCAATTGTTTCAATAAATCCCATTCAACTGCATACGGTTATGTAACTTATCAAACAGCATATTTAAAAGCCAATTATCCATTGGAATATATGGCTGCACTGTTGACGGCTAACAGTGGTGATACAGATAAGGTACAGAAATATATTATTAACTGTACGAATATGGGTATTCCCATAGATCCGCCAGATATTAATCGTTCTGGTGTTGATTTTACGCCGGCGGCAGGAAAGATTTTGTTTGGATTTTCGGCGGTGCGTAACGTGGGACAAAATGCGATCGCCTGTATTTTGTCAGCCAGAAATGAGACAGGAGAGTTTAAATCCCTAGCTGATTTTTGCGATCGCGTGGATTTACGTGCAGTTAACCGCCGAACTCTAGAGTCGCTCATTTACTGTGGAGCCTTTGACAAAATTGAATCCAACCGTCAACAGTTAATTAATGACCTAGAATTAGTATATGATTGGGCGCAATCTCGCGCTAAAGACAGAGCCAGCGGTCAAGGAAATCTCTTTGATTTATTAGGCGATGGATTTTCTCAGGCTCAAAATAAAAGAGCAAGTAATGCGTTTGAAACTGCTCCTAAAGCTAAACCTGTGGGGGACTTTACTCCACAGGAAAAGTTGCAGAAGGAGAAAGAATTATTAGGTTTTTATGTATCAGATCATCCCCTGAAATCTTTACGGCAAATAGCACCACTTTTGACTCCGATTAACCTTTCACAGCTTGGAGAACAAAAAGAAGATACAAGACTTTGTGCAGTTGTCATGTTGAATAATGTCAAAAAAGTTGTTACTAAAAAAGGCGACCAGATGGCAATTCTGCAAATAGAAGACTTAACTACACAACTAGAAGCTGTAGTCTTTCCCAAAACCTATGAACGCATTAGTTCCGTACTGCAAGTTGATACCAGATTGATTATTTGGGGAAAAGTAGATCGACGTGATGACCAAACTCAATTTATCCTTGAAGATGCAGAACCTGTGGAAACAGTACAAATGGTAATGGTGGAGTTAAATCCCCAGCAAGCAGTTAATATTGAAGAATTACATCGCTTAAAAACAATTTTGCAAGAACACTCACCAGACAAAGAAAAGGCAAAAATGCCAGTAATTGGAATTATACAAACTGAAAATTCGCGTAAACTTGTTCGTTTGGGTTGGCAATTTTGCGTACAAGATTCTAGAATAACTGTTCAAGCTTTGCAAAACGCCAGTTTTACTGCTCATATGAAATCCCTGACTGGTAGCTGATTTTAAAAGTGAAAAGTCCAGTAGTACTAAAAGTAAATTCTGTTAGAAGTTTTACTCAACTGTCAACAGTAGATTGCCTTAAGTATTTAGGATTTTAATAGTTTTTTTAGTTACTTATGCGGATGAAATTTCTCTTAAATAAATGGTATCTTTTTATGCCATAGGCCTTAAGACTGTGACCGGGGGAAGGAGTTATAACTTGATGATGGTCAACGAGCTACATAAATTTGTTTCATATTGTAAAAGAATTCAACCCCAAACTCAGGAAGACATTCAAAAATTTTTTGAAGGGGTGCTGTTGTTTCCTTATGATAAGGAACTTTTGTTACAAGCTTATTTATTTTTGAATATTAAAGACTTGTTTCCCTCGTGCGCTGAATTGTTGTTATTTGAAAAATCGCCAATATCAGATTATACAGATTTAGGGAAGTGCGATTTTGTTTACCTGACTTTTAAAGGTAGTCTGTTTTTAGTTGAAACTAAATTTATTGATACAGAAGCAACAGGAGCGACAGAAAGAAAAAGAAGAAATAAACACAGAAATAAGGTATTTGAGCAAGTTATTACTTTAAAAGGCCGATTTAGTGAATATTGGAATATTAGGATAGATCAATTAGAGTGCGGGGTTTTCACAACAGATCCAGAAGTTGCTTGGCGAGGAAATGGTGTGAATGTCATATCTAAATCTATATCTATAGACCATCTGGAAAAATGGCGAAGAAATTATCACACCAGTCAAAAAAGTTGTGAGGTGAGTAAACATTATTAATTTCAACTCAAAATTCATTCTCCATCAATAGAAGTTTGCTTTATGGCAATCATGTGTGATTTCGTTCAAATTATTACCTATCTTTAGATCCCCGACTTCTAAAAGAAGTCGGGGATCTAAGTTTTGATCTGCGATCGCCAACACCAGTATTCAAAAAAACCAACTAGTAAAAACAATTTTGTCTTTGTCCAAACATCAGTATCTTTGACCCGGAAAATATGTCAGATTACTTGAATAAGTACCAAACGTCTGACAGGAAAACCAAAAAAAATGAGAATTTGGGCTACTACTGCTGTGCTAGCTTCTTCTTGGCTCATATTTGGGGTCATAGCTTCTGAGCCAATCAACGCTACTTATGTTGTAGTACAAAATGCCACATCTTTTCCTACACCAACAAGCCTGAAAAAGATTACTGTTAGTAACGCTGAGTTTGGGTTGAAGAGAGTTGACACCAAAGGTAACGTTAGCATTGTTGAGACAACAAAAGTGCCACTCCAGGAAGGAAACGCCTACGGTTGGCGAATTAAACTCAAAAATTACCAAGGTGAAGTCAAATGGCGCGAAGTCTTACGTTTACCAAAACCTCCAGAAGCTTGGGCTACAGATAACGGTGAAAATTTCTCAATCTCAGCAGACGGTACTACATCTGTAACGCGGCGCACACAGCCCGCTCCCAACGGCGTGATTGAGAATTTTTGGACGATCGCTCCTGGCGATCCAGTTGGTAAATATAAAATAGAGGTCTACATTGATGACCGTTTAATTAATACTTTCGAGTTTGAAGTGATTCCAGTCCAGCGGATTTGACATCCTCTCGCCGCTAACCGCTCTTCGGTTAGCGGGAGATTCCTAAACCTCACGATTCAGGTTTCTGTTTCCTTCCCTTACGGGTTTTTTGCAACTGCCCTTTAGACTTATGCCCATCAGGTCTTATGTTCGCTCCACAGACTGCAACTGCGAGTCCCGCAGCCAAAATATTTTTACTTGCATTGATATCCCGGTCATGGTGCATCCCACAACTTGGACAATCCCACTCCCTGATATTCAACGACCGTACCACTTGGCTTTATATCCCAGCTGCCTCACCAACTCCGACCATGCAGCATCGCTAATGGCACGGGCAAGCTTGTGATTTTTGACCATGTTCAAAACCTTCAAGTCTTCAACCGCTATCGTTTGGTTTTCACGAATCAGTCGGGTTGTCAATTTGTGGGTATGGTCTTTACGGGAGTCAGAAATTTTAGCTTGAATCCGAGCAACTTTGAGTCTAGCTTTATCACGATTGCGAGAGGCTTTTTGCTTTCGACTCAAGGCTTTTTGCGCTCTCCTAAGCCTTTGGTAGTGCTTGTCAAATGCCTTGGGATTGGGAATTAAGAAGAATTTCTTCTCCCCTGCCCCCCTGCCCCCCTGCCCCCCAGAGGAGTATCTTAAAGATAGAAGTTTAATTTTTGTTGGGTGGCGATCGTGAATACAGAGGAATTCTTGCGATTGATGGAAAAACAGCGCCCATGTCCTCAGACATTGCCAAAAGCGCTGCAAGCAATGTGGTATGAAAAAAAAGGTGATTGGAGCAAAGCTCATGAAATAGTTCAAGATGCCGGTGATACTGATAGTGGTTGGGTTCATGCTTACCTGCACCGCAAAGAAGGTGATTTGAATAATGCGCGTTACTGGTATCAACGCAGTGGCCAGCCAGAGTTTGCAGGAGAGCTAAGCCAAGAATGGGAACAAATAACTTCTGTACTGCTGAGAAAGGTGAATGTGATGCATGGATGCTGAAGAATTGAAAAGGCGTTATACCGCAGGGGAGAGATATTTTCCAGCCGTCAACTTGAGTAGGGATAAGTTGATTGGAGCCTACTTACCTGGAATTAATCTATGGGGATCTGACTTGACTGGAGCTAATTTAGCTAAAGCCAAACTCTGGGGAGCTGATTTGAGTAGAACTAACTTAGCCAGAGCGAATTTGACTAGAGCGAATTTGAGCGGTGTCAAACTCAATGAAGCGAATCTCCGGGGAGCTAAACTCAAATATGCCAAGTTGTATGGAGCAAATCTGACTGGTGCTTACTATGATGAAAGCACCCGTTTTTCTAAAGGTTTTGATCCCATCAGCCAAAATATGCGGAAGGTCTAAATAGGTTGATTTATGCTACCTGGAGTAATTTCACCACCTGGTTGTCTGTAGTTTGGTTGACTAGGAGGGAAAGTAGGAGGTGATGACTGCAAGCGTTGAATTGCGTACATAGCTTTTTGGTAATTAGCGGTATCCCTAGCTTGCTGGAATAAATCAGCTGCTCTTTGTAAATCGGCAAATGCACCTTGACGATCGCCAGCATCGCGTCGGAACAAACCACGTTGGTAAATGGCTATGGCATTATTTGGCTCGTAACTCAGCACCGTATTTAAATCCTGAATCGCTGCGGGTAAGTGTCCCAGACGGCGCATTGTCTGGGAGCGATTGATGTAGGCGTTGGAAAATCGGGGGTTGAGAGCGATCGCTGACACCGATTTAGCAATAGTAGTTCTCGTTTCTGGATGTTGAGTGTAGACCGCAAATTGCCGGATAATTCTGATGCAGAGGCTGATTATCCGTGAAGTCTGGGTTAGCTGCTCAAGAACGGGATACCAACAAGAGATTGGGAAAAAGAGCAGTTGTGAACAGCCTACAAATCGAGTGGACTTAAAAATAGCGATCGTCAAGCAAGTTTGTAGAACTTACGGATTTGCTGAACCTAGATAGGGCCACCACCCGGATTTACACCAGGATTGGGAGCAGTATAACCTCCAGGAGCAGGAGCAGTATAACCTCCAGGATTGGGAGTAGTATAACCTCCAGGAGCAGGGGCAGTAGGCATTCCCCCGGATTCATTGACTAGTTGATTAATAGCTTCCTCAATGCTGACAGTAGTGGGAATAATTTCTGCCTCACCTGTAAAGCCACCGCTTTCAATTACATTTAAACCAGTACCGTATCTACCAAACCGGATAATTCGGGTTAAGACGTTACCAGGATTGCGAGCATTTTCTCTTCTGAGCAAGGTCATGATCACGTTAGTGTTTAGGACAAACAGGAAAATATATGACTAAAGTAAAACTGGATACAGATTAATCAAATTTAGGTAAACAATACCAAAAAAATAGGCTCAAACGTATATTACAAGAGACTTTGAAATCATTGTATTAAACTATATACTGATTTTTGAAGGTTTATCCTTTTTAATTCATGCGTCCTCGCCAGAACATTTCGGAAATATTTTCGACTTTCATCCAATTTGAAGCCGATCGCTTCAACTGTTGGGTATATGATGCTAAACTACGGCGCAGTATCCAAAATTGCTTGGTACAAATATCTGAAACGAAACACTCAGAAAGTTTTTGGGCAATTTACTGGCATAAAAACTGGCAAAATCAGCCTAACTCTCTAGCTGAGGCGCATCTTTCGGCTTATCTCCAAGAAACCTGTTATTGGTCAGCGCAAAGGACGATTCCTCAAATTGCTAGTGTGCAGTGTACCTTGTCTGACTGTTTTCAAATAGCGATCGCAGAAGTACCAAAAATCCTCAAAGCTTGCGATCCTGACCAAAAAGCCAGCCTCAAAAGCTACAGCAATGTGGCTTTTGGCAATGTGATTCGGGATGCTTTGCGGCAAAAACAAGAAATCGATTTTTGTAACGATTGGGCATTGCTACTAAAATTGAGCCGCAAGCGACTACAGGAATCTTTGCAAAATGCTGGGCTAACAGATGAAACTATTGCCCGTTACTTGTTAGCTTGGAAATGTTTTGTAGATGGTTACATTCTGGGTAAATCACCACAAGTGCGGAAGTTGCAAAGACCCGAACAAGATACATGGGAAGTAATTGCTCAACTTTATAACCGCGATCGCTTAACACAACTTAATCCACCAGGGACAGAATCCAACGCCCAAACTCTAGAAAAATGGTTGCTGTTATCTGCAAAACACGCACGTTCTTATTTATATCCTGTGGTTTCTTCACTCAATGCTCCGAAAACAGGTGAAGCAGATAGTGAATTACAAGATGATTTACCAGATACTACTCAAAATGAATCTTTATTAGCAGATTTAATCGCCACAGAAGAAGCCGAAACTCAAAAAAATCAACAACAAGAAATTCAAAATTTATTAATTACTACCTTGGGAAAACTGCCTCCCCAATCACAACAATTACTGGAATTGTACTATCAACAAGGACTTACGCAACAACAAATTGCTAAACAACAGCAAATCCAGCAATACCAAGTATCGCGGCAATTGGCGAAAACAAGAGAATCTTTATTAATGGCGATCGCCAAATGGAGTCAAGAAACAATGCATATTTCTCCAACTTCCAACGTGGTTAAATATATCAGTGCAGTATTAGAGGAATGGTTACAAAATTATTTCCGTAATTTAAAACCCCACTCCTCAAAGGAGCAGTAGCTATGTCCTCATTTTGTGTTCCTCCGACTCAACTGTGGTTAGAGGTTTCTCCTGAAGTTCAAAATCAATCTTGGCTGCAAAGCCAGTCTAGTGTTAGTCCCCATGCCCGTTGGAATGCCTTTCTAAATCAAGTATGCGCTAGCACCTTTCTGCCTTGGTTGCAAGCAGAATACGTACCAGAAGCTACTATTGATACATTGCCAATAACTTGGGAACTGGTCAACGGTACTGCTATAAATATCGATACAAAACGCTTGATTTTAATTCCAGATAAAAGCCTAGAAACTAGAGAATTTTCTGTACCACAAGAATGGATAGATATTCCTCAATGGGCAGGGGATTATTATTTAGCAGTACAAGTCAATCCCGATGGTCAATGGATGAGAATTTGGGGTTACACCACCCACGAACAATTAAAAAATCAAGGTAGCTACGATTCCCAAGAACGGACTTACTCCTTAGATGCCAATCAAATGATTGAGGATTTGAATGTGCTTTGGGTAGTACGTCAACTATATCCTGAAGAACAAACACAAACAGCGATTGCTCCTTTGCCTATATTATCAGCTACTCAAGTAGAAAATCTCTGGCAAAGATTAGCAAGTTCAACAAATCCTCGCTTGGAATTGCCCTTTGAAATTTGGGCAGCTTTGCTAAATACCGAAGACTGGCCGCAAAGATATACACAGAAGCCAGCACTTGTCAACTTGCGTCAGTGGTTCCAAAATATAGTTGCAGATAGCTGGCAAACAATAGAAACCTTCCTGGGGACACAGCCAGATTTCGCCTTTAGCTTTCGCCAGATTACTGATGTAGGCGAGCGATCGATCCAACGAGTTAAGGAGATTGAGTTACCAAACAGCAATCAAGCTGTAGTATTAATGCTAACATTGACAGCAGAAATAGATAATAGAGTAGGAATTCGTGCCCAACTGTATCCCAAAGAGCGCAATTTATATTTACCGATAAATCTTAGTTTGGCATTGATTTCTGCTTCTGGAGAAATTGTCCAATCAGTGCAAGCCAGGGAAACAGATAATTCAATCCAACTCAAGCGATTTAAATGTCCCCAAAACACACGATTTAGTCTTCAGGTTGTTTTAGATGATTTCAATTTTATCGAGGAGTTTGAAAGTTAATAATTGGGTATTGTCTCACGCAGAAGCGCAGAGACGCAGAGAGGAAAAGGAGTTTGGTGTTGCTCAAGTAGAATATGAAATACTCTTCTCAACTCTTACTCTCTGCGCCTTTGCGTCTCTGCGTGATATAAATTATGAGCAAACTAATCGTCCTCAACTTAGGAAAAGGAAACTTACACCAAGGCTTCCCCACAGTCATTGCTCAACTTTGGCAAACGGATACTCCTACTCCCATGCAATTTACAGGTGGATTACCTGCTGCACCACAATTGGAGCATCTTTATCAACGTTGGCAACAAATGTATACAGCTTTGTATGCTACTCTGGGTTGGCGCAGTCGCAACATTGCAGATTTTGAAATTGATGAAGAAGACGTTACCCATATTTCCCAAGGCGAGTTTGACAACCTCTGCGAAGAATTACAACAAAGTTTAAATACATGGCTAAATAGTTCACTGTTTCTCAATATTGACCGGAAACTACGTACTCAACTGTTACCCACAGAAGAAATTCGTTGCATAATTACTGCCCAATCGCCACAGGTTTTAAAGCTTCCTTGGTGTCTGTGGCAGTTTTTCAGTGATTATCCACAAGCGGAAATCGCCCTGAGTCCGCCAGAATATGGGCGTTCTGTGAAAACAAATCCAAAAAAGACTAAAGGTAAAGTCAGAATCTTAGCAATTTTAGGCGATCGCCACGGCATTGATATTGAAAAAGACCAAAATTTACTGCGGCAATTACCTAATGCTGAACTCAAATTTTTAGTTGAACCGAACCGTTCCCAAATCACAGAACAATTATGGGAGTCAGGTTGGGACATTCTTTTTTTTGCGGGGCATAGTTCCAGCCAAGGAAAAGGGCGAATGCTGCTCAATTCCGGCGAAAGTTTAACAATTGAACAATTAAAGTATGGTTTACAAAAGGCGATCGCTCAAGGTTTGCAGCTAGCAATTTTTAACTCTTGTGATGGTTTGGGATTAGCCCAAGATTTAGCTGATTTGCATTTACCCCAGGTAATTGTCATGCGCGAATCGGTACCAGATCGGGTAGCGCAGGAATTTTTGAAGCACTTTTTGACACTTTTTTCGCGGGGCAAAACTTTATATGCAGCCGTCAGGGAGGCCAGAGAAAGATTACAATCTCTAGAACATGATTTTCCCTGCGCCACTTGGTTACCTGTCATTTGTCAAAATCCAGCGGAAATTTCCCCCACCTGGCAGGATCTCTGCGGTGACCGGTTGAGTTTATATCTGCCGCGTCCCAATTTCAAGCAATTACCAGCAGTTTTTTTAAATAGCTTCAGTGTGACTTTACTTATCGTATTAATACGGTTATTCGGTGGATTGCAACCGCTAGAATTAGAAGCATTTGACCAATTAATGCGACTGCGACCAAAAGAACAGCCAGACTCGCGGCTTTTGGTAATAACTGTTACCGACCAAGATATTCAAGCCCAAGGAAAAGAACCGCGCCAAGGTTCTCTATCCGATAAGTATCTCAATCTCCTACTAACCAAACTGGAACAATACCAGCCAGCAGCTATTGGTCTAGATGTATACCGAGATTTTCCCGTAAGTGCTAAGCAACCAGAACTAGCCAAGCGGATGCAAAAAAGCGATCGCCTGATTGCAATTTGTAAACGTGCCGATCCCAAATACGATCCCACAGGCATTTTACCCCCGCCAGAAATACCAGAAACACGGCTGGGTTTTAGCGATTTTCTTGAAGACAACGATGGTGTAGTTCGCCGTCATTTGTTGGCAATGACTCCCAACCCGATTTCGTCAAGTTGCACTCCGGCTTCTGCCTTTAGCGTGCAATTAGCATTTCTTTATCTGAAAAAACAGGGAATTACAGCCAAATTTACCCCAAATTGGGATTTAAAACTGGGAAATCAAACTTTCCCGCGTTTACAAAATCAGACTGGCGGTTATCAGTCCATAGATACCGAAGGTAGTCAGATTTTACTAAATTATCGTTTTTCGCCCTCAGTACAAGCGATCGCACCCCAAATCCCCCTTAGCCAAGTCTTGAACGGACAAATTAACCCCAATGCCCTGAAAAATCGGATTATTCTCATTGGTGTCACCAGTAATAGTAGTAGCGATTACTGGTATACACCAGATGGTAAAAACCCTTCAGAAATCATCCCAGGCGTAATTATTCAGGCACAGATGGTTAGCCAAATACTCAGTACTGCTTTAGACCAAAGACCCTTATTATGGGTTTGGAGCCAATGGAGTGATATTTGCTGGGTTTGGGGTTGGTCTTTGACAGGTGGTTTACTGGCTTGGTATCTTCGCAAAATAGCTTACGTCAGTATTGCTATCACCGCAGCATCATGTATATTGTTTGGACTTTGCTCCCTCGTGTTGACTCAAGGCGGCTGGATACCCATAGTACCACCGATGATTTGTTTGCTACTTAATAGTACTATATTCATCTTTATCAGCAAAAAATTACAGAAATCATAGCGATCGCAAGTGTAGTAATAAATTAACTATAAAAATTCTGAATTCTGAATTCTAAATTCTGAATTCTAAATTGCGATCGCTAATTTATTTCCCCTATGAAAAAGCTACATTGGTTTCACACTACGACTTTGATATCTGCGCTAAGCTTGAGTGTTGTTAACGCACCTGGAAATTGGAACGTACAGGCTCAAACCCTAACATCTACAAGCAAAATCACCTATGTTGCACCAAAAGCACAGGAAAAGCCAGGAGAACCCACAGGTAGACGTAGAGGAGGAGGTAGCCGTGGTTCCTGTAAGCAGTATGAAACTCTCACAGCTTTAGTACCCATAACCAAGACAGTCAATAAAGATGTAGTCTGGGGAAAATCAGCATCTCAAACCCCAACATTTTGGTTTTTTGTACCCGATAAATTAACTCCCAAAGTCCCTGTTGAGTTTGTAATTCAAGACGAAGCAGATAATTACGTTTATCATACAAAATTTAATCCACCAGAAACGCCATCGGGAATTTTCAGCCTAACTGTACAACCTACAAAACCCTTAGTGGCTGGTAAATCTTATCGTTGGACTTTTTCCATTTATTGCGAGCCTGACAAACCATCTGCTGCTGTTTACGTCCAAGGTTCAATCACACAAGTGACTCTCAATGCATCATCACAACAACTTGCAGCCGCTAAAACCCCATTGGAAAAAGCTAGTTTTTTTGCAAAACATGGTCTTTGGTATGATGCTTTAACAACTTTAGGAGAAAATTTACAAAATACCAAAGACAAAGATCCAAAAATTGCATCGGCTTGGAGTGAGCTACTCAAACAAGGCGATTTAGCTCAGTTTAGTACAAATACAGTGGTATCTTGTTGTATTTCCAAATAAAGGGAACAGGGAACAGGGAACAGGTAAAAAGGAATAAAAGTGTACCTAACTTCCTAGAAGAAATCAAATATGAAGCCAACCGGAACCGTTACAGCCAACTCCGGAACCGTTACAGTTAACTCCGGAACCGTTACAGTTAACTCCGGAACCGTTACAGCCAACTCCGGAACCGTTACAGTTAACTCCGGAACCATTACAGTTAACTCCGGAACCGTTACAGTTAACTCCGGAACCGTTACAGTTAACTCAGAAGCAGTATTGTAAAACTTCGCCCAATATTGTTGGGATAGCCTTTATTATCTTCTAAACAAGCGATCGCTTTCCATCCCCAGTTCCTTTTATATCAAGTTCGGGTAATCACGATTCATATCATGTCCGCTTGATTACTTATTAAATCCGAAAAACCCCACCCCTCCCCGAACTTCGCAGGGCTGTTTAATTCCCTAAAATGGTTAAAATTGCAAGGGTCAAAGAAATCAAAATTTAGGGCAAGCGTACAATTAGGGCAAAAAATTTTGCGTCTTCAAGCCCAAATAATGTTGTTTTTCTTTGCGCCTTTGCGTCTTTGCGTGAGAATATCCCCTTGACAAATCTCACAGACTAGCGAATGAAACGGCCCTGCCGAACTTCGGGGGAGACAAAGCGTAGCTTTGGCGGGGTGGGGTGCAATGGCTGTGGAAATCATAACTAATTATGCGGACATGATATAATATCAAATTGGGAAAATCACTTACGATTAAAAATTCTCCGCGTCTCCCCTTCTTTGCGTCATTCTTATCGTAAGTATTTAGGCGAACGTGATATTACCTGTATGTAAAAACCAGCCCTTCAACGAAGTGAGGACTGGTAACTGATATGATGAGCTTGTCAGACTAACCCTCTTTTGTCAGAGTGGGAAAATCCAATCGCCCAAATGCTTACAGGGCTTTAATTTCCACTTTTATCTATAAATTTCAGTTTCTGTTAGAAAATAAAGCCTCAAACCTTGATGAAATCAAAGTCTCAGAATCAGGCTGAGATTATTGTTTTCCGAGAGTGACAAAAGAGGGCTAATCTCTACAAAATTTTAAACAAGCTGGATATCTGTACTAATTGCAAAACCAGCAGGTCTATTCTCAATTGTGGCAAATTGAGTTCCTTGGAAGAACAAAGCACCAGTAGCATCGTTGTAGCTGAAATTGTTGAAGTTAGTGATACCACCAAAACCAGCTTTAGAAATCTGAATCTTGTCACCTTCAACCCTACTGAAGTCTTTGATGATGTCTAAGCCTTCTAGGTTTGAGTTAAACACGTTGCACTTTTGAGGTTTATGCACTCAAATCAAAACAAAGCCAAAAAAATTTTTTAGCAACCCATTTAGAGCCAATTTCCCAGTAAGACGTAAGCTGCCCAATGTATGGGATGCCGATAATCTGGGTCTTTTAAGAGAGAAAGTTGGGCTTGGCGCAGTGCTTCTGCTTTTGTGACTTGCTTTGTGGCCAATTCTTTGTAAAATTGACCGATGAGGCGGGCGCTAGATTCATCATCTAAGCTCCAAAGCGAGGCTAAGGTACTGCGTGCGCCTGCTTGAATTGCTATCCCAGCTAGTCCTAAAGCGGCGCGTTTGTCTCCTTCGGCAGTTTCGCAAGCACTGAGAACGAGTAATTCAATTGGCTCAGGTGTAGTTTGCTCTCTGCTGCTGAGCAAATTTTTCAATTCGTTGAGTTTAATCGGTTTATCCCAAGCCAACACAAAGGTTTCATCAGCGTTAGAACTAAATTGACCATGAGTTGCTAGATGCACCACAGAAAAGGGCACTGAGTCAATTTGTTTTCGTAGTGCTGAACTAGTAAATGTTTGATTCAGGAGAACTTGGCTAGGAACTTCCGACTCAATTGTTTTTAATTCCTCGCTGACATTTGGTAAGGAACTAAACCCGTGTCGTGCTTCTGTGAGTCCAGCCACCAAAGTTTTGAGCTTGGTTTGACGCAATGGACGCGGCCCTAATAGCTCTAACCCAGGTGTGAGGGCAATGCTGTATTTTTCTACTAAATAATTATTACCATCATAGAGGGCTGCGATCGCCACGTTCCGCAATGCACCATCTAAAACGAAAACCAATGTTTTCACCTGACTTTCAGTTAGTTCTGCCTCCATAGGGCGAATTAACCAGTCGTAAATTTTTGCAGATAATAATTTTCCCTCTGGAGTTGTGAAGGGTTTTTCTAAATTTTCTCTCAGTTGCTCTATAGTTTCTTCTACTTCAGCTTGACTGATTTTCGTGGCATAGTGGCGTAGTCCTTGCTGAGGTAAACTCACAATTACTTCTAGCCGGTCTGGCAAAATAATGGGATAAATTACTGCTGCTGCTGACTGTTGAATTTGCTCAATGGGTACTATCTGTCTTTGTAGACAAGCTGAACGAAAGAAGTTGTCAAGTTCTGCTAGTTGTAACGATTCAATTACTTGACGGGCTTGTTTTAGTTGTTCCTGACTAGGTTCTGAATTTAACAGTAATTGTACGTATTCACGATATACAGGCTCTACAGCTTCCCTAAAGGAAAATTGAATGTCACTGTTAATGGCTACTAAATCGCTACGCAGAGATTTTAATGTTGTAAAGGCGACTTCATAAGCTGATGTTGCAGACTTGATGGCTCCTTGGGCTTTTAAAATCCGTCCTAATTGCCATTGCCATTGATAGGCGATATGTGGAGCATTAATGGCTTGGGCTATTTGTAAAGCCTGTTGGGTTAAATCTTCAGCATTTGACCACTGCTGGGTTTGTTCGTAGAGTCCGCCGAGATAACCCAAAGCATAAGACTGTGCTTGGCGATCGCTTAAATTTTCAGCTTCTTGAATTGCTGTGGCTAATAGTTTAGCAGATGTGGTGTATTCTTGAGTTCCCAATTTCACCAAACTTTTAGCAAAGTTGATGCGAGCGTAAATTGTTGAGCGACTGGGAGATAGATTATTAAACTTTGGTTGCAGTTCTAGCGAGAGATTTTCAGCTTTTTTTGTTTGTCCAGTTGCTATTAATAGTTGAAGTTCATTAATTTGAGCTTGTATATGGGTGACGCTGTTGGCAGAAACAACATTTGCCGCTCTTTCGTAGTATGCCAATGCTGCATTTTTATCGCCTTGGGCATAAGCTGTGTTACCCAAGCTGAGTAAAGTGGCACTCAATTCTTGTGAGAGATTAGGGTCATTTTCTAACAATTGCAAACTTTGTTGCAAAACTCTGCGAGAATCAGCAAAAGCACCCACAGATTTGAAAACATTGCCCAGGCTACGCAAACCTGTAGTTTTTAACTGTTCGTCTGGTTGATTCTCTAGTGTTTGTTCTACTTCTGCCAGGGTTTTACGAGCTTGGAGATAAAGCCCTAGAGCTTGCTGGGCTTGAGCTTGATTAATTAAACTGCCAATTCTGCCTTGTGTATAACCTGCTGCGGTATAAATATTAGTTGCCTGTTGCCAAGTATTTAGAGCTGCTTCTGGCTTACCTTGGGCTAATTGCAAACTTCCTTGGGTGTTGAGTGCTTGGGCAAGGATGAGTTTTGTTTGTGGTGTTGTCTGTTGCAAGTTTTGAATTAAATTTAAGCTAGAGCTAATTGTCTCATTTGCTTGCTGCCATTGTCCCAACTGCTGGTAAGCCAAGGAGAGATAATTTAGCACCGTAGCTTGAGACGATGAATTTGTTTCTGCTTTGAGTGCCAACTGCCAAATATTTATCGCTTCAGCATATCGTTGTGCTTGATAAAGTTCTCTACCTTGTTGAATTAAATTTGATTTCTCTGCAATTTTCTCTTGGCTAACCAGGGGTTGGACTGAAGAAGCCATAACTTGTCTCAATTCCACCATTAGAGTGAAACTCCCCCCTAACAGCACACAAAGCATAAAAGCTAGAGCTTGACGCCAAAATTTTGGCAGTTTTTTTGCTATGTGAGAGTGCAACATTAGTTTTGGGCAACTGGGCAACTAACAGGTGTGAGTGAAGAGTTGTGAGGGGTAGCGGTGGGAGCTTGAGCTACCAGAGTAATAGTACCATCAGCATTAATTACCAATCCTTGAGCTTCAGCGATCGCACTTGGTGTTTCTGAAACCAAATTTACCTCTTTTTGGGAGCCAGTCACCTTTTCATTGGGCAAAGCATGGGTTTGTAAATCTTGCCAAATCACATCGCTGCTCAGTGGCTCAATGGGGTTGGGTGGTAAACCACCTCTTCCAGTGACTATAAATTCACTTTGTTCATTGGCTGTTGCTTCGCCACCAGTTCTACAGGTTTGGGCAATGAGTCGGGAAGCATCTACTATATCTGTGGGTAAATTCACGAGTCCGTTACTGGGGTTGACATCAGGTGTGTTAATTTCCACAACTCCATTAATTCCCAATTCAGAACTCGCGTTAATATCACTCAAAGAAGTTAAAGTTTCACTCAATTGCAATCCAAAGATTCCTTGAGCAGTAATATTAATTCTGCCTCCCAAACCTTCAATAGCATTAGCAATGATGTCGCTATTTTCCTTGGGGTTAGCAACCACAAAATTTGTATTAATATTGATGTTGCCGCCATTACCTTTGTCGAAAGCTTGGGCAGTAATTGAACTATTATTCCGCAATCTTATCAGATCGGACACTCTAAGTTGAATGTTAGCTTCACTACCTGAAGCTGTTGTAGCAGACAGCGTTCCCTCGTTAAGCGAGATAGTCTTAGCAGTGATATCTAAATTACCTGGGTTTCCTATTCCCAAACCACTAACAGTAACTTGACCTCCATCTCGGACAACCAAATTCTTTGTCGCAATTGTAAGATTGCCAGAATCTCCGAATCCTTGCGAACCAGCAGACAATATACTATTAACTCTACGAATACTAGAATTTCCTAACCCAGTATCTCCTATTCCAGAACCAGATACTTCTGTTGATTCCAAGGCATTCACAGTCGCCTTTCCCCCTAAACCCTCATTAAAGGTGCTAGCGCCAACTTCTCCCCCGTTTTGAATCAGTAAATTCTCTACGTTGAGAGTTAATGTTCCTCCTGCTCCTCTAGCAAAAGTATTAGCTTGGATTTGTCCTCCATCTTTAACTACCAAGCGACTAGAGTTGACTGTGATATCTCCTCCCTTACCAGTCGGTTGTGTAACATCTGGTCGCCTGCCAACTGAACTGAATATACCGCTACTGACTCTAGAGCCATCGCTTCTTATGGCTGTACCGTTGACTTCCACAGACTTAGAGGCATCCACAAGCATTGTTCCACCATTCCCTGAAGAGAAAGTGGATGTTCCTATCTGTGCGCCATTACGGATAAATAACTGCCCAGTTTTAATTGTCAAATTTCCAGCATCGCCTGTAGCACCTATATTAGATTGAGCAAACAAGCCACTGGAATTCCGTCCACCCCGGTATGCTCCACTTAGCTCTACAAATTCTTTCGCCATCACTGTCAGTTCTCCTCCCTCACCAGTGTTGAAAGTAGAAACTGATACAACTCCTCCATCTTTCACAATTAATCTTCCAGTATCAATTGTGATATTGCCTCCTTTTCCCTCAGCCTGAGTTGTTGCAAAAAAACCAGTAGAAAACCCACTCAATGAAGTTCCCAACAGTTCCACAGAATTCGAGGCATTCACAATTATTCTTCCACCTTGACCTACACCTCTGGTGTTAGCTGCAATACTTGAGCCATTCCCCAGAATCAATCGACTAGTGTTAATAATTACACTGCTTCCCCCTCCAGAACCATAATTAGCGACATCGATTAAGCTGTCCTCGTCAATTGGAGAACCTCCACTCATTTCTACTAAATCTGTGGCGTTGACAATTACGCTTCCTGGCTTTCCAGAACCTCTGTTGCTATTAAAAATTCCTGATTCTTCGCTGAGGGTAACTCGCCTACCTTGGAGATGAACGCTACCTATGCTTTGACTAATGCTGTCAGAATTAGCAATGATTTCAGTCCTACCAGACAATTTAATATCTCGATAACTTTCAATGCCTTCATAACTTAATGTCAAAGGAATAGCATCAGAGGCAAATGACCAATTAAAGCCCACAACACCATTGCCAAAGACAGACCCTAATTCTATCTGTCCTCCATCTGCTTTTATCCTACCTTGTTGCAGAAAAATATCACCACCTACAAGTGCAAGGGTTCTTTGCGATCGCACCTGGAGTCCGACAATTTCACCATTACTATCTTGAACAGTGGATTGGTTGACAATACTACCAGGATTTGCGGCAAATTGCAACCCAAGGGGTACATTGACAGTCAACAACGGAGGAGTTTGAGGATTATTAGCACTAAAAGCAAAATTATTATCAAATCTCAAACTATCAGCTGTACTTCCGACAAAAGAACCTGCAACATCTAACCTTGCATTTCTTCCAAATACGATGCCATTGGGATTAATGAAAAACAAATTCGCATTACCCAAAACCCCCAGCGTTCCCAAAATGTTTGAGGGATTATTACCTGTAACTCGCGTGAGAATATTTTCTATTCCTGTAGGATTATAAAAGTAAACCCTTTGTCCATCACCAATGCTAAATTCGCTAAAACTGTGAAATAGATTAGCTCCTCGGACTGCACCACCATCAATGCGATTTCCTATTTCCCCTTTAACATCAACACCTTGAATTAAAATTGATGATTCACTTCCCAAGGTGCTGTCGGCTGTAATTTCGGCGAAGACACGGCTTTCTGGAAAAAGAAAAGAACTTAGTCCCGAAAGGGCTAATCCAAAAAGTAACAATTTGCTTAAAAATTTAAACAATGTTTTTGTCAAAAAATACTAATTGCTGTTATGGATTCTACTACAAAGTACGGTTGCGTAAGTATGGACGCATTACTTACCCAGCATGTATCTTAAGTATGTATCTTTAAGGGAAAGATTACAGCAGTTTTCATGTATTTGAACCACATCTATCGTAAGGGCACAGCAATGCTGTGCCCCTACCGCATGGTCTATAGCGATTCTCGTTTGGATGCAATACGCTGTAGAGTAGCACAGCTGTGCTACCCTACGAACTGGCGAAATGCAGTTTTTGCCCAATGACAAATGACAAATGACAAATGACAAATGACAAATGAAAATTAACTAACTGTAATAACTGTTCCTACACTTTCATTCGCTAACCTATCCACTGCACACACAGCATAAGTTCCCGCTATTTGAACGGTGGCGAAGGTTGTGCCAGCAGATAAAATTCGCTGAATTGTCCAAGTATCGCCAGTTTGTCGATAAAGTGTCCAGGAACGAACCGGCTGATTATCTCCAGGTTGCCAACTGAGTTTGCGGTTGTTGACTTGTAGTCCTGTGGGTGGAGGAAGTGGTGTTGCAGTCTGCCAAGACATGGTTGGAGGGAGGGCAGGTTTGTTATAAAGCAGACTTTGGAATTTATCAGCAATGCCTTGACTATTTTCTCTCAAAACACCGAGATTAAAGAAGATATTCCCCAATGATAACTGTGCAGCTTGGCTACGACTAATTTTTACCTGCTTTTCAATCTCATCGCTTTCCCGACTCTTGTTGCTTGGTTCTGTGAGATTGTTACCAGCGTAAACATGTCTTTGCTTTGTGTTTACGTCTGTCCACCACTTTAACAATGCAGAATAACTTTGTTGTGGTTGGTCTGTGCGCCAGTAAAGTTGAGGGGCGATATAATCAATCCAGCCTTGTTCGAGCCATTTCTTGGAGTCGGCATACAGCACATTATAAGCATCTAAGCCAGTAATACCAGCGGGTTGTCCGGGGCGATAAATTCCAAAGGGACTAATACCAAATTTCACGTGTGGTTTAGTTACTTTGATTCCCTCCGAGAGACGCAGTACCATTTTGTTAACATTGTCCCGTCGCCAGTCGCCCAAGCTAAGTGTACCGCCGGCTGCTTTGTATGCAGCGTAGGTTTTGTCATCGGGGAAATTTTGCCCCTCTACAGGATAGGGATAAAAATAATCATCTAAGTGAATGCCATCGATATCGTAGCGTTTGACTACATCAAGAATCACGTTGTAGGCTCTGTCCTGGACTATTTTCTGTCCTGGGTCCATCCAGCGTTGAGTTTTCCACAAATAAACGGTTTCGGGATTGGTAAATGCTATGTGTGGACGGACGGTTTTAGCTAGGTCGGTGGAAGTGCTGGCGCGGTAAGGGTTAAACCAAGCATGAACTTCGATGTTGCGCTTGTGACATTCTGCGATCGCAAACGCTAAAGGATCGTAAAATGGTTCTGGTGCTTTTCCCTGAGTCCCTGTAATCCAACGACTCCAAGGCTCTAATTGAGATTCATACAAAGCATCTCCCTCTGGTCTGACTTGGAAAATCAGAGCATTGAAGTTCAGCGCTTGTAATTTAACGGTAATTTCGGTGAGTTCAGCTTTCTGTTGTTCAACAGAAAGTCCTGTTTTGGAAGGCCAATCACCATTCCAAACAGACGCTACCCACACTCCCCGGAATTCTCTGGTGTGATTTAGCTTGACGCTACCAGGAGGTATAGGTGTTGGTGTGGGTGTGGGTGTTGGCGTTGGTGTGGGCGTTGGAATGGGTGTTAATGTGGGCGGCACCACGAGGTAACTAGAGGCAATCTTTTCTGCTGCACCTAAATATACTAAAGCTTGATAAATAATCACTGCCACATCTGCACGGGTGGCTGCGAGATTAGGATTAAGTAATTTTAGATTTGGGAAATTAACCACTAATCCCGCACTAGTGGCAATAGCTATCTGATTTTTGCCATAGTCGGGAATTTGACCAGCATCTTGATAGATTTGTCCAAGTGTGGAGAGGAGGTCAGGTTTTACCTTTGTGGCAATTTCCAAACCTGCTACTAAGGAAACTAAAACTTCTGTCCTCGTAATTCGGTTAGCAGGACGGAAGGTTTTATCAGGAAATCCGCTAATAAATGCTTTTTCGTAAGCTGTTTTAATGGCAGCTGCTGCCCAATAACTACTAGGTACATCAACAAAGGCAACATATTGCCGCTTCTTGGAAACTGTCCCAAATGCGCTAGCGATGATGGCGGCAAACTCAGCGCGGGTGAGTGAGTTATCGGGGCGATAAGTCCCATTAGGCAGCCCACTGACGATACCACGTTGGGCTAAGGCTGTAATAAATAAGCGTGCCCAATGGTTTTGAATATCCGAGAAGGAAGTAGTAATAGATACCATTGTTGATTGCAGCTAGCTAGCCTGGATTTTGATTACCTTTGTTAATTTAGCAATACCAGAGCGATCGCTGCTGCAATGTCTTGTTAACTTTCTATTTGGGCATGGGGTATGGGGCATGGGGCATTGGGCATGGGGCATGGGGCATGGGGCACAAGAGGCAGAGGGGCAGAGGGGCAGAGGGGAAAAACTTACTGCTCACCTGCTCCCCTGCTCCCCATCTCCCCATCTCCCCTGCTCCCTCATCTCCCCATTCCCCACTCCCTATTCCCTATCTAAAGCAGAACGCAGATTCAATGACAACATCGTGCGGGAAATGCCGCTGAACAGAACGCTGACACCAACTAGTGTTCCAAGCAACCAAGGCGCGTTGAACGGCCACTGAAACCAAATCATTGCACCTAAAACCAGGGTAATAATGCCATTGACTAGTACCCATGTCCAGTTTTGTTGTGGACGTAACTGGAAGGCCAGAATTAACTCGAATGTGCCTTCAGTCACCAAAAAAGTGCCAAGCAACAAAGTTAGTGTGAGAACACCTGTATAAGGATAAACCAACAACATCACACCGGTTGCAATATACAGTCCACTTAATAAAAGTTTCCAAACAAAACCTCCGCGATCGCGAGTTTGGGCAGCGTAAACTAGTTTTGTAAATCCAGCAAAAGCTAAAATCGCTGCAAACCAAGTTTCGGCGAATATGGTGGTGAATGAAGGTACTGCGATCGCAATAATTCCCGAAACAATCAAGAGAATACCAGTTATCAGCGACCCATTAAGTTCCTTTTTAATATCTCTAGAAACATCGGTTGTCATACAAATCTTTTCCCTATCCTTAAATTAAACTCTACAATTACGTTAGAGAATTTCTGAGTCATAGGGTAGAACCTTCAGGTAGAGTCGCGGGTATTAAATTTCAACAGCAACTACCTATCAAAAGAGTTCTGCCAGATTGCTTAGCCGTTCGTAAACACCGATGAGACGATCTCCTTCTAGTTCGACAGAAGTGTTTGGATAATTCTGAATAGCTCCCAGTAGTGTAACTTCACCATTTTGCTTAATAGATTCGCTTAAAGCAGTTCGTAGTGCTTGTTGGTTTAGTTGTCCTGCGGGGGGGTGAACTACTTCACCAATTTGGTCAACTAAAACTGGCCCAGCCCAGCTAGATAGTAAGTTATTTAAAAAGGCAGGATTGGCTTTAATTCCAGATTTGAGCGCTTTACGGGCTAATGCCGGGTCTTGTTGAGCCGCCTGCAAATAAGCCGTTAATGTTGGGGTAGTCTTGCCAGTTTCTACAAACTGATTTAATTCTTCAACAGATATTGAACCCTGAAAAGTACCATATTTTAAAAGAACTTGCTCGGCAGCATAGGCATTAGTACTTGAAAATAGAACAATAGCACCTATGCCTAAAGCTACTGTTTGAGTAAGTAACTTAGTGACTTTTCTAGTGTTTAATTGATTTAAAAGTTGAAAAATTTGCATTATTTTGTTGGAGTTTATAATGGTTTGGAGAGTGGGTGGGCAAAAAATACCCAGAATATTATTTTACAAAATTTATGCTACAAATGCATGATTAGGGGCGTACAGCCTTACGCCCCTACAGCTAAATTATTTGTTGCAAAGATTTTCGTAAATGGTGTTATATTTGAGATTTTTCATTAGGCGAAGCTGCATGAGGTAATATGGATTGTTCTTCGTCTAAGGTTGGTGCAGGTATACCCAAATGCTTTCTTGTAGCTTCTTCAGCCAAATGTCGGTCTTGTTCAGTCTCGAACTGACTTTCATCTAACAAATGAGGGTTTTTTACCGCTTCGTCTCGGCTTGGGCGATAACCGTTTTTCCACCTGTACTTCCAGTCCATAATCTGATAAGCAGATATACTGCAATTTGATTTCCTAGTTATTCATCGTAGCCGCTTAATGAAAAATGACACTCTTGCTATGGGTTGAAGAGGCTCATTCATAGGGTATAAATTTAACATTTTTTTGAGTAAAAATACTCTTTTAGGCTGATTTTACTAGATTATTAAGCTACAAGTTATTAATGAGACATGGCAATTATAGTAACTATAGTCATTCTTGGCGATCGCTGCTGCAATGTCATACAAAATTTCATAGTCATACCACACCCACTCTTTCCCATGTAGGATATGTGTATTAGCCACTATCTTGTGCAGCCTATGGTTAACATAATAGGTCAACTTACCTTAAAAGAATTTCTAAGCCTTCCAGAAGGAGATGTATACTATGAGTTTGTTGATGGTCAAGCAGTCCCTAAAGTGTCCCCAAAATTTTTTCATTCAACTTTACAGATAGCTTTAGGATTACTAATTCGTGCATGGTGCAAAGGTAAAGCTAGAGTTCTTCCTGAGTGGGCAATTCTTTTAAAGCGTCAAGGCAAAGATTGGGCACCTCTACCAGACTTAACATACATATCTTACGAACGTTTACCCAAAAGTTGGAAGCGCAATGAAGCTTGTCCTGCGATTCCAGAATTGGTAATTGAAATTATTTCTCCAGACCAGACGATAAAAGAATTTGAAGAGAAGGCGAAGGATTATTTAACTGCGGGCGTGTCCAGAGTTTGGGTGATAAATCCAGAAATTATGAGTATTAGAGTTTTTCTGCCTGATGGATCGAATCAAGTTTATACAGATAATATTCCCATTGTAGATACCCTACTTCCAGGTTTGGAATTAACCACAAGGCAGGTATTTGAAGAGGCAGAATTACTTTGAATTTTAGGGTGCTATGTCTAGGTTGGGCTACGCTTACGCAATTTTGAAGAATGCAGAATTTAGAATAACTCTTCGCGATCGATTCAGTTCAACCACTGATAGCCTAGCGTTAGCGAGTTGTAATATAGGACTAGTATTTGATTTTTGAAATATTACGTAGGGTGCGTTAGCGGAGCGTAAAGCACCAAAAGCTTGAGATGGTGCGTTACGGCTTACGCCTAACACACCCTACAAATACTTAGATTTTTTCAGAAATCAAATATGATTCCTATATCATATCCGGATATTATGGGTAAGCTACCGGACATGATATAAATTCATTCTGAATTCTGACTCCTGACTCCTGAATTCTTCTTTGATAATTTCTCTTTCAAAAAACATCAACTTTATCTAATTTTTCCCAAGGAATTTCTATATCTATTCTACCTACATGACCATAAGCAGCAAGTTTCCTATAAAAACCGCCTTTATTTAACGAAGGCAAATATCTCAAATTGAATTGCTTGATAATTCCTGCAAGCCGGAAATCAAAATGCTTTTCTAAAAGACTTGTGATTTGTTCATCTGCAATTTTGCCTGTGCCAAAAGTTTCGACTTGCACACTTACCGGTCTGGAAAGTCCTATAGAATAACTTAGCTGCACTTCACATTCGTCTGCTAGTTTTGCAGCTACGATATTTTTAGCTGCATAACGAGCAATATAAGCTCCTATTCTATCTATTCTAATTGGATCTTTACCGCTCAATGCTGAACCACTATGTTTGGAATATTCGCCATATGTATCTATGGCATTTTTTCTGCCGGTTAATCCAGAATGAACCGCAGGCCCTCCGCGAATAAATGGCCCATCTGGATTAATAAATATTCTTGTCTGTGCATCTGGTTTAATCTCTTCATTTTGAAATACAGGAGAAATTACTGTCTCTCGAATATCATCCTGTAATTGCTGCAATTCGGGTTTTGATGCTTTATTTTGACTGGCAATAACTGTAATGCTGTGAATTCTATATGGACGACGATTTTTATATTCAACTCCTACCTGAGTTTTGCCGTCAGGTGTCAGATATGCAAGTATTTGTTGGCGTCTGACTTCACTAATTTGTCTAGCAAGTTTGTGGGCTAGCCATATTGGTAATGGCATGAGAGTCCATGTTTGATTACAGGCAAATCCAAAGACTGTTACTTGATTATTAACGGTGATTTTTTCTATTTCTGTGTCAGATAAACTGTTCTCATCAAATAAATGGTGTTGCTCAAAGGGTAATTCTCTGAGACTAGTTAAAATGCTGCAAGTTTTACCATTAAATTCTTTATGTTCGTAACCTACTTGTTCGATTACTTGTCTCGCTATGTTGGTAAAATCTACGTTGGTGTTGGGTTCAAATCTGGCAGCGAGAAAAACGATGCCTGTAGATACTGCACATTCTGTAATTACTCTCGAATATGGGTCTTGCTGTAAAAAGCGATCGACGATCGCATCGCTGATCTGATCGCAAAGTTTATCAGGATGTCCTTCGGTTACTGACTCTGATGTAAACATGAAGTCTTTTTTCATAAATGTTTACCTTTGATATGAGATTTATATGAAAAGTTTATTTAAAACTACGGAGGTTATACAAAGGTATTAAAAGATAAACGAACCGCAGAGGCACAGAGGGCACCGAGAAATAAGAGTTTTAGAGAGTTATTGTCTAGGTTATGCTACAGATAGTTTATCTGTGTTTATCTCTGATTTTATTTCTGGAGTATCAAGCTTTTTTAAGAAGTTATTCTCCTTGGTTGATTCATTGACTAATAATGGTAGTAAAGCACTACTTCCAATCACAAGACTGTCCACAATATTGAGCGGTGTAATTTTCAAAAGACTCCTTAATTGAGGAACAATTAGCGCTAAAAGTTGTATGGCAAATGAGCCTGTAATGGCAGCATTCAAGTAGGGATTATTCGGAAGTTTTTCTTGAGTAAATATGCTGTGTTTTTCTGAACGAGAACTAATTGTATGCAGCAGTTGTCCGCTAGTTAGACTCATAAAGGCAATGGTGCTTGCTTGGGGACTAATGCCATATCTGAAGATGGCGTAACTGTAGGCTGCTAAGGTGCTGACGGATAGTGTTGCTGACTCAAAGGCAATTCTGGCAAAGTCGGTGTTTTTAATAATTGGTTCGTCAGGGTTGCGGGGTGGCTGACTCAACACTTCGGGTTCTGGTGCTTCTAATGCTAAGGAAAGTCCGGGGAAAATGTCTGTTACCAAATTCAACCACAGGAGTTGGATGGCATTCAAGGGTTCGCCTATACCCAATGCGGTAGCGGTGGTCATGACCATGATTTCGCTGAGGTTTGTGGCTAACAGGAAATGCACGGATTTTCTGATGTTGTTGTAAATTGTCCGTCCCCGACTCACGGCAATCATCATGGTTTCTAGTCTGTCGTCTTCTAGGACGATATCTGCAACCTCACGGGCGACATCGGTTCCGCCTTTGCCCATTGCTACACCAACTTGGGCGGCTTTCAATGCTGGTGCATCGTTGATACCATCACCAGTCATGGCGACAACTTTTCCGGCTGCTTGCAATGCTTGGACGATTTGCAGTTTATTGCTGGGACTGATGCGGGCAAAAACATCTACTTTGTCGCTAAGTGCTATTAATGCCTCTGGTGTAAGGTTATTCAGGTTGGTGGAATCGAGAATTTCTAGTTGGGGATCTCGATTCAATTCTAATTCTTTGGCGATCGCATAAGCTGTTGGACTTTGATCGCCTGTTATCATCACTGTATCAATGCCGGCTTCATGGAAGTCACCAATCAATTCTTTGGCACCTTTTCTAATGGGGTCAGCCATGCCTACAAGACCTAGCCAAATCAAGTCTGATTCATAATTTTTGTCGTTTTTCGTTTCATCGATATGGCTGTAAGCCACACCCAGCACCCGCAGCGCTTTTCCTGCCATGCGATCGTTTTCGATCTCCATCGCTTGTCTGTCTTCTTCACTTAAAGGTACTATTTGCCCGTTTTTCATCCACTTTTGGCATATCTGCACAATTTCAGTGGGGCTGCCTTTGACAGCAATTAACTGCTGGTCATCAGGAGTTTGATGAATTGTACTCATGATGTTACGATTTTCCGATCGCAAGTTTGTTTGCAATAAAAGATATTTTTGTCTAAGTGCGATCGCATTTACCCCAGCGCTAATTGCCATGTAAATCAAGGCGTTTTCTGTTGCTGAACCTGTGACTATATACTCGCCATCACTCTGTAAACTCACTTCTGTTTCATTGCAGAGAACTGATACATGAATCAGCTTTAACAGTTCATCGCAGGTATACGGATTAATTTTTTCTTCGCCAGTAATGAATTCTCCGTCGGACACGGTGATGTGTTTGCTGTCTGCATATATCTCCACCACGGACATTTTATTTTCTGTCAGTGTCCCGGTTTTATCCATGCAAATCGTTTGTACGGAACCTAATGCTTCCACTGCACTCAGACTGCGAACGAGGACGTTATTTTTCCTCATATCTCGAATTCCTAAGGCTAAGGTTGTAGTAGCGATGGTGGGTAAGCCTTCGGGAACCGCAGCCACGGCTAAGGATATGGATGATTTGAGCATTTGTACTAAACCGTATCCCCGCAGTACTCCCATACCAAAAATCAGACCGCAGATTCCCATACCAATTAAAACTAGTTGACTACCTACTTCATCTAGTTGTTTTGCTAGGGGAGTCTGGATTGCTGTTGCTTCACCAACCATTTGTTGTATTTTGCCCATTTCGGTGAATTTGCCTGTGGACACAACCGCAGCCAGTCCTTGACCACTGATAACAAAAGTGCCTTTGTAGATCGTATTGTGGCGATCGCCTAATGGAATATCCTCACCATTCAAAGATGCAGTAATTTTAGTTACGGGAATACTTTCTCCTGTCAAAGCAGACTCATCAATACTCAGATTATCCGCTTCAAGAAGTCGGGCATCTGCTGCTACATAACCGCCGGGTTGCAGAAATAAAATATCTCCTAAAACAACATCTTCTGTGGGAATTTCTATTTGTTTGCCATCTCTAATAACCGAAGTTGATGTTTGTTCCTGACTTTTAAGGGAATGAATAATTCTTTCTGATTGGCTTTCTGTGACATAACCAATAGCCGCATTTAAAGTAATAACACCCATAATGACCACAGCATCAATTACTCCACCGGTGACCAGAGAAATTCCTGCGGCGACACCCAGCAAACCCACTGGTAGAGATTTGAATTGGTCAATTAAGATGCTGAAATCTGAACGAGTTGCTGCTTGGTCTAGAACATTCGGGCCATATTTATTCAGGTTTTCTACAGCAGACTTACTGGATAATCCTGTTGTTTTTGAAGTATTTAATTTCTTGACGACGCTAGTTGGTGTCATTAGATGCCAAGTTTCTGGCTTTTGTTCCTGGACATCGCCAATTATTTTAGTAATTGCTTTTTTACTTTTTTTTGGATAATCCAATAAGACTTTTTCAATTAAAAAGCTAATTTGATTGGGGCTTTGCTCTCTGCTAAAATTTACTAAAATATTACCTGTTAGGGGATTAGCAGAAACATAATTTATTCCTGCTTCTTTGGATAGCGATCGCTCCAAATATTCTTTTAAGTCTGCCGAACGATAGAGTTCATTTATTTTGTATCTAATTCTTCCTTTGACGTTATTATGTATTGCTTGAATCACAGCAATTATTTCTCCTGTAATGCCTCCAAAAATTTATCCTATCTAATTCACAAATCAAAATTCTGTGATACTTCTGAATCAATTGTATTATTAAATTTAGTAAATACTTCAAAGGCATACCAAGCTAATGTATGCCAGGGAATTTCTTCTAGTTCTAGCCCTTTATTTATTAATTGGTGAATGGCGAGTGCTGCTAACCCCGTAGGTACTAACAACCGCAAATCGACAACGCCTTTACTCATCTGTCCGACATCAACATTCAGGTCAGATACCAAGTTGATTAAATCCGTAGCAACTTCAGATTTGCTATTTTTAAAATAAGTTTCAAAGGTTTTAGAACTAAATTGTTCTTGCTTCTCATGAATGAGTTCAGCATTTACCTCGGCTGCTATATTTTCACAAACTTCTGCTACTTCCGCAACTGCTTCTTTACACATTTCCGACAAAGTAATGCCCTGTTTAATCGCCGTTTGAACTACAGGTTGTTTGATTGCTGCTGCAACAGGAATAATTACAGGGGCAATAATTATTGCAGTCAGACTTTCGACAATTTCAGGAACATTAACTTCTGGCAAATCGGATATATATGTCATCTAAAAACTTCCTCCGGCAAAAAGTAGGCGATCGATAAATACTTTGTGAAAGGTACTTTTACAATAAATGCTTATAAAGCAGCCTAAAAGTAGATTTACAAAATAGGCCTCACAATGTAAGCCTATTTAAATTCATTACTTGATTCATCAGTCTAAAGTTACAGAACCAAGTTTAATTGAATGTAAAAATTTTAAATTTTCTATCTAAAGAAATAAGCATAGAAATCACGTTATGATTGTGTAAATATTCTAGGCACAGAGTTTATAGAATCAGCAACTTTTAGTTAGACATCACTCTTGAATAATATCTCTACAGATATAAATCAAAAAGCTGATTATTAGTATAATTCCACCTGTAGACTCACGCAATTAAAATTCAAAAGGTTGATAATTAAGAGTAAGGTTACCACCTTTGAGTCTGGTTGTAATTAAAAATTACACTCAGGAAAATAAAATATAAAACAGTACAGCCAATGACAATTTCTACAGACCGCGAACAACAGATTAAAAAATTACGTGAGCTAATCAAAGATGTTGATTATGGAATGTTCACCACAGTTGATGAGGATGGAAGCTTGCATAGTTATCCTATGTCGAAGAGTGGTGAAATTAACTCTGATGGCATACTTTGGTTCTTTACTTATAGCGGTTCTCATAAGGTAACTGAGGTTGAACATCATCCGCAGGTCAATGTCAGTTTTGTGTCACCCGAACAGCAGTGGTTTGTTTCTATTTCTGGTAGCTCACAACTTGTGAAAGACCGCAACAAAATGCGAGAACTTTGGAAGCCAGAACTTCAAACTTGGTTTCCTAAAGGACTAAATGAACCCGATATTGCTTTGTTAAATGTAAATATTAACCAAGTTAATTATTGGGATAGTGTATCGAGTTTTAAACCTCAAACAATTAGCTTTTTAACTCGATGAGGCTTTTAAAAATTACTCTTGAAGTAGTAGGATTTATACAAAAACTATGAGTTATTTGTTAATACAGCAGATTGCAGCTTGGCGAACTACGGGTTACCGTAGGTTAGCACATCTGTGTTACCCTAACCGTGTACCTCATTTACCTGAAAAATGCTGTAACTAATGACCAATAGCTCACTAAAATTCTACACCCAAGCATGAAAAAGGTTTATTAACCTACTCCCGACTTGCTTTTTCAAGCTAAATACACACCTGGGTGGCGTGACAAGACTAAAATATTGCATAAAAAATTGCTCAATTATTGAAATTTGAGAAACATCAACCAATTTTTTTATTGCATTAATTTAGGCTTACCACGCCACCACACCTTATGTTTATTCATTTTAATTACTAATTAGTGTGATTTATGCCTTATAAAGAAATTAAAGATTTACCAGATTCAGTCAAAGAGAACTTACCTAAGCACGCCCAAGAAATTTTTTGGGCTGCTTTTAACAGCGCTCAAGAACAGTATGGTGAAGAAGAAAGTGCTTTTCGTGTTGCTTGGAGTGCAGTGAAGCGCGATTATGAAAAAGGTGATGATGGACATTGGCACAAAAAGCCTCAAGCTCTATTATGATTCAAGAAAAAAGAACTAGAAAGATTGCGTAGGCGTAGCCCATCGTAGACATCGCTACTGCAACAACAAAAGCCTCAGCAATATGCTGTAAATCGCAGCAGTTCCATTTTATCCACAATTCTCAGTAGCGTAGCACAGCGGTGCTACCCTATAACGTGGTCTATTTACCTGAAAATTGCTGTAAGTATGCTGTATATTTCATAAATTAGTCATTACCTGGGCTAATTCATTAGATAAATCAATGTCCCAATCTTGGCACTTTTTAAATAAAACACCAGCTAAGAAATAATAATCACCAGAATAAAATGCCATTTTGTTTTCCCGTAATTTTTCTATGTGTTTCTTTACCTTAGGCTCAGAGCTATAGTAGCCAAATTGCAAAGGTAAAATCATAAAATTCGCAACGCAATAACCATTTTCTTTTGCTAAGTTTAGCGTACTTGTTGGATTAGAAAAGCTAGATATTAAAATCAATACATTTTCATAACCTAACGTCAAAAGTTCGTTGGTAATTTTAGCTCCATCTACGCCTCCAAATAACAGCGGCATATAGATATCATTATCTGGTGCGGGGAGATATGGCGGATTAGCTACAAGATATTCTGCATCAGGTTGAGAAGAATCAAACAAAGATGAATTATGGATTATATATTTATCACTAAGTTTGTATTCATCAATGGTTAAATTTGCCGTTTTCCATGCAGAAGTATTTAATTCAAATCCCTGGATTACTCCATGAAAATTGTTTCTCAGCAAAGAATTAATTACAGGACTACCATCTCCAGAACCAAATTCAACGATGGATTCATATTCATGACAATTTCTAATTACAAAATTTTCTAAGCAGTTGGAATAAAAATTAGATTCTTCAGGACAAACAAAGATGTCTTTCATTTGACTTTAGCTCAACAATAAGGTATGATTACTTCAACAAAAAGTTATTTACTACCTTGTATCAAGGCAATAAAAACTGTTCCTTTAGCAAGAAATTGTTTGCTAAAGAAATTAATTAGCAGGCAAATTAGCGATAAAATGGCTGAGATTGCCAAATTAAAAATGCTAAAAAAGAACCTGCTATTTTTAACAAGAAAGAATTCAGGAGTCAGGAGTCAGAATGAATTCTGTATGACTGGCGGATAGCGTAGCGTAAAGCCTTCTCCTTTGGAAACGCTAACGCGAACGGCATGGCAACGCTTAGAGTGAGTATTTTCGAGTCGCGTCTGAATAACTGGGTTTAAGTCCCCCACCATAAAGATTGCTGAATTCTGAATTCTGAATTCTGAATTCTTTTTTCATTTCTAATTTTTGGGATTTATTAGCTTAGTAAAGTAGTTTGTTCTGCTTGGCGTATCGATCGCACAACAGCACCGGCGGCGCGATCGCCCATTAGTTTTTCCTGGTCATAGCCAAGCAGCAGTTCCCATGCATCATTGGGATATCGTTCTGCTAAAGGCAAAGCCACATCATCTAACATCCAACGACCGTGGCGTTCATCTTCCCTGATGTGCAATTCCCAATAACCCATTGCTGCTTCTGAGAGTCTTAGCCGTTGCGCTGCTGCAAGATAGTTTCTATAAGCCGCAGGCCCAGCCACCTCAAAATATGTCAGCGCACCACTGTAGCGTAGAAAATAGCGTTTGCGTTCAGTGAGTAGAAAATTATGATTAGCACAAGCTAGGACTTCCCAAGGTACTAAATCAAAATATCCTTCTGGTTGAGTATTCATCCCAAATTCAGCAAGCATTTGGGCAAAAAATGTAGAGTGCTTGCGAGATAAACGACCATTGCCGTATTCTTCTAGTAGTACACGCACCAGCGTACACTGCACTTCATTCGCAGCACCACCCAAAATCCGAGAAAGACGGCTAGCTTCAACCAAGCCATCAAAAGAAGCGATCGCTAGCAAGTGACCATAGCCAGTTTCGGTCATTTCCTCACGAATATAGCGGCTATCTGGCGATAATGGCGGATTTAAATCAGTAGATGCACGCTCAATTAAAGCTTGTTTGGCATCCAATTCTTGCAGTGCAGCTACATCAAATTGTGCAAGTTCCCACTTTTGCCAAGCAGCTTCAATTTGGTCACGACATGAGTACAAATAAAGCGATCGCTCATTGGTATAATTATGTAAATCATCGTACCAAAACAGGTTTAGCCGATTAATTCGATAAAGTATCCGTTGGAGAAAAAGGTGAGCCTGTTCATCAGAGCGATCGTTTCCATAAGCAGCCCCAATTGCCATAGAAAGCGTCTGTTGAAACTCACTCGCTTTAGCAGGTTCTATATCCAGTTGATTGTCCAAATCCTCCATTGCTAGCAGTTCTATAAATTGCTGTTCAGCACGGTTATACTTGGTAACTGTTATTTCTTCTGTTTGCGTATTCTTTTTCCCAGCCCCAGCGTTAGGGAATATAACTATATTGCTTTGCATGGAATCTTCAGTAGCTTTAAAAAGTGAAAAATCAGCTTCACCTCTAATATCTAGGTTTCCACACGAGTAGTGTTATGTACCTCTTTCCCTGGTTATAAACAAAGATTAAGCCTAGAAAGGGATTTGGCATGAGGCATGGGGAAGAGGCAAGGGAGCAGTTCTTGCTGGGAGCAGAGGGTAGGGGCTTCTTCCCTGCCCCCTGCCCCCTGCCCCCTGCCCCCTGCCCCTCAATCCATCGCCTTACTTGGCGGAATCTCTTCCAGAGGAATCAGCGCTTCAATCACCGACTTCACAATTGGGGCGGCGACGGTAGAACCATAGGCATTTTCTCCTTTTGGTTCATCTACTAATGCGAACACTACATAGCGAGGAGATTCCACTGGTAAAATAGCTACAAAGCTAGTGATTCTTGCCCCCTTGATGTAACCGCCATTGGGACTGGCTTTTTGGGCAGTACCGGTTTTGCCAGCGATGCGATATCCCGGAATTTGTGCCACTTTCCCAGTGCCTTCAGAAACAACAGTTTCCATCATTTCTACTACCTTTTGGGCTGTTGCGGCTGAGAAAATTTGGCGCGGTATGGTGCGAGGGAGTGAATCATGGATTTGTCCTTTGGTATCAATCAGACCCCGGACTACATGGGGTGTAACCAATTTCCCGCCATTGGCTAAAGCGCCGTGCATCTGTACCAGCTGTATCGGTGTCATCGAAAAGCCTTGCCCAAAGGAAGTAGTCGCTGGTTCAATTGGCGAAGTGATAAATTCCTCTTGACTTTTGAGCCTACCACCAACTTCAAAAGGTAAATCTGTATCAACTTTTTGTCCTAGTCCCAAACGTTCCAGCCAGTTGTAGTATATTGCAGGTTTTAATCGCTGGATCATTTGCACCATACCAATGTTGCTAGAATTTTGCAGGATTTGAGCGATGCTGATTCGCCCATAACCATTGTTCATCGCATTTTTGATGGTGTAATTAGCTACGCGAATAGAACCAGAGTCATTAAATATATCATCTGGTTTAATGACACCATTTTCCAGAGCGATCGCCACATTCAAAGGCTTGAAAGTCGATCCCGGCTCATAAAGATCCGCCACCGTCCAGTTTTTGAACAGTGAAATATCAGCTTTGCCGTATTCATTAGGGTTATAAGTGGGCTGAGAAACCAGAGCCAGTAAGGAACCATCCAATGCGTCCATGACAATTACCGCCCCGCGTTTAGCCTTAAACTCGTCCATCTTTTGCTTAAGAGCAGTGCGGGCAATTCGTTGCAAACGGCTATCAATAGTCAGTTGCAGCCGCAAATCATCAAAATGTAAAAAACCTTCAGGGGCATGATCTGGCATTAGGGCGCCGTTACCTGCTCGACTGAGACGCACCGTTTGCACAGAACGTTCTAGCAACTTTTCTTGAGAATATTCCACACCAGCCTGACCACGACGGTCAACATTCACGTAGCCCACCACATCAGCAGCCAAATCGTCTGAAGGGTAAAATCGGGAGTATTTTTGAATCAACTCTAAACCATTTAAGCGCAAAGAGGTGATGCGATCGACAATTTCTTCCGGCATCGCTGGGGCAAGCACAATCCCGCTTTTTTTGCTCTCAAAAGTCTTCACCAGTTCAGGAGCATCTTTCGCCAATATTGGGGAAAGTTGCTCTGCTATCTCTTCATTAGACTTATCAAACAACTTGGGATGAGCGTACACAGTATATACAGGACGGTCAATGGCCAACATATTATTATTGCGATCTACCACCGGGCGACGGGGCATAAAAGGTCGCAAATTCACCATTTGCTGATTTCGCGCCTGCTCTGTTAACTTTGGTCCCCGGACAATTTGCAGGTTATACAAGTTAACACCCAATCCCAACCCTGCTGCCATTAATGCGCCCCACACAATAAACAGTCGGGACTTGGTATTAGATGTTTGCTCTTGGATATTAGACGCAAATTTCCCCAAAAAACCTCGTTGAGAACGCCTCTGTCGCCTTGTGAATGCTGGACTCCGAAACTTTGCGAATTTTGTTTTGCTTGGTGACTTTTGCATTGGGTTTATCCTTTGTTCTTTGTCATTTGTCCTTTGTCGTTCGTCCTTTGCAAATGACCAATGACCAATGACAAATGACAAATGACTATTGACCTTAATATCCCAGCGGCGAGAGTGTTTGTTGTTGGGTTTGTGGATTTGGCTTTGTGTTAGACGATGCTGATTGAGAATTAGAAGATGCTGGAGGTAAGAAAATCATTCCTTCAGGAGTTGGCGATACTAAACCTGTTGTTGGCTGTTCTGCTTCCTGTGCCATTTTGTTTGTCAGCGTCGCGTTAGTTGTCGTTAATAGCCGCTCATGACGTTGGAGATTTTGCAGCCTGCGATATGACTGACTCCAAAGCTCTTGAGAATATACTGTCCAGCCATAAACCGCAAGTGTCGCTGCTACTAACAAAAACGCCAAAACTGACGAATAACGATGAAAAGTGTACAAACGTAGCAACCATAATGGTGTTGCTCCAGAACCAGGCATCATGGGAAGACCAAGAAAACCAGTCTCCGGACTGTTGTTAGTTTGATTCGATTGGTCATTGAGATTTGGCAGTTGTTGTCTGCCCAACTCTTTCATCGATTTGGGCTTAACTGCCTCATTTGTGGAAGAAACCGATAAATTTTTTAAGGAACGCTTTCGTCTTCCAGAGGATAGTGGTGCAGCTTGGGTAGTAGGTATAGAACTACTCTGGGCTGCTGACTCCAGACGCGCAGAACGTCGTCGCCTCCCCAAAGAAAGAATAGAATCTCGCCAAAACCAAGTACCCCTTGTAGAAACAGCTGATTTGCGATCGACAACCATAAATTTTTTTAGATGAAAAATACTTTACTTTCAATTGATTGCCTGTTTTTGCTCAGGTTAAAATACCCTTCTATGCAACAAACACACATAACAGACTACACCCTTTTAACTGTTCTAATAGCTAGCTATATCAATGTTTGTATCCCCTAGATATTGCAATGTTTGCAGTCACCGATTATAAGCTGGATAGCTTGCTGTTTAGATATCGCACCTAAAGTATGGCAACGGGGAGCAGAAAGGTGCAATACTCTGTGAAAAAAATAAAAAACTCCATCCCCTTATGGGTGGAGTTTTGTCAGCGGTCAGTGGTCAGTGGTCAGTGGCAAAGATTTGTAAAAACCACCCATAAAGGGATGGGGTATTAAACCAGATCCTTTCAACAACTGACTACTGACTACTGACAAATGACTCGCAAAGCGCTATAAAGTATGATACTTGATTTTAAAAAGAATACCCCAAAGGGTTGTTTTTTTTAAGTATGTAATCTTACAACATTTAAAAAAAAGCGATAAATACGGTATCGTATTCAACAGGCGAAAAATTTTTCTAGCCACAATTGGTGAAAGAGGAGTTATGAAAACAAAAATCTTTGGTTTGGCTCTAATGTTAAGTCTGGCCGCAATTCTGGGAGCCTGTGAAGGTGGCGGTGAAGGTGGTGGTGGTACTACTAGTACTCCAGCGGCTACAGGTGAACCGACAGACGCGCCTCCTGCTACTCCCCCAGCTACTCCCGCAGCTACTCCGACTGCTACTCCTAAATAAGGCGCTCTAAAATTGAGTTCAAATCAGCCCAGAATAGCTTCCTGACAGAGTTACTCACCACATAACTTGAATGAATCAAGTTCACATAAAAACCTGCACCTGTGTGTTGGAGTGTGAGAGCTTTGTACAGCTTTTGTGGGAAATGCAGGTCTAGCTTGCTCCTTTGTAGAGTAGACAAAATCACTGAAGTTGAGATTTAAGCAAAGCTTATCTCCGACTTCTCCAAAAATTCAAAATTCCCAAGTTCTGTACCCGTCTCCTGGCAAAGATGCTCAGTCTAGCCTGCTTCGACCCAGGAGTACGAAATTTTATAGCCATTAAAGAAGCCTGAAACTCAGGCTTCTTCAACATTGTTCAAATGCCAAAGCCTATTAACCAAGCTTTTCAGGATGTTTGAATGGTCAGTATATGTTTGTAGCGCTGTATAAGAGCTTGCTCAAGCACCAGCTAACTAGGTCAGTAATTAAAGAAGAATTCAGAAGTCAGAATTCAGGAGTCAGCAATCTTGACGCTCGCGGACTCGCTATCCGCCAGTCATACAGAAAACATTGCTGAATTGTGACGACTGACGCCTCTATTCTGTTCGATAAAGGACACTAGTGTAAAATGGCTTAAATTACTGAATCTTCAAAGGACAAAACAATTTATCATGTATCAAAAAATCAAACCTGGTGATGTCTCTTGATATTGCCAGATTTTTATTGGGATGCGGTATTGGGGAGCTAAGTCTCCCGACTTGTGCCGCGCCATTGGGCGTCGGAAAAACAGATTTTCATGCTGCGTTGTAAATACAGTTGGAGAGATGGTGAAAGTTAAAATCAAAAAAATAGTAAAATTATTGAGTTTTTTTGTAACTAGTGCAACACTTATCTTTTTAAGTAGCTATTGGGGATCGGCAGTAATAGCATTACCGCCACCAGAGGATACGCCAGAAGAGATATTACGAACACAGATTATCATAGAGGCGCGATCGCCCATCGATGGAAAATTCCTGACTGCTGCCGAATATGCCCAGTTACAAGAACAGTTGCAAGTAGTACCGCCGCCAAAACTAGACCCCAAAATTCGTGACCAAATTTTCTTGCTTCGCCTACGTAAAACCTTACTTCAGTTTTTCCCATTTTTAAATTTTTAATAAATTTGTCATTAGTCATTGGTTATTCCCCGCATCAGAGCGTCTTTGCATCCGCACTCGCCATGCCCCATGCCCCATGCCCAATGCCCAATGCCCCATACCCCATACCCCAAAAAACAGATGACTCATTCTGAGGTAGGATAACGGTGGCGACAAATTTGCAAATAAATGTAAAGAATATATATAGATATTAAAAAAGTACGTTTAGTCAATCACGTTATTACACTTAGGTAGCTTCATGTCCATGACCACGATCGCTCCTGAACAGGTTAACCGTATCGTTTGGAATCAGCATCACGATCCCTTTGAAATACTAGGCTCTCATCCCATAGAACAAGATGGCAAAACTGTCTGGGCTGTGAGAGCCTACCTACCAAACGCAAGTGCAGCATGGGTAGTTCTTCCTGAACAACGGAAAGAATACCCAATGCAAACAGTGCATCATCCCAACTTTTTTGAATGCACCATTGAAACCGCAGAACTGACAAACTACCAGTTACGGATTAAAGAAGGAGAACATGAGCGTGTCACCTATGACCCCTATGCTTTCCATTCTCCCCGCTTGACAGAATTTGACTTGCATTTGTTTGCTGAAGGCAATCATCATCGAATTTACGAGAAACTGGGAGCGCACCCCACCCAAATCGACGGTGTTAAGGGCGTTTATTTTGCCGTTTGGGCGCCCAATGCTCGGAATGTTTCACTTTTGGGAGATTTTAACCTCTGGGATGGGCGCAAACACCAGATGCGTAAAGGCGCTACCGGGATTTGGGAATTGTTCATTCCAGAAATCGGAGTGGGCGAGCATTACAAATATGAAATCAAAAATTTTGAAGGTCACATTTACGAAAAATCCGATCCCTACGGTTTCCAGCAGGAAGCCCGCCCAAAAACGGCATCCATTGTTACTGATTTAGATACTTACAGTTGGAACGACAAAGACTGGATGGAAAAACGGCGTCACACGGACCCCCTCACCCAGCCAGTTTCTGTCTATGAAGTGCATTTAGGCTCTTGGTTACACGCTTCTAGTGCCGAACCAGCTAAATTAGCGAATGGTGAAACTGAACCTGTAGTTATCGTTTCGGAACTCAAACCCGGCGCACGTTTCCTAACTTACCGGGAACTGGCAGACCGGCTCATTCCCTACGTCAAAGAATTGGGATACACCCACCTAGAATTGCTACCCATTGCCGAGCATCCCTTTGATGGTTCTTGGGGTTATCAAGTAACTGGGTACTATGCCCCCACTTCCCGTTTTGGTACGCCCGAAGATTTCATGTATTTTGTTGACAAATGTCACGAAAATGATATAGGCGTAATTGTGGATTGGGTTCCTGGTCACTTCCCTAAAGATGGTCATGGTTTAGCATTCTTTGATGGTAGCCACTTATACGAACACGCAGACCCCCGCAAAGGCGAACACAAGGAATGGGGTACTTTGGTATTCAACTACAGTCGTCATGAAGTTAGTAATTTCCTCGCAGCCAATGCCCTGTTCTGGTTTGATAAGTACCACATTGATGGAATTCGTGTCGATGCTGTGGCTTCGATGCTCTACAATGACTATTGCCGCAAACCAGGAGAATGGCTGCCCAACCAATACGGCGGCAGAGAAAACTTAGAAGCAGCAGATTTTCTGCGTCAAGTCAATCACATTATCTTCAGCTATTTCCCTGGAATTCTTTCAATTGCCGAAGAATCCACTTCTTGGCCAATGGTATCTTGGCCTACCTACACAGGCGGACTGGGCTTTAACTTGAAGTGGAACATGGGCTGGATGCACGATATGCTGGACTACTTCAGCATGGATCCTTGGTTCCGTCAATTCCACCAAAACAACATCACCTTTAGTATGTGGTATAACCACAGTGAAAACTTCATGCTAGCCTTGTCCCACGATGAAGTGGTACATGGCAAGAGCAATATCATCGGCAAAATGCCGGGGGATAGATGGCAGAAGTTCGCTAATGTGCGTTGTTTGTTTAGTTACATGTTCGCTCACCCAGGCAAGAAAACCATGTTTATGAGCATGGAGTTTGGGCAGTGGAGTGAGTGGAATGTTTGGGCTGACTTAGAGTGGCACTTATTACAATATGAAGCCCATCAACAGTTAAAAACATTTTTCCAGGATTTGAACCATCTCTACCGCAGTGAACCAACTTTATACACCCAAGATTTTGCCGAACCTGGGTTTGAGTGGGTTGACTGTAGCGATAACCGCCATAGCGTGGTTTCCTTTATCAGACGCGACAAAGATTCTGATGATTTTGCGATCGTGGTTTGCAATTTCACGCCGCAACCCCATTCTCACTACCGTATCGGTGTCCCGGAAAAGGGATTTTATACTGAGTTGTTCAACAGTGATGCGCGTCAGTATGGCGGCAGTAATATGGGCAACTTAGGCGGTAAGTGGACAGATGATTGGTCTTTGCACAGTCGTTCTTATTCCTTGGATTTGTGTCTACCACCTTTGGGTGTGTTGATTCTCAAGTTGGATAAGGAGAAAACTGCTAAGGCATTGGAAGGATAATTGAGAAGGTAGGGTGGGCAAGATGCTCACCCTACAATATGGAAAACACTATACACAGTAGGGGTAATTCATGAATTGCCCCTACCTCATAAATTGCCCCCTACCGGCGAAATCTGGTATTGGGAACATCAATTACCGGAAGGGGTGAAGGCGTATTCTAAGACGAAACCAATTAATAAAAATGAGTTTAATTCTCTGAAGGCATGGTGGCATCAGCGAGAGGAAAATGAGCAAGCATGGCGGGTGAGTTTTGCGGATTTAGAGAAAAACGGATTTAATTTAGATGTGAAAAATCCCCATGTTTCCGCACAAGAAAGGGGTTATAGTTCGGCAGAGTTATTGGGAATGTTGCATGATTCTTTTCGTAAGAGTGATGAACTTTTAGATATGTTAAAAAATGAATTGTCGCCGTAGGGGCAATTCATGAATTGCCCCTACAGTGATGACTATAAAAACAATAAATTGATGAAAAAATATCCGAAAAAAACAATTGGTGAACTCTGTGATATTCAAAAAGGCGAAACAGGAATTATCAGTGCAATTCCTGGAGAATATCCTCTTGTGACAACGGGAAAAGAGCGAAAAACATCGGCAACCTATCAATTTGATACCCAAGCCGTCTGCATTCCTCTTGTCTCTTCAAGCGGTCACGGAAAAAAAAGTCTTAATTATATTCATTATCAGGAAGGTAAATTTGCTCTTGGAACAATTTTAGCTGCAATTATTCCAAAAAATAATACAGATATTTCTGCTGCTTTTTTACATCAATATTTATTGTTTTATAAGGATATCAAAATAGTTCCTTTAATGAGAGGTGCTGCTAATGTATCTCTTGCAGTAAAGGATATTGCAAAAATAGAAGTTCCAATCCCTCCCATTAATGAGCAAAAAAACTTCATTTTTTTGTTTAATAAAGTACAGAAATTTAATCACCAACTAATTCAAGAGTTCGATAATCAAGAAAAATATATTTATCAACTGAAACAGGCGATTTTACAAGAAGCGATCGCAGGTAAACTCACGGCAGAATGGCGCGATCGCCACCCAATGCAAAAGGGCAACCCAGACACCGACGCAGCCGCACTCCTAGCCAAAATTAAAGGCGAAAAACAACAATTAATTGCTGACGGAAAACTCAAAAAGGAAACAAGACAAGATTCTATTTCAGAAAGTAGTCTGCTAATACCTCATACTTGGGAAAATCCATTTTTAGGAGACATAACCAAGCAAATTACCGATGGGACTCATCAAACACCAAATTATGTAAGTCATGGTAAGACTTTTTTATCTGCTCAAAACGTAAAGCCATTTAGATTTATTCCAGAAAATCATCGTTATATTACAGAACAAGCTTTTTTAGATTACATAAAGAATAGAGCTCCAGAAAAAGGGGATTTGTTGATTGCCCGTGTTGGCGCGGGTATTGGTGAAACCGCAGTTTTAGATCAGGATATTGAATTTGCTTTTTATGTAAGTTTAGGTTTGGTTAAAGTTTTTAGGGAATTAACAAATTCTGATTATTTAGCAATTGTTTGTAACTCTCCCTATGGTGTTCAATATGCAAAAGGCAATATTTCAAGTAGTGGTACTTCTGCGGGTAACTATAATCTAGGCAGAATCCGATCTTTTAGAATTCCCCTCCCTCCCCTTGCGGAACAAAAAGCGATCGCTGAAAAAGTCGATTATTTGATGAAAATAATTGACCAACTAGAACAACAAATCAAACACCGGAAACAACTCGCAGAAGACCTCATGCAAACCGTTCTCTGCGAAGCCTTTGAATAACCTTCCACTTGTTCAATCACCGTAGGGGCAATTCATGAATTGCCCCTACGGTGGATATTGTTCCTACGGTGATTAGTATCCAGGAAATACATATTTAGCGAGAAACGCTATAATTTGCCTCCATAAATGTAGAGACGTTGCAATGCAACGTCTCTACACATTGGAAAATCCCAGCAATAACTCACCACTCAGAATTGCTGCGGTGATTTTATTCCACCACTGTTACAGAAGCTCCCTCTGCGGCTGGAGGTATACTCGGTAACTCCAGACAGTATCCAGCACCATACACTGTTTTGATGTAGCGGGGATGGCGGGGATCTGGTTCTAGCTTGGTTCTTAGGTGACGAATATGGACTCGAATTGTTTCAATGTCGTCATCAGGATCGTAGCCCCAAACTTCTCTGAGGATTTCGCTGGGGGAAACTGTTTGACCGTGGCGTTGCAGTAAGCAGTGAAGTAGCTCAAATTCCAAGTGAGTCAATTTCACTGTTTCGTTGAACCATATGGCCTCAAATCTTTCGGGAACGAGGGTGAGTGAGCCGTAGTTGAGAATTTCACTGTGTTTGGCTGCTTGGGGAATGCGATCGGTACGCCGCAAAAGTGCCCGCACCCGTGCTAGCATTTCTTCAACTTCAAAGGGCTTGGTGAGGTAGTCATCTGCGCCAGCGTTAAAGCCTTCCACCTTGTCCTGAGTTTGGCTCAACGCCGTCAACATTAACACGGGAATCTCGGCGGTGCGATCGTCCCGGCGCAGGCGTTGGCAAACTGTAAACCCATCTACTCTGGGCAGCATCAGATCGAGCATGATCAAGTCTGGTTGTAGCTGGAGAGCCAGCGCTTGACCTTTGATGCCGTCTTCAGCTTGACTAACATCGTAGCCAGCCATTTCCAAGTTGACGGCAACTAGTTCTGAAATCGCTGGGTCATCGTCTATGACAAGAATCCTCGGCATTCTTAAAAAATTATTACTACTTATTAAGGATAAATAACAACCTTTGATAGATACAAAGATTTTTGAATGGTTTCTAAAAAAGATTTTAAATCTTACATAAATATTAAGATTAAATGACGGTGAAATCAAGACTCAATTAAACGAAATCTTATAGTCTATGATGTGTTATACTCCCCCCTACAATCCGTCTTGGTTTTTACAAAATGGTGTGATCATGACTGTATACACCGCTTTGTGGGGCAAGCGTTATTGGGAAACTAAAACTCAAGATCCAGAACCTTCTTATCACAAACAAATCTTTATCGGTGCCCAAGGTGTGCCAATTTTTGGCTTGGTTGCCATTCCTGAAAATGCTCATAGTACGATTATTGGTACTTATGGGATTACGGGAGAGTTAGAAACTCAATGGTATTTGAGGGTGCTGGGACGTAAAGCTTTCGCTCAAGGATATGCTGTGGTGTTATTTGATTGGCGTGCCCACGGCAAAACAGCCGAATTGTCGCCGACTTTAACTTCCGATGGTCTTTATGAGGGGGAAGATTATGTTCGCATCGCGGCGGCTGCTAAGGCTATGGGATGTCCGGGGAAATTTTGGTTTACAGGGTTTTCTTTAGGGGGACAATTAGCGCTGTGGGGGGTAAAAGTTGCTGGGGAAGTAATTAAGGAGTATGAAGATTTAGGGTTAGAAGATGGCGATATTGGTGGTGGTATGGTAATTTGTCCGAGTTTGGATTCAGAGCGATCGCTATCTTATCTGGTTACAAAACCTTTTGGCAGATATTTGGAAGCAGGAATTGCCAGGGATTTAAAAAAACTGGCGTGGCGACTACATGATGCACATCCTGGAAGCTTTGACGCTGGGGCAATTGAACGGGCGAATAGCATCTGGGGATTTGACAATGAATTGGTAATTAACCGACTAGGTTTTTCTTCTGTGGAAGCATATTACCAAGCTAGTAGTGCTTTAAAAATATTGCCGCAAATCTCAAAACCAACTTTGATTATTTATGCCGCCGATGACCCACTTTTTGACCCAGCTATCATACCAGAATTACAAGTTGCTTGTGATAATAATCCGGCAATAGATTTGTTACTGACTCAGTACGGCGGTCATGTTGGCTATTTGAGTAGTAAAGAGTGCCAACGGCAAATAAAAGACCCTGATATTTGGTGGGCATGGAATCGGATTTTACAATGGTTGGAGCAAAAGCGAACAGAGTAGTAGGTGAGACGATATTCTAGTTGCTAGAATACTCGACGGATGTAATCCTATTGCTTGAAATAAAGTGACTACATTCAGTTTTTCAACAGGCAGTTGTATAAGATTGAGAAGTGAATAGTCAGCGCTGGTATGTTCGTTTTTGACGTTCCATATTTACACAAAAATTGCCAAAAAGCTCAATAATAAAGTATTACCACAATATAGTTGGTATACCAGCAATGACAGAAGCAATACCTGTCCAGAGAGTAAAGCGCTCAATATCTAGTTCATCCAAAGCAACGCTCATTTGCTTAATTGCTGATAGTAGCGCTGTCAATAGCACCACAAAAAATGCAAGGTATCCAAAATTAGCGATCATTTATCCTCACTATCTCTAAAACAAATTAGTTCTAATAGCTTTTTAACAAGCTTTAGCAAGGTTTTTTTGTTCCAGATTTAACACTTTATGAGAAAAATTATTTACTAGTGAATAAATATCTAGTTCACATAGCCAAATCATGGTTTCATAACCGACCCGACCCATTTCTGGTTCAGGTCCCATAGGCATTTCCACTAAATATTCCCAGCTACCTGACTCAAATCGGTAGTTTTTGATGACGCCTTCCCCACCCATAAAACTTACTATGTGACCATTATAAAACTTAGGCTCTGCCAAAATAGTTGCAGACATTATTCGTAGTTCCTTTGAGTAATACTGTAATAGCTAAGTTCTAACCAAAATAAAATTTGCTATTCTCTGTCAAGGGTTTTAACATATCCTCTTTCAGAGGATTTAACGTTGTGTGAAGTATCGTACTTCTAGAGTAATAAAAAAGTACGTACATTTAGAGTAATAAATTATGATATTGAGCAGCATAAGCGATCCCAGCTACTGTAACTCAGTATTCAGTAGTTGTGTTTACAGCCTGACTTAACATCTAATAACTCTTTTGGCAGATTTTAGTAAAAACAGGTTTAATTTTATAGTGAGCGCGATCGCACGTGCTGAGGGTGCAAAACATTAGGTTTTATATTTATTTTTTTAAGAAGAAATTTTTTGACTATTACTTGCGACTATAAATTTAAAAATGATTTTCCTTTATTGAACTTTCTATAAGGTCATGTTTGTAAGAATATATCCTTAAGTAGATTGAAATTTTTGGCTAAACATGAATAGTTCATATATCTTTTTGCAAATTTACTAAAGCTGGATGGAAAAATTTAAGATAGCAAAGGTGTGATTTTTCGAGCGCGGTTAGTTGCAACACTGCAAACGGCTGGTAGCCGAGAAAGCTGTGAACATGCGAGGCGATTGCTTTGGCATAGCACATTAGTATAATATTGCGAATAATTGTCGTAATTAAAGAAACTACTAGAGTACAACTCCTTTGACTTTCTAACTCAATGACTGCTATCCATCATCTCTGGCTACCTGCACCAACAAATTTAAATTTATTACCGGATGAAATTCATCTCTGGCGCATAAATCTTGAGCAACCAGAACCACAGTTGCAACATTTAATAGCAACCCTTTCCAATGATGAAATTGCTCGCGCTGAACGATTTTATTTTCAGCAACATCGGGAGCGTTTCATCGCTGGGCGTGGCATTCTGCGAAGTATATTAGGTCGTTACTTAAATATAAAGCCATCAGAAGTTAAGTTTAATTATCAACAGCGTGGCAAACCAGTATTAGCAGAGACATTTGCTGACAGTGGACTAGAGTTTAATTTGTCTCACTCCCAAGAATTAGGTTTGTGTGCAGTGAATTGTCAGCGCGAAATTGGTGTAGATTTAGAATATATTCGTCCGGTTTCAGATTTGGAAGCTCTTGCCAAACGGTTCTTTTTAACGAGAGAATATGAAATGTTGCGATCGCTCCCTTCAAACCAACAGCAAGAGGTATTTTTCCGTTACTGGACTTGCAAGGAAGCTTATTTAAAAGCAACTGGAGACGGAATATCCCAGCTAGAGGAAGTTGAAGTGTTCCTCACTCCCACAGAACCAGCCAAGTTACAGATGTCAGAAAACTGGAGTCTTTTTGAATTAGTACCTGCCAATAATTATGTTGCTGCTGTTGCTGTAGCGAATTTGGGCTGCAACTTAAAATGTTGGGAGTATTAATGGGCATTGGGCATTGGTTATTATTTCTCCCCCTGCCTCCCCATCTCCCCATCTCCCCATCTCCCCATCCCCCCATCTCCCCTACTTCTCTTCCTGCATATTTCTGACAATTTTTGTCACGATTCTTCTAGGTACAAATCTGACGCTTTTTGCTAGTAGTTTATTCATCAAACCAGGAATGACAATGGTTTTGCCTCTCATTAGGGCGCGATAACCGATTTCGGCTACTGTTTGTGCATCCATCATTCTCTTACCCTTGAGCAGCTTAGAGTCTGCCATTCCCGTTCTTTGATGAAAGGCTGATTCTGTGGAACCTGGGCAAAGAACTGTCACAGTGACGCCAGTGCCTTCTAATTCATTGGCGATCGCTTCTGAAAACGATAAGATATAAGCCTTAGTCGCAAAATAAACCGCCATCAAAGGCCCTGGTTGAAAAGCAGCAGCCGAGGCGACGTTTAATATTTTTCCTTCACCTTGCTTAACCATATCCTGGAGAAATAGCTTAGTTAAATGGGTGAGACACACCAAATTTACTTGTAGCATTTCCAACTCAGCAGCTAGATTGGTTTCCTGAAATAATCCATAAATACCAAATCCAGCATTATTTACCAATACATCAACCTTAATATTGGCTTGTTGCAATTCTGTGAAAATTTCTTCTGGAGAGGTTGATATCGATAAATCTTTAACAATACCTTTGACGAAATTTCCGAATTTAGACTGAAATTTATCTGCAATTTCTCCTAGCTTTAGCCCATTTTTATCTACCAAGACAAGATTGTAATCATCAGCAGCAAAAATACACGCTAATTCGTAACCAATTCCACTTGCTGCTCCAGTAATAAGAGCAGTTTTTTTGCTCTGTGCTTGATGTGTTGTGTTCATGTAAGAATGTTGGTGAATTCAACTGAATGAAACTACTTTGCATTGACAGTGGTTCTTGTTCTACAATTAAGTACGCGTAATATCTCAATCTACGATAAACGTCTTGAGTCAAAATAATTTGTAATTTGCTTTGGAATTACCAATTAAGCGTTGATGTACAAGGGAAAATCAAGAGACACCCTCTACATACACATATTGATTAAGAAACAAAAATCGGTAAATTCAAAGTTTAATGTCCTACATCAACCATTGTATACTGTTTTTTTTGTCAAGATGTTAATTTTAAAATTTACATTTATAGAACAGGAGTCAAAATGGGCTACGCCCCGCTGCGCTAACAGAATTAGCGAAAACTCTACCCTTTCATGGATAGAGTTTGGCAATGGTAATATTTCATACTTATTCTTCAAGCTTCAGAGTATAAATTCGCTTCTGTTCAGACATTTTTAAATTTTGGATTTTGAATAATCAATCCAAAATCCAAAATCTAAAATCTAAAATTGCCTGGGTTTCTAAGCGATATTCAAGAAACCTGTTTGAATCAAATAGGCAGTATAAGTCATAAACAATTGAGAGTCAATGGTCGGACAAACAATAGAACTTCCTGCTAGTGCATGGAGGGTATCTTGGCAGCTAATATGGGGTCTTCTAGCTTGCAAGTATAAATCAGGAATAGTCAGTTGTTCATCAGACCAGCGTTCCAGTAAAAAGGGTCGCAGAGTGTATAAAGGATTGTCTACAGAAGACACATTATTGACTAACTCTGATTGCCATTTTTCGTAGGGAATCATCTCAACTGAATAACCAAAAGAACGTATCCAGTCAACTAAGATTTTTAAAGGCGCAGGTTGGGGATGTTGTAGATGGAAAGCCTTACCTATAGATTCTTTTTGGCGTGATAGATAGACAATGGCTTTACTAACATAGTCTACGGGAGACATATCTAACATATATTCTACATCGGGAAAACTTCCCATTTGTAGACAGCCTTTGGCCATCAAATTGATAAAATCATGTGTGTTACAAATGCCTGTTTTACTGTCTCCAGAAATCAGAGGTGGGCGATAGATAGTTACAGGAAGTCCTCGGTCACGAGCGATTTTCACTAACTTTTCAGCTACCCATTTTGTTTGAGAGTAACCAAGATAAATACCTTCCCAATGACTAAATTCATCCTGTTCTTTGACAACCTGACCAGCATAAGCAGGTGATTCAAAAACAGCAACACTAGAAACGTAATGTACAGGCTTGACTTTAATTTGACAAGCTAATCTTAAAACTTCTTGAGTTCCCAGAACGTTAGCAGCTTTTAATGCCGAGTAGGGATAAACATAATTCAACAAAGCACCGCTATGATAGATACTATCAATTTTGGCAGCTAAGATTTGAAATTGTTCTAAGCCAAGACCTAATAATGGCAAAGATAAATCGCCGACAACAGGAATAATTCTAGAATTAAACTCTTCCTGCCAAATTGCATATTGTTGCAGATTATTTTGCAGTTTAGTCTTGCCGGCTTCAGCATTATCAGCACGGACTAAACAATAGATATCCGCGTTGGTTTCTTGTAGTAATTCCCGGATGACAAAAGCTCCTAAAAAGCCTGTTCCTCCAGTTAAAAAGATGTTTTTAGGTTCACCTACAGGTGGATTAGAAGCAGCACCGGGATGAATGGTGGGGTCGAGAACAGCCTCGACACCTAAATCTAAAAACACGGGGGCAGTATTAGCGTTAGAAGATGCCACCTTTGTATCTTGAATCCCTGAATCTTCTTGCACTTCTTCAGCTAAACGCTGTGAAAGTGCTGCAATACTTGGGTAATGCCATAACAGTAGGGGAGATGGTTGAAATCCTAGCAATTTTTCTAATTTACCTACTAGAATCATTGCCTGGGCAGAATCTAAACCATAGTTTTCTAAATTTTCTTCGATATCTATTTCAGAAGTTTCTACTCCTAGCAACTGAGCTAAGTTAGATACCAAAAATATCTGAATATCTGCTGCGCTCAAAGACTGTTTTAAAGTCATTTTTAAATCTCCATTAATGTAGAACGAACTGGGTGATACTGACTGTAATAATCAGAGACTTGCAGCCCTTGAATTTTCAAACTTTGGATGCGATATAAAAAGGCTGCACCAGTCATCATTTGCTCAGCAACATCAACTACCCGGCGATTATTTAGGTCAGATAAGTAAGTACCTCGTACCCAGTCATTGAAGCTACCCATTGCCGGCCCACACCAAATTTGATAATCGACTTCTCGACCTTTTTCACCAGAATTAGACCACCGAGAAGATAATCCTAAATACCAGCGGAAAATCAACGCCATTTTTAGCTTCGGATTATTAACTGCTTTACCCAATTTTTCGGGATTTCTTTGGGACAAATAAGCCGCTGTTCCTTCCCAAACTTCAGCAAGAGTTTTGCGAAAAACTTGTTTTTCTAATTTCTCTCTTTCTGCAATAGGAATGTCTTCAATTGAGTCATAAGCGCGATAGAGTTCAAATAGTTTTTGCGCTCGCATGGGGAACATTGTACCCCGTTTGAGGACTTGCAATTTGACTCCCATTTCAAACATATCTGCGGCTGGCGCCATTATCATATCAGCCATTTCTGCTTGGGCTAGTAATTTTTTGGTATGTTCACAAGCCCCAGATTCAACACATGACTGATTAATAGAACCAGTTACCACATAAGCAGCACCCATCATGAAACCAGCTAATGCTGATTCTGGTGTACCAATTCCACCCGCTACTCCCACTCGAATGGGTATTTGGTAATGATTTTGGGCTTGAATTTCATCCCGCAAAGCAACAATAGAAGGTAGCAAACAAACCAAGGGACGGTTATCTGTATGACCACCAGAATCAGCTTCGACGGTAATATCATCAGCCATCGGAACTTTAGCCGCGAGAGTGGCTTGCAACTCAGTAATTAACCCTTGTTCTAGAAGTTCTTTGAGAATTCTAGGTGGTGCTGGTTGCATGAATTTAGTAGCAACTTCTCGCCGAGAAATTTTAGCAATGACTTTATTTCTGATTTCAATTTGATTGGCGTTATTTAATCCCAAGCCAGCTACACGATAGTAGACAATGTTGGGAGTCAAATCAAGAAATGCAGATGCTTCTACTGTTTTTACCTGATATTTCAGATATAAATCTACAGCACGGCGTTCAATTGCAGGTTCGCTGGGACTGTGAATTAAATTAAATGCGTAAGGCCCTTGGGGTAAGGCTTGTTGAATTTTGTTAATGGCTGCTTCTAAACGGTCTGGACTTAAACCACCTGCGCCAAAAGAACTCAAAATTTGCGCTTTTCCTAGTGCAATGACCATTTCTTCGGAAGCGATACCACCAGCCATTGCACCAGTAGTATAGGCATATTTTACTCCATGAAAGGAGAGGAAATTAGGATCTCCTAACTGTTGAATTCTGACTGGCGGCGCAAATGTCAACAGTTCTATTTGTGTTGTTGTAGTATTATCAGTTGGGGACAAATACCCCTCGTTTGTGACACCGATTTTTCCAGCAACTTTCACGATGTAGCAAGGTTTATCTAATACCATCAATTTATTTTTGATGGCTTCTTGCTCAAAAGATATAGATTCTAATGAACCTTTACAAACTTGGTTTTGGTTATGAAACCAAGTAGAGAAGTTCAGGCCATTATCGTGTTTACTTAGTACCGTATCTACGGTTGTCACAGCAGTTGTCCCTCAAATTATAAGCGTTATAAAAGAAGAAGAAGGGGGAGGAATGTCGGCTTAAAGACTTATCATTTAGGCTGACGCGGGGATGCGGGGAAATTTTAATGATAAGTAGCCAGACTTGATATGAGAAGGGAAAAGAAGGAGATTTTTCTTTTATTCTTGAGTTTTTCCCTTATTGAAAGATATTGATGGTTTACAGCGATTTTTAGGTAAATGAACCACATTATTTTTATCTCGCGCAAAGGCGCAAAGGCGCAAAGTAAGAAATAATACTGTGGTCTAAATACATGAAAACTGCTGTAAGTCAGACTTTTATATCAAGTTCGGATAATTACTTACTATTCAAAACTCTCCGCGTCCCCGCGTCTCCGTGTCTTGGCGTCAGTCCTAATAATAAGTCTTCAACCGAACCTAATATTATTTGGATTCTTCGTCGAGTAAGTTTTGGGCGCAAGCTAATTGGAGTTGAATGATTTCACTCATTTGCTTGCTAAATTCTTGTCTGGCTTGTAGGAAGGCTGTGTGTGCTTTAGTTATCTTGGAGTTGTTAGCGTTGAGTTTTTGATACTGAGATTTATTTAAATCTGACATGTGGATGATTTTACGAAACTTTCGAGTGATTGTGTGTTCAATTGCGGTTGACTCAGAAGATTGTAATTGTTCTCTCGGTTCAAAACCGTTATCAATGATATTTTTCAGATGAAGTTCTTCTGGTTGAGTGGAGAATGACAAAATGTTATGGGAAGAACTTTCTGTTTGGATTATCTCGTTGGAAGTGTTAAGATAATCTATGATTTCGGATTCTGGGATATTAAGTATATGTTGATGCTGTTTTTTGAAGGCATCGCTCCTAAGATTCCCGGCAAAATATTCGACAAGTTTGCGATTTTTCTCACTCAAAATTGTAGCAGCAATTACTTTCCCACCCAAGGTAACTGTTCTCAAGGTTGCTTTACTTTTATTAGTCGTTTCTTGGTGTTTGCTGTACAGTGGTGATAAATCTACGTTGACTTGATGACTGAGTAATTTTGCTAATGCTTTGACCATTGCAGCATGGTCATCCATCCCTCTACGATTTAGAGATACTGTGATGTATTCTTTGTTGCTGAGAATTTTATCAATCCACCGCGAACAAACACTACCGGCACCTGCTTCTAGAAAGATTCGCACTCCATCGTCGTAGATGCGGTTAACTAATTGCGGAAAATCAAGTTCTTGGCACAATCCTTTAGCGATGTTGTGAGCAATGGCATCACTTTCAAGGACTATTGGTTGATAATCAGCGGCTGAATAAAAAACAATGCCGGGAAGATTTTGGGATGGTAAGGTGTTTACTTTCTTGATTTCTTCGTACTGCGATCGCATTGCTTCACAATGTATCACATGGTCGAAGGGAGCGGGGAAAGCGTTGCAACCTAAAGTTTCAATTACTCGCTTACAGGCTGCATCTTCACCAGCAATTAATACTTCTTCGGGTGTGTTGATTTGGGTTAGATAAACACGATTCTCATGTTTCAGGCATTCTCTTACTTGGGAGGGAGTCGCCATGAGAACATAGGTATTCCAAAAATTGTTGTTTGGTGAATGTGTTAATGCCCAATATTCCCGCACAGCATTTTTCGGCCCAGATAATTTATCGCCAAATAAAGGCGATGAATTCAAGGTGTTACTTCCGCCCTCAAAATCACTCCAAACTCCTTGGGCAACCATCATACTAGTTTCACCCAAACTATACCCAAAAACACATTGCGGTTTGATTTGAAAATCATCTCGAAAAATTGCCGTCATGTATCTAGCAAAGGCGATTTCACTTTCAAACATTGCCAGTGAATCATCTAACAATTGCTTTTCGAGTGTTTCTAGTTGCCTGGTTGTCAATTTAGGTAAGCTTCTGGGATAAACCAGTTTTTCCACATCAGCAGCCCGGTTGTAGAGGTTGTTACTTTTTAAGTCCTCAAATACTTTGGGAAATAAACGAAAAACACTGCGACCAATGCCGATATAAGAATTGACTGCTGCGGGATAAACATAAGCTAATGAGCCAGTTTTCCCCAATGGTTTGGCGGTGAAATAACTTCCTATTGGTGTTTGCCAATCCGTCCCTTTCTCAAAAGCATTATTTACACCTTTGCGGGCAGATTCAATTTCTTTGAGTAGTTCTTTTTTGTTACGTCCTATGATTGATAAGACGTATTTTGCATGAGAATGCTGTTGAAAGGTAGCGAATGTTTGACTGGCGGTAGCTGATAAAGCAGAACTAGCTTCGATGGATTGTTGGAGTTGGTTAAGCAAATCTGGTATTGTGGAGCGATCGCTAACTGCTATGGGAAACAGATGAAAAGGCATTTGCTGCAAATATCTGTTGTCCCGCTCCTCTTGGCTGGGTTCCTCCGATAAGATTAAATGGGCGTAACTGCCATCTATCCCTATGCCATTAATTGCTGCTATTCTGCGTGTAGCGCCTTTATCGACAAACCAAGGTCTTGATTCCATTGCCACATAGAAGGGGCTACCTTCCCATACTTGCGGTGTTTTGACACCAGACCATTTCGGGGTGGCGGGAATATACCTGTAATAAAGACACAGAGCCGTTTTGATTAAGCTAGCAATTCCCGATGCAGTATAGGTGTGGCCGATATTGGCTTTGACGCTGCCCAATGCACAATGCAAACCATTGCCGACTTTCGGGTAAGCTTGCAGTAAACCCGTGATTTCGGCTTCATCTTCCTGGGGAACGCCGCTACCAAAGACTTCTACATAGTTAACATCTGTGGGTTGAATATCTGCCATCTGGAAGGCTTGTTTGCAGACGTTGGTGATAGATGAAGCATCAGGATGATTTCTGTCACGCAGAGGCGCAGAGGCGCAGAGAGGATTTTGAGATTTCGGAGAATTATCTTGTGCGAAACTTATAGCATCAATGACTGCATAGATGCGTTCGTTGTCTTGTTTTGCAGCTTCGTAGCGTTTGAGGACAACAGCACCGGCACCTTCGCCAACTGTCCAGCCGTTAGCTTGTTGGTCATAACCCAAGGTGTTGACACCTGTATTAATTGGTGCAAATTGGTTGCGGAACAAGACATTCTCTACACCACCGGCTAAATCTACTGCACCAACAACCACCGCGTCTACTTCTCCAGTGGCGAGTAGCATTTGGGCAACTTCCAACGCCTTGAAGGTAGAATTTTCGCCGGCGCTGATGGTGAATGCTGGGCCAGTGAAATTCCACAAAGCTGAAATCCGACTTGCCATGATGTTGGCGATGTGACTCACATATTCGCCGATTTCTACTGGTTGGTGAATGCTATCTTTGACGATGGTTTCCAGTTGCGCCAGTTGTTCGTCAGGCAAAGAAATTCCTTGGTTGGATAAGCCGTCTTTAACCTGCCAAGACAAATTCCATCTTTGCTGTAGCTGATGCACAGAGAATTCTGTCTCGGCGGCGACAATAACTGCCACATTGTCGCCCTCCTGTAGTTTCGCATCTTTGGCGGCGCGATCGCTAACCTTGAGGAGCAATAATTGTTGGGGGTTTAATTTTTCGATTTCATTGGGTGGGATTTTGCACGATAAAGTATCGATTTCAAAATCTTTGATATATGCCCCTATCGGTGCTTTACCATCTGCTAAACCGTACTCTTTCAGGACGCTTTCTTGATTTTCTATACCGTGCCATCTTTGAGGCGGTAGAGAAGTAAAATGCTGGGTTCCATCATAAATACTCCGTTCAAAAGCATCTAACCCATTGCAATTACCAAAAAAGGCATCCATGCCGACAATCGCAATTTTGACAGATGGAACAGGCGCATTTAATTCAACTGGTTGTGTTGTAGTTCCTTGTTCTAAAATCAGATGAGAATTAGTACCACCAAAACCAAAAGCGCTGATTGCTGCCCGTTTAATTGGTGCGTTATTATTAGGCCATGCTGTAGCTGTTCTAACAATTTTATCGGCGGAAATTGTACTATTTTCTGACGCTAAAGGCTCGGAAACATTCATGGTTGCTGGAATTACACCATGCGACATACTCAAAATCACCTTAGTCAAGCCAACCATGCCAGCAGCAGTTAGCAAGTGACCAGTATTTGCTTTGGCAGAACCTACCAGAGGTGCAGCTTGATTTTGACCAAAAAATGTTTCGATGGAGTTGAATTCGGTTGTATCTCCCAGTAAGGTGCCGGTGGCGTGACACTCTAAATAATCGATGGTTTTGGGACTAATTTTCGCCTCATTGTAGGCTCGTTCAAAAGCTAGGGTTTGTCCTTTAGGATTTGGACTCAGTAAATGTTTACCTTTGCCATCATTTGAAAGTCCATTGCCGCAGATGGTAGCGAGAATATTATCACCATCTCTGATGGCATCTGAATATCTTTTCAGCATCACCATCCCCACACCATCGGCGGGAATTAATCCTCTAGAGGACTTATCTAAGGGGCGACTGATGCCGTTTTCTGGATATCCTTGAACACCAGAAAATAACATCCGCACAAATAGGGAATCTGCACAACTGATGGCTCCAGCTAACATGACATCAGCTTTGTGTGACCATAAGTAATGAGATGCTAGTTTAATAGCATAAAATGATGACGAACAAGCAGCATCCAGACATAAATTAATCTGGGATAAAGATAGAGCTTGAGCAATGATAGATGCTGGTAAGCCAGATATCAGAGCATTGTACAAAGACGCTTTAGTTGCTGTTGGCAGAGCAGCTAAATCAAGGTCTTCATCTTGCAAAAGTTCTCTGAGAGCAGGGGTAATAGCTTTTTGGTAAATTGGAGAGAATAATTCATTAGATAATTTTGTTGGGAATGACAAATTACCTAAGATAACGCCGCATTTTGAGAGGACAGTTTGATTACCCCAATAACCACTATGCAAAATTGCTTGCTTAGCTGCATACAATGACCATTTGAAGGTATTATCTAAGCTAGTAAGAAATTCTGATGGCAGATTGTATTCACTAGGATCGAAGTGAAAGTTGCGGATGTACCCGCCTTTGAGGGAATAGGTTTTGTCTGGTGTACCTTTGACTGGATTGTGAAAGATTGTCGGATTTACTCCGATTTCTTCGATTGTTGCAGAGGATGTGGAATCTTTTTGATTAAGGATGTTATTCCAGAATTGTTCGGGGTTTTTTGCGTCTGGGAATAGGCATGATAATCCGATGATGGCTATTTTTTCCACTGCTGATATGCTCCGAGTTTGGGTATTAGGCAAGAGATGTTTAAAAGGCAGGATTTACGCTGTTCCCCAAACTTTAAAGACGCGGTTGCTAAAGAAATAGCTCACGCAAAGGCGCAAAGGCGCAAAGAAGAATTCAGGAGTCAGAATTCAGGAATCAGAATGCTTGTCATAAACAGAGTTCATCACATAGATATTTTTTATCTTTTCTCTATCCTATAGCTACAAGCATTGTTAATTCTGAATTCTGTATTCTGTATTCTGAATTCTCCCATATTAGCTTCTGAGTAGTTTCATTGACCAAATGATGGCGTGGGCGTTGAGCATTTGGGAATAGATTTTTCCGTGGCGATCGTGTATGATGAAGTTGGCGATCGCACTACTTGGTGTTTTAGTTTTTACTTCACAAGAAACGTAAAAAGTTTCGTTATGTGGTATGGCTGCAAATTGTTCAAATTTTTCTACTTTTCCAGGTAAACAACCTTCTTGATGAAAGTGTTGTGTCCAAACCCATAAGGCGTGCATACTCAAGTCAGTTGTATAAGGATTCACCCATTGGACGGGGAATTGTCCTTGTTGCTGTGGGCTGAGTTCTGGCCAAAGACATTCTGTGGTGATTTTTTCAGGAGTGATGTTTAAAACTCTTTTGATTTCTTGAAAAGCTGGGCCATGAAATAATGTGGTTCCGCCATTTTGATAAAAAGCTTTTCCTGTGGCGGTGATAATATTATCTGGTTCGAGATTGAGAGATTCATAGGTGGGTGCAATTGGGATTTCTCGCTGGAGATTCAGTTGAGCGCTAAAATGGTAATGGATTTTACCTTCTGGATTTTTACTCCAGATTTTTGCTTTTAGTTCGATTTTTTCATGGTTAATTTTGGAAATTTCTTCTATGTCTAAAATGTGTTCTTTCGCCAAGCTTTCATTGAAAGTAATCCCCTTTAAAACTTTGAAATCTTGGTAATTGAACAACCTATAACCTGGATATAATTGTTCACAAGAATTGATAATCCAAGTCATGGCACAAGTCGCAGGCAAAACTGGAGAACCAGCAATAGTATGATCGTGTAAAAATGGATTAGCCTCCAATGTCATTTGGCGACGGATACGATAGGTTCGTAGTTCTGAATCTAGCTCTGTAGCCAATGGAATGAGTGGGCTACCAATGACAACTTGTGCAGTTGCATGATTGGCACGATCCATTTCTTTAACGAGCATTTGTGCCCCGACTGCAATGGGAATTATTTCGATTTGTCGCTCTTGAAAAACCTTCTTTAATTCTGCTGTCACCATGCCACTATCCCAAGCGCCCCAATTAATTGCCACTACATGACATGAGGGATATTGTTGCTTGAAAATATGGGCTGATTTATTCAAAATTTCATTAGCGATCGCGTAATCAGATTGACCAATATTTCCATAGAATCCTGTGACAGAAGAAAACAAAACTAAATGCTGAAGTTCATGAGGATTGACACAATTCAGCAGGTTTTCTAATCCTTGAACTTTGGCAGCATAAACTTTTTCAAAATCCTCTTCTGTTTTCTTTTCAATTAATTTATCGGCTAAGTTACCAGCACCATGTATAATGCCTGTAATTGACCCAATCTTAGCCAATTTTTCTTGTAAAGCCTGTTTATTTGTAACATCAACACTAATATATTCGGCTTTCGCTCCTGTTTTTTCAATTGCGGTGATAGTATTTTTAATTTCGCGGCTGGAGGTAATTTTGTTATATATTTTTTGCACATTCATGGGTGTGGGTTTTTCTCCTTGAGCAAGAAGATTTTCCATGATGCGTTTTTTCAATGCTGATTCTTCACAATCTTGAGCAAAATCCGGCTCAGTTTCTAATAATTCAGAACGACCGAGAAGAATAAATTTACCGGGTTGCTGCTGTGCTAATTTGATAGTACACTCAGCCGTAATCCCTTTTGCACCGCCGCTAACGACAAAAACAGATGATGGACTAAGCTGGGCTGTTTGGGTCATAAATCCTCTTAAAAAACTGCATGAATTTGCTTTTTTGACGTTGCTCAATTCAAGTATGAAATTCTTTTTACCTTTGCGCCTTTGCGCCTTTGCGTGAGACTAAATTCATACTTGTAATCAGCAACGCCTTTAAGAGCAATATTTCTTGGCCTCACGCAAAGGCGCAAAGGCGCAAAGAAAGAGTTTGTTAGTCAGCAATTAAAGTGACTCGTCCTTGTGATCTGTAAGCAACTTCACTAATATAAAGGTTGGGGTCGTGAAGTTCGGCTATGATGTGGTTTACTGACTGTTTGGCGTCAAGTCTGGGACTTAGGTCGATCGCTCTACTAAATACCTTTGGCCATTCCCATCTCAGAGTTTTGGTTAATCCAAATAAACCAGCAGCGATCGCTCCGAAGTTGACTTTGTAATCTAAACCGAAGGCGCCATCGAGATGAGCTACTGTGCAGAAACAACTACGTCCATGTTGTGCGGCTTCGTTTAGAGCGGGTTTGAGGTGTTTCGCCATCAAAAATACGTGCTTGACGATCGCCTTTTCCTGTTCGATATAGGGAATTGTCCCGGTGTTATTTGCTACAAAAATAGGATGTAGATGGATGAAAGCCCCAACCTTACCGCAGTGAGTGGCGATCGCTTGTAGTTGTTGTTGGAGATGTTCTTCACTCAAGTTTGCCAAGGTGACGCGGGTTACTCCTGCGGGTAAGGGCGATTGCTGGGGAATCAACGATTGGGGAAAACTGATAACTACTACTTTCCAGCCTTGGGCGATTAAGGATTCAGTTAATTTGTAAGTAGTGAGGGAACCATCATCGGTGATTAAACTGATGTGTCCCTCTGGTAACGTGAAATCCAAATAATCTGGGTGTGGTAGGGTTCTGAGTTTGGCGGGACGGCGCTGGATATTATGCTCTAATTCCGGCGGTTGTTGGACAAACTCAGGCTCAGACTTTTTTTTTTCACCTCCAGCTAGCTGCTGTAGGTAATCAACTATTTGACCGATGGTGCGGAGTTCTCCCAGTTCCTCGATATTCGGTTTGGGTAAGTTGGGGTACATTTCCTGCATCGCCCCTAAGATTTCTACCCGTTTAATGGAGTCAATCCCCAAGTCGGCTTCCATGTCCATTTCTAGTTCCAGCATTTCTACCGGGTAGCCGGTTTTATCGCTGGTGATGGCTAGTAGAGTTTCACCCAAGTTTGAAAATTCATTAGTTGCTGCGGGTTCTGGTTCTGGTTGTGGGGTGAATGCAACAACTACGCTCACTTCAGGGGTAACTTCTGCTGGAGTCTCTACTGCTTGTTGTACTTCGCCAATTGCAATTTCTACAGAAACACTTTTAGAAGCATGGGATTGCAGATATTCTACAACTTGACCGATGCTGCGTTTTTCTGCCAGTTCTTCTAAATTGGGCTTGGGTAAGTTGGGATACATTTCCTGTAGCGCCCCTAAGATTTCTACCCGTTTGATGGAGTCAATCCCCAAATCTGCTTCCATGTCCATATCCATTTCCAGCATCTCCACTGGGTAGCCCGTCTTGTCGCTGGTGATGGCTAGGAGGTTTTTATCCAGATCAACAATGTCGATGGTTGCGCTGGGGACTGGGGATTGGGGACTGGGGACTGGGGACTGGGGACTGGGGACTGGGGGAGTTTCGACTACAGGCTGTACTATTTGGGGAAGTACAGAGGTTTCGATTACAGGCTCAACTACCTTGGGAGCGGGAAGGGGTGCTTGGATGACTGTTGAGCTGTTTTTCGCTACTGGCTCAGTTACAGGTGAAGGTAAAGCTTCTGCTATTTTGGTAGCCGGGGGTACTGATGCCTCTTCGGTGACAGCGGTTTCTGTGGTGAAGGGGATAAAATGATGTCCTACGCCGTTGCTGAGTTTCTCACTCAGTAGAGCCGCTCCGTCATCTGAGATGATTTGAGCATACTCTTGCTGTATGAGTTGGAAAAAGTTTTTGGTATATTCCAGTTGCTCTTGGAGATATTGCTCATGGATGCGTAGGGTTTCACCTTGTTGGGAGTGAAACTGCATCATGCTGCGCTCTAAGCTTTCCATGACAACTAGCCTCAACTTGGTGGTTTCAGCGGTGGATTTGCTTTCACTCAACAGGGAATTTTGTTGTTGCATCAGTTGGAAAAACGCTTTGGCGTATTCCATTTGATGGTTGAGATAACTTCCGTGAACTTGTAAATTCTCGGCTTGATTTTGCTGAAACTGTGTCAGCAGGTATTCTAAACTTTCTAAAAGTTGTTGGTAATTTGCAAGTTTTTCTGGTGTTGGTTGCATCTTAGATTCCTGGGCTGGTTGACTTAAAAGGGTCACAGGATTCATTTGTTGCTCTGGTTGGGTGGCGATATGAGGTGTCACACCGTTCATTGATAGGGGTGTTTTTTTATGTCCGTTTGTCTCTCTGACTGCGAGAGTTGGAGCCGCAGTTTCAGAGGGGATGGGCTGGTTTGGTTTCACTGAATTCTCAGATAAAACAGGAGGTAATGTCACTTTGTGTCCGTTTTGTAAAGCTTCAGCGAAGGCGTTTTTCGTTTTTTCGGATCTGTAGTTGATGCCGTTCAAACGTACATTTAAAGCCTTTTTCTGCTCAATTGCAGGTATGGTTTGGGGAAGTTGGTAGGGGTCGAGGTTACTCAAAGCCATACCGATTACCCGCAACTGCACAACTGCTTCCCGCAAGGAGCGATCGCTATTCTTCTGAGTACTAGGGTTCAAAGATACGGTAATATGGGGGCGATCGCCAAGAATTTCTTTTACCAAGTTGGTCAAAATTCTCCTTGGCCCAAATTCCACAAAGCAAGTACCACCGGCTGCATAGATGTTTTCAATTTCCTGCTTAAACAGCACAGAATTAGAAAGGTGCGTTTCGAGGATTTTTTGAATGGCTTGGGGTTCTTTGGGATACTGCTTGCTGGTGACGTTGCTGTAAACGGGGATTTTGGGATTTTGGAATTGGACGGACTTGGTAGCGATCGCAAAGGATTTTTGAGCAAAGGCAATCAGCGGTGTGTGGAATGCTGCTGATACGGGTAACAATACAGCCGTATATCCTTTGTCCTGTAAAGCCTGACGGACTTTGGCGATTTCTGCGGTGGGACCAGCTAAGACAAATTGACTGGGAGAATTTTGATTGGCGATCGCAACTTGGGGAAAATGTCTCAGTACTGCTTCAACTTTGCTGATATCTTCTTTGACAGCCAGCATACTACCTGCGTCATGATCTGGGTCTTCGGGTGCAGCCATTGCTTGACCCCTAGCTTTCACCAAGAACAGGTAATCTTCAGTACTCAAAACCCCCGCAGCCCACAACGCTGTGATTTCTCCAAAGCTATGACCTGCAACAAAATCTGACCTAAATCCAGCTTGTTGCAATATCGTGTACATCCCTGCACTCAACACCCCGATGGCTGGCTGAGCGTATTCTGTGCGTTGTAAGGCGGCAATTTGGACATTTTTTTCTGCCTCTTCAAACACAGGATGGGGAAAAACGATTTCCGAAAGCGGCTGCAAGTTATCTTTGAGCAACAAGCTATCCATATAGCCATGCAAACGCTGCATCATCGGGAAATTCATTACTAGTTCCCGTCCCATTTCCAAGTATTGGGAACCTTGGCCGGAAAATAAGGCGACAACTTTACCACCCAACTCCACACCAGAAGCGCGGTAATAAATTCCTTGGGGATGTTCCCAAGATGTTGCTGAGCCTTTGTTTTTCAGCAACTCGATGCTAACTTGCAGTAACTTGCAAGTTTCTTCGAGGTTCTGTGCCACAAATCCAAATCTGGCAGCAAAGAGGGGAATTTCTAGAGATTTGCACTCATTGACTAATTTTGTGTAATGTGATTTGGCTTCTGGCGATACTCCTGCGGAGTCACTTCGTGAACGCAATTTCGCTAAAATATCTTCGGCTTTAGCCAGCAATTGGGACGGAGTAGCAGCAAACACCAACACTTCATTAGCCCCACTGTGTAAGCGGTAGGCGTGGTTTTGGTCGGCTTGATATTCTTCTAAGACGACGTGATAGTTGGTGCCGCCAAAGCCAAAGGAACTGACACCTGCACGTCTTGGTGCTTCGCCTTCAGCACGAATCCAAGGTCTGGTTTCGGTATTCAAATAAAAGGCGGAATTTTTAATATTAAGTTTGGGGTTCGGTTCAGTAATGTTAATAGTCGGCGGTAATACTTTGTGATGTAGCGCCAAAGCTGTTTTCACCAAACTCGCCGCACCCGCAGCCGCTTTGGTGTGTCCGATTTGGGATTTCACACTACCCAAAGCGATATGCTGCTTTTTCGAGTCATGCAAAGCAAAAAAGTCATGTAAAGAACCGAATTCTGTCGGGTCTCCAGCCATTGTGCCGGTGCCATGTGCTTCCATCAACCCAACGGTGGCCGGAGAAAACCCTGCATCTTCGTAAGCGCGTTCTAGGGCTTTGACTTGGCCTTCTTTGCGGGGAGCATAAATACTCTTGTAACGTCCATCGCTGGAGGTACCGATACCTTTGATGACGGCGTAGATTTTATCGTTGTCCCGTTCTGCATCTTCCAGACGTTTGAGGACAATCATGCAGATACCTTCACCCAGCATCATCCCATCCGATTTAGCATCGAAAGGTTTGACATTCTCACTGGGAGAAACGGCTGGTGTTTTGCTGAAGGAGATGTAAGCCATGATGGTGTTGTCGGTGTCAACGCCACCAGTCAACATCATGTCAGAACGATGTTCGACTAGTTCGCTAATTGCCATTTTTAAAGCACCGAAGGAACTAGCACAAGCAGCATCAACTACACAATTCATCCCGCCAAAGTTGAGACGATTGGCAATTCTACCCGCGACTACATTAGCTAACATTCCGGGGAAGGCGTTTTCGTCCCATTTCACATAGGCACTTTTGATTTTCTCAACGATTTTTTCTGTATCTTCGTCAGATAAACCACTACTTTTAAGGGCTTTTTCCCAAATCGGATATTCCAACCTAGCAGAAAGTGGCATTCCTAACTGCTTAGCCATAGCTACGCCTAAAATTACCCCAACCATTTCGCGGTTGAATTCGCGTTGTTCGCCATAGCCAGCATCTTCCATTGCCTCTTTTGCAACCACTAAACTTAATAGTTGCGATACATCTGTAACTTCTAAAATACTGGGGGGAATGCCGAATTCCATTGGGTTAAAATCCACCTCTGGAATAAATCCGCCTCTTTTACAGTAAGTTTTATCTTCAGGGGTTCTGGGATTTGGATCGTAATAATCTTCGACACTCCAGTGAGTGGAAGGAACATCAGTAATACAGTCAATTTTGTTTACTATATTTTGCCAGTATTCCCGTAAAGTTCTGGCTTGAGGTAATAGAGAAGCCATCCCAACAATCGCTATAGGATTGTGTTGTAATTGCCTGTTAATTTTGTGAATTGACGCTGGTTTTTCTGAACTCATGTTTTTTTCCTCTATAGACCTAATCACAGCCTGTTCACAATTTTTAATCAGGCTTTCTAACTCCGCTAAGGCAGTATCAATTGAATGAGCAGACATAGGGCATAGTGAGTACTGTGGATTGCGTAGATACAGTAATTTCTGTTGCCTACTAAATTAATCAAAATCTCTTTTCTGGTCAGCAGTTAGCTATCTTGTCTGCGCTAAATGCTTTTTTTACAATCAACACCACACGACACATACTGCCCTAAGAAAGCCTTCGATTTACAGGCAATTTTGGCACACAGCGATCGTGTAACAATGTTATGCAACGCTTGATTCTTGAAATTGCGGCAATCAACCAATTTTGGATTTTAGATTTTGGATTTTAGATTTAAAAATTGAGATTTTTTACACCCGAAACAAGTCAGCCATAAATCCAAAAAATAATCCAAAATTCAAAATTCCGGTGATGGTTAATATTTTGAACAATGGTATCCTGCTGAACAGTAGAAATTGAAGAGTAGCTAAGAGAACAGAAACGTTTTTTTCGTCCGCAATAGTTTCATTATCAAGCCTAACCGCAACAAGGTAGCTGGTATTAATGACAACGTTCTGTGTCTTGATAAATGTCATAGCCAGTTTCAACGTCCAGGATAATACATTTTAGGGGATTCGACCCAGGAAAGTTGACAAGTTCGTTACAGAAAACATCACCTTTAATCCGAATTTATGCAATGTAAAAAACTAATTAAACGTTCACAAGGTGATTACCAAGCAGTTATATTTAGTTATTTTTACCTTCAAAATTTTAATTAAATAACTAATTGACCTCACAAGTTTTAAGCGTTGAATTAATAAAAAGACTAACATACTTTATATAAACTAAATGATTACTTTAAACTTTTTTTATAAAGAACAAGATTATTGTTGATATCTATTGTGCTTAAAGTTTGGCATTTTAGTATAATTCACAACTTCAAAAATGTATAAAGAACAAGAATTATTTTAGTATAAGTAGAGCGGCGTGAATAATTCAAGGTTTGTAGTGAGGACTTTAGTCCTCATTTGTTCGCGTAGCGTCTCGAAGAGAGGGCTGAAGCCCTCTCTTCGAGACGCTACGCGAACACTACGAACTAATCTCAATCTTTTTTACATTACTTAATCCTAAAAGTAACAGTATCAATTTCTTGGCTGTTAAGTAATCATTACATGAACACATTTATAGATGGGATAGACATAAGTATTTTGTTCAGGGAAATATCATAATTAAACTAATGTTTTTGATGATTATTTAATATAAATGTAAATAAAAAGCAAAATGGTTATCTATAAAGCAATTGTCAATTTTGAATATGTTGCATGGTAAACATAATCCAATAGACTTCGCTTGTGGCAAAGAGCGGGAACGTTTAACCAATCTACGTTGACAGTTGGAAAACACACCTGAGTGCGATCGCATTAGCATGTTGTTAACAAAATTGATGATAATGTCCGATCTGACACAACATCGCTAATAATAATTTGTTACTAATTTTAGTGTGCAACCACTATTAAGTGATGCTATAAACCCTAATAATCAGGCATTTGGTAGTCTATACCTACGAGGATTGGAACTAAAAATCAAAATTGTTTTGATGATCAAATCAGGATTTGTACAAAGTTAAATGGTTGACAAATGAAAAAAATTTCGTCATACTTAAGAACAAGCTTATTCAAGTTTTTTAGTTAATTTTTCGGCGCTTCATTATTCTTGAGAGCTAAATTTTCTGGCTAGCGCTATTGTATTTTACGCTACTGGATTCGATGACAAATGACGATATAACTAAAGAAGCTTTCCAGTAACATAACCATAATAATTCAGTAGTCAGGAGTCAGAATTCAGAATTCAGGAGTCAGAATTCACAGAGAATTATTAGCGGCATTTTCCGCTATTGGCACAGTTCACCGCAGCGAAAAGTTAGATCGGAGGAAACCTCCGCTCTGTTAGCGCAGCGTTAGCGACGCAGGAGCGTCACTTTTTAAGACAAGCATCAGAAGTTCAAAGAGTCAAAAAAGTTAAAGAATCGGCAAAACATTTGATTAATCAATATAGCAACCATACTAAACTTTTTCTGAATTCTGAATTCTGAGTTCTGAATTCTTATTCGTTATCGACTAAATATAGCCATTTCAGCTATCCCCTAGTAAGAATTGGAATCAAAATATGGCAGTAAATAAAGAAAGCCGATTATTCACAAAATCCGTTGTTCGATCGCGGATAATTTTAGCAGCTTCTCTCACCTTAGCGGCCGGATTAATCGCTTTATATAGTTTGGCATCGTTTTGGCCGAAAGCTAAAGTTGAGATATCGCCAGCAACCCCGGTAAAAACCACCCCAACAAAAGTTGCTGTCACAGCCTTAGGACGTTTGCAGCCAGATGGCGAAGTTACTTCTTTGAATGCTCCCAATGCTAATAACGGTGTGCGAGTCGAAAAACTGTTAATCAAAGAAGGAGATGCAGTTAAAGCTGGGCAATTATTAGCGTATCTAGAAACTTATGGTCGGGCTAAAACGGCTTTGCAACAAGCTGTAGACCAACTGCAAGTTAGCAAAGCTAAACTAGCGCAGGTGAAATCTGGGGCGAAAACCGGAGACATCGATGCTCAAAAAGCAGCGATCGCCAGTTTAGAGTCACAATATAAAGGGGACATTGCTACCCAAGAAGCGACAATCGCCCGTGTCCAGGCTGAAGTAGACAATGCACAAGCTGAAAACAATCGCTATCAGCAATTATATAAACAAGGTGCGATCGCAGCTTCCGTAGCAGACAGCAAAGCTTTGCAACTCAAAACTACACAACAGCAACTCACAGAAGCCCAAGCCAGCAAACAACGCACCCAAGGCACATACCAAGAACAACTCAAGCAAGCACAAGCCCAACTCAAGAGTATTAGCGAAGTGCGTAGCGTAGATGTTCAAGTCGCACAAACTGAAGTCAACAGTGCAACAACTTCCGTTCAACAAGCAAAAGCAGACTTGGATTTAAGTTACATTAAATCTCCCATCAATGGCAAAATCTTGAAAATTCATGCCAAAACCGGAGAAGTAATCAGTACTAGCACAGGATTTGCTGAGATAGGTAAGACATCACAAATGTATGTGATTGCAGAGGTGTATCAAACCGACGTTCAAAAAGTGCGTATCGGACAAAAAGCCACCATCACCAGCACTGCATTTAATGGAACATTAAAAGGAACCGTCAAAGAAATTGGTTGGCAAGTTGACAAACAAAACATCTTCAGCCTCAACCCAGGTTCAGACACAGACCGCAGAATAGTTGAGGTGAAAATCTCCATCGATAACCCCGCAGATAGCGAACGGGTGGCGCGTTTAACCAACTTACAAGTAGATGTTGCCATTCAGATTTAGTTTAGGGCATTGGGCATCGGGCATCGGGCATTAGTTATTAGCCATTTACAAATGACAAATGACCAATGACCAATGACAAATGACAAATGACAAATGACTAAAAAAAATAAATCCATGAATTTTAAAATTCCTTTAGCATGGCTACAGCTAGCCCAGCAAAAAGTTCGTTTAGTAATAGCTGTAGCCGGGATTGGTTTTATTGTGCTGTTGATGTTTGTGCAACTTGGTTTTCAAGATGCTCTTTATTCTAGTGCAACAGCAGTGCATCAAAATCTCAAAGGAGATTTATTTTTAGTTAGTTCGCAATATAAATCTTTGACCTCAAATCAAAGCTTTTCGCGGACTCGTTTGTATCAAACTTTGGGGTTTAATGGCGTAGAGTCAGTTAGCCCCATGTATTTGCAATTTGCCAAACTAAAAAATCCGGCTACTGGTGAGAAATATTCCATATATGTTATTGGTTTCGACCCAGGCAGACCCGTGATGAACATCGCAGAAATTGAGAACAACTTAGATAAACTCAAAATTCCCGATGTCATGCTTTTTGACAGAAGTTCTCGCACAGAATTTGGTCCAATAGCAGAACAATTTGATGCCGGCAATACAGACCAGACAATTGAAATATTTCCTTATAATTCATTAATTGGCTATAAAGTCAGGATTGGTGGCTTATTCAGTTTAGGGCCTTCCTTTGGGGTAGATGGCAACTTAGTTGTGAGTGACTCAACCTTCCTGAGGATAAATCCTAATACTCGTCCGGCAGATATGATAGATGTCGGTTTGATAACCCTCAAACCTGGTACTGATGCACAAACAGTGCTAAAAGATTTGCAGGTAAGTTTGCCAAACGATGTCCAAGTTTTTACACGCCAAGGCTTTATTGATTTTGAGAAGAAATATTGGTCTGTCAGAACGCCTATTGGTTTTATACTTAACCTGATGTTGACAATGGCTTCTGTTGTTGGTGTAGTAATCGTCTATCAAATTCTTTACAGCAATATTGCTACACAGTTCGTTGCTTATGCCACATTAAAAGCCATAGGTTATGCCAATACATATCTGTTGAACGTGGTATTTCAACAAGCTTTAATCTTGGCAATTTTAGGTTATATTCCAGGTTTTATTACTTCCATATTGTTATACGATTTTGCAATGGAAGCAACTAAATTGCCAATAGTTATGACCACTAACAATGCACTACTGGTCTTAACATCAACAGTTTTAATGTGTATAACTTCCGGAGGACTCGCCATCAATAAACTCCGTTCCGCAGACCCAGGAGATATTTTCTAACGCTAAACACTCACTCCCTTCCTCTCTGCGCGGCAGTCGCTCATGGGGGAAACCCCCAAGACCGCGCTGCCTTGCCTCTGCGTGAAATAAAACCAAAACCCAAAATCCAAAATTCGTATAACTTTTCCTCTATGAACCTCCAAAATAAAACTCTCCTGATTACCGGAATTAATGAATTTATCGGCTTGCGTGCAGCCGAATTAGCGATAGCCCAAGGAATAAAAGTCCGTGGATTACAAACTTCCACAGAACAGAACAAAAAAGCTCAAGATTTAGGCGTTGAAGTGATTACTGGTAGTATCACCGATCCCAATATTGCCCAAAAAGCTTGTCAGGGAATAGACATCGTTTTACATACAGAGCAAATTGCTCAAGAAGCTGGTTCAATTAACCATTTTCGTGATGTCAATGTTAGCGGTGCTGTTAACATCGCTAAAGCCGCGAAACTTGCAGGTGTTAAGACTTTTGTGCATCTATCCAGTGTAATGGTCTATGGTTTCAATTATCCTGATAGTGTTACAGAAACCGGGCTAGTCTCTGGTGAAAATAATCCCTACTGTCAAACAAAAATAGAAGCAGAAACAGCACTTTTAGAATTAAATAATCCGCCAAATTTTGGTATTATTATCATTCGAGCCGGTGATATTTACGGACCTGGAAGTATTCCTTGGATAGTCAAACCAATTCTGATGATGCGCCAAAAATTATTTGCCTATGCCAACGATGGTAAAGGAGTAATCAATCATGTATATATAGACAACCTGATTGATGGCATCTTTCTAGCGATAGAAAAACAGACTTACGGAGAAATATTTAATATCACCGACGGACAAGAAACTTCTTGGAAAGAGTACTTCATGCGTTTAGCAGCAATGGAAGGTTTACCAGCACCTCTTTCATTACCAAAAGATGAAATGAAATTGTTTCTCAAGCTACGCGCTCAAGGACAAAAACTTTTTCGGAAAAAAGCCGATATTTTACCGGAATCTGTAGATTTTATGAGTCGTCCCTATGCGTGTTCCATTGCTAAAGCCCAAAACCTGTTAAATTATAAACCAACAATTGACCTAGAAGAAGGTATGCAGCGTACACATGAATGGCTGCAAAAAACGGAGATTGAAAATTTGATTAAGTAGGGGAGTGGGGAGTGGGGAGTGGCGGGGATGAGGGAGATGAGGGAGTTAGAAGAATTAGAAAATCAAGTAAGTGTGTTGTTGCTTCTTGATTTCCTTGAAATTATTCAGCTTGGGTATCAAATTATTCTGACTTCTGACTCCTGAATTCTGACTCCTGACTCCTGAATTCTGACTCCTGAATTCTGACTCCTGAATTCTCACGTTGCATTTGACTAACAATTTGCTGTAATTGAGTTTAAAATAATCCACAGATTGTGTGAATACTTGTTTTATATGAGTAGCAATCAACCACGATTGAGTATTGGATTACCTGTATACAATGGTGAAAAATTTCTTCAACAAGCCATAGATTCACTCTTGGCTCAAACTTTTGAAGATTTTGAACTAATTATTTCAGATAATGCATCTACAGATAAAACTGAGGAAATTTGTAAAGCATACGCCAAGCAAGACCAACGTGTTCGTTACTACCGTAATGACCATAATATTGGTTGCGCTGGTAACTTTAATCGTGTCTTGGAATTGTCTTCGGGTGAGTATTTTAAATGGGCAGCTTATGACGATCTACATGCTCCTGATTTTATCAGCAAATGCATTGAGGTACTCGAACAAGACCCTACCATTATTTTGTGCCACACCCAAGTATATTTTATTGACGAACAAGGAAAGTTTCTCCAAAACTACGACATCAAACTCAAGACAGATTCTCTAAAACCACACGATCGCTTTCACGAATTACTGACTAAACATTTATGTTATCAATGTTATGGCGTAATTCGCGCTAGCGCTCTGAAAAAAATACCACCTATGGGTGGTTACGGTAATGCAGATGGAATTTTATTGTCAAGGCTTGGTCTTTTGGGTAGATTTTATGAAATACCCGAATACTTGTTTTTTGCTAGAAGCCATCCGCAACAATCAATGAGTATGTTTTTCCCAAATTATTTGTTGTTGACAAACAACAATCAAGCATCCTCATTCAGTGTATTACCTGATTTTTATGCATATGCAGTGTGGTTTGATTCGGCAAAGAAAGGGAAAATTTTATTCCCACATTGGAGAATATTATGGGAGTATTTCCTCTCCATATGGTCTAGTCCCCTGAGTTTGTATGAACGGTTATGTTGTCATAGAAGTCTACAACAAAAGTTGAAAGGCACAGAATATCTGTTACTGAAAGATTTGCTAAAAGTTTTGCAAATATTTGCAATAGATTGGCAACGAGCATTACAAGAGAATTCAGGAGTCAGAATGGGCTACGCCCCGCTACGCTAACAGAATTCAGAACTATAACAGGCTATGTGCCTAGTTTTGAAACTTAACTAGTGTAGTTCATGCACTTGAATTCTGCTGTAATTACAGAGCAGAAAATCACACTTTGAATTAATCTTTTGCGGTCAAGTCAAAAGCTAAAAATCAAAAATCAGAAGCAGAACACTTAATAATTGTTATCAGTATTCAATAAATATGTTTTGATTTTGGCTTTTGACTTCATGCAATTTTTCAGTGTCCAAATTACCCATTTTTGACTACAAAATTATGCTGAAAATATCCCAAGTATCTTATTTTTTGCTTGCTAGTTTACTAAGCATCAGCTTTGCGAAAACAGTGAATGCTGAGCCAGCAACAAAACTTAGTGTTGTAGTAAATGGAATTCGTCACCAAAAAGGTGAGATTTGCTTCCGAGTTTTTGGAGGTGAAAAAGGATTTCCTACGAGTAATACTAGTGAAGTTAAAAGTGGCTGCGCTAAGATTACAGGCACTTCTGTAACAAAAGAATTCTCTGGTTTAAAACCAGGAACTTATGCTGTTGCTGTAGTTGACGATCAAAATGGCGATCGCAAACTCAATAAAGACTTTTTCGGTATTCCCACAGAAGGTTTTGGCATTTCCAAAAATCCAACTGTCTCCATACAAACAGGCACACCCAAGTTCCGTGATGCCAGTTTTGTGGTGAATAAAAATACCACAGTCAACATTATTATGAAATACTCGTTGGATTGATTCATAAATGAAAGGGGAGTGGGGGAGATGAGGGGGATGAGGGAGATTGGGGAGACAAGGAGAATAATTAATTCTTAACTCCTAACTCCTAACTCCTAACTCCCCATGCCCCATACCCCATGCCCAATGCCCCATTCTCGGAGAATTTAATGGAAGATTTGGCAATATTTCTGTCTAAGTCTTTGATGGGTTGGCTGGTTATTCAGGTGTGTTTAACGCTAATCTTTCTTTGGTATCTGCGCTCATCTCCAAAAACTTTATTACCAGATGAGCAGTTGCCTAAAACAGCGGTGATTCTTTGTTTGCGGGGAGCCGATCCGTTTTTGCCTAGTTGTTTGCGATCGCTCCTAAATCAGAACTACCCACAGTATGATTTAAAGTTAGTTATTGATAGTCAGGAAGATCCTGCTTGGAAAATTGCCAGTGAAACTATCCTGGAGCAGGAAGCAACCAATGTTCAAATCAGTCCTTTGAGAATAGTACGCAATAATTGTAGTCTCAAATGCAGTTCTCTAGTGCAGGCTGTTCGTGAGTTAGACGATTCATATAAGGTAGTTGCTTTAGTAGATGCTGATACTATAGTTCATCGTAATTGGCTGCGAGAATTAGTCAGTCCTCTAGGTGATACTAACGTCGGCGCAACAACTGGTAACCGTTGGTATGTACCAACAGGTAAGAATTGGGGATCTTTAGTGCGATACATAGGCAATGTATCCACAGTAGTCCAAATGTTTCTCTTCCAAATTCCTTGGGGCGGAACTTTGGCTGTGAAAACAGAAGTGCTTCACAAAACTGAACTTTTAGATAAGTGGGCACAAGCTTTAAGCGAAGATTTCATGATTCACGATGTCCTAAAAATACATGGGTTACAGGTTAAGTTTGTACCTACTTTATTAACAGTTAATCGTGAAGAAATTGATTTAGTAGGCTTACTAGACTCTCTCAAGCGCTTGATACTTTGTTCTCGACTTTATCACCCACGTTGGTTGGCTATAGTTAGTGAAGCTGTTTCTAGCATTTTGTTTCCGACTACAGTCATTATGTTAGTTTTAGAGTCATTGTTGGAAGCAAAATGGGAAGCCGCAGGTCTATTATTTGGCTGCTATAGCGTCTATATTGTCGGATTACTTTTGCTAATGCTCGTTTTGGAATTAGGCATACAGCAAGTAGTTCGCTCGAATGACCAGCCGATAGCCAAATTATCAGCCCCCACTATCATTAAAATGTTGATTGGGATTCCGCTAACACAATGGGTTTATGGGTTAGCGATGCTATCATCTCTGTGGATTTCAACAGTCACCTGGCGCGGTGTCAGCTATCGGGTTCGAGGGGCTTGGAATATCCGACTAGTGGAATATCGCCCTTATCAATGGTTGGATCAACCTATTAATAGCAAGGTTTCTCTTTGAAATACAATCTAATAATTTGTTGAAAATTATTGTACTCGGCTATAAAAGTCTTATAGGTTCTGAATTATGAATTCTTAAGACTCATGAAAAGTTGCTGCGTAAGTCCTAAATCCAAAACCAGCATTTTCGTGAAGTAATTCTTTTTTTATATGACTAAGCAAAGACTCCGCATTGCCTTATTTACGGGATTGTACGCTCCTTTTTTAACTGGAGTTTCTGTCGCAGTACATCAACGAGTTCGTTGGTTGCTGGAACAGGGACATGAGGTTTTTTTGATCCATCCACAAATTAGCGATCGCTACCCTAAAAATGTTGGCGATCGTCCCATGCCAGGATTAAATGAAATTCAATCTTTTCCTAACTTATCTACTTACGCATTCCCCACAAAACCACTAATATTTTACAAGTCTCTTCCCCAACCATTGCACTATCGCCATTGGAGTGATACCAAGCTGTTGGAGAAATTTAAACCCGACATTATAGTGGTTGAAGAAGCCGCACAAATGAGAGGTTTATACTCACTTTTCTTACAAGGTTACGGCCGCGCTGTGGGCACGCAATACGCAAAACGAACAGGTACGCCAATAATATCGCTTTTCCATACTGATATTGTTGCCTACATCAAATATTACTTTGGAAATAAATTCTTCAGTTTGATTCGTCCAATCATTCCTATTTTGGTCAAACAGTTTAGCAACTCTTATGACTTCAATTTCTTTTCTTCTCAAGAACAACTCAATAAATACAAAGACCTCAAATGCCAACGTGCTGAATATCTTCCTTATCAAGGTATAGATTGCGAAAAATTTCACCCGCGAAATATTTCTTATAACCCGATTCCCAACGATCGCCGACCAACTTTGCTGTTTGTTGGACGCATCACCCCCGAAAAGAATGTCAACCAACTGATTGATATATTTCCCATCATTGCTGCCAAAATCCCCGATGTCCATCTGGTGATTGTTGGAAGTGGCCCCCAGGATCGAGAAATCCGTGAGCGTGCCCAAAAGTTTGCATCCGGTATTACCATCTGGGGTGAGTCCCACGGTACAGAACTTTTAGGTTGGTTTGCCAGAGCAGATATTTTTGTTAACCCTTCTATCACCGAAAACTTCTGCACTACAAATAACGAAGCCCTAGCTTCTGGAACCCCTGTGATTGCCGTTATTGCACCATCAACTTCAGAACAAGTATTTTCTGGCCGCAACGGCTTTCTTGCTCAACCCAACAACCCAACAGACTTTGCCCAAAAGGCGATCGCAATTCTAGAAAATCCGGAATTAAAGGCACATATGACTACACAGGCTCGTCCCTCCATAATCGATTTCGACTGGTCGGCATGTATGGAAAAATTTGAAGACAAACTCTATCAAATCGTTGAAGATCGAAGAAACTTGAGGTAAGTACAAGCACTATAAAACTATAGCGATCGCTAACATACCAATCCCTAGTACTGTAGATACTAGCGATCGCTAATTCTTGCGTGTGAAGGCACTTATCTAAGTATATATCCTGACATTGGTCGATAACTATTAAAATTAAGGTAAAGTTTTTATCAATTTTCAGCGAAGTTACTGTAATAGCTTTTAACTAGTATGATAATATATATACTATTAGGGTAATGTTAGCTTGATAAAAGTAATACCTGTGAGCTATTTACGCAAGTTATCGGTATCTATAGCTGGAGCAGCTTTAATTGCGTTGGGTACAGGGCAAATAGCCCAAGCAGAACTATTTGCTGAATCAGAGTCAGCAGTTGTAAATCTTGATACTCAAGAAGTATTATTCACTATAAATTTTAATAGGGTTCCAGACTTTTTATCAGTTGATGAGTATAATACGCAAGCCGACTCTTTTCAATACTTTATCGATCCAGATGGGGAATTGCCTATTTTTGGAATATCTCCTGCTTATAGTAATCTGAAGTCAATTATTCGCGGAGAAGAAATCCACGTTGGAGGTGACGTTCGGATACGTGATGTCTTCCCAGTTGGATCGTCGGAACCAAATTCAGGAGGCTGGGGTAGTATTCGGGGTTCAGTACCATACACCCTTGATGGCACCCTCCTAAAATTTTCAGCCCCTCTGCAATTTATCGGTGATTCCGATGGTTTGTTTAGCTATGCATTAGAGTTGTACGAGTTTGGTAGTTGGAATGGTATAACAAACGAAAATAAGTCTATTGTTACCAGCGTTCCCGAACCGAATTGTGTATTGGGTGCATTAACTTGTGGAGTTTTAAGTTTAGGCTTACGGCTAAAACGTAAACATAAATCAGTAGTGGCTTGAACCACCACTGATTGTTCGCGCAGCCTCCCGTAGGAAAGACCACCAAATATGCAGATTTCCTGGGGGCTTGTACCCTCTTTAATTACGAATTACGTTAGCGCAGCGTTAGCGAGGTAGGAGCGTCATTACGAATTACGTTAGCGTAGCGGGGCGTAGCCCATTACGAATTAGTAATTATTTGCTCAGATGTCAGTTTCCGCATCTTGTTTGAGCAGAGCAATTTCTGATAAGAATGAGAGTTGCTGCTGTAAATTTTTCAGTAAACCAAAAGTTTTTTTATAGATTATAGTTTCTCCCTGTTGGGCGAAGTATTCCAGCGCTTTTTGTAAGTCTGCAATTGCTGCTTGTTCGTGACCAAGCTGATGGTAAGCGATACCCCGATTAAGATAAGCCTGGGCATTGATTGGGTTAAGTTCGAGTGACTCAGTAAAATCTCTAACAGCAGAAGAGCGATCGCCACTTCTAGCACAAGCGCAACCCCGATTATAATAAGCTCTGTAATCATTGGGATTGATAACAATTGCTTTTGAAAAGTCGAGCATCGCTGCTTTTAAATCCAATAACCCAAAACGAGCGATTCCTCGTTCGTTGTAGATATCTGCTTTCAGTACAATAGATGTTTGGGGAATATTCGTTAGTGCCAGTTCATAATCTGATATTGCTTGTTGGTAATTACCCAATATGGTACGGGCTACGCCTCGATTGTAGTAAGCTCTAAAATTGTTAGGTTTGAGTGCGATGGTTTGATTGTAATCTGCGATCGCTGCTTGATAATCTCCTTGTCTGTAGTATGCTAGTCCTCGGTTGAGGCGTGCTTGTACATTGTCGGGTGTAAAATTTAGAGCTTGATTGCAATCGGCGATCGCATTTTGATAGTCTTTTAGTTCTAGGTAAGCAAGACAGCGATCGCTATAAGCAGAACCAAAATCATTTCTGAGCTTAATTGCCTCAGTAAAATCTTCAATAGCTTCCGTGTAACTGCCATGCTGCATTTCTTCAATCCCTAACTTGAAAAAGTCTCCCGCTGTAATTTCAGTGCTGGCAGTGGGTAGCGAGTAAGCAGGTGAAGCGATAAAAATACAGACGAGTGCGAAGACAATACTAAAATTGAGCATGAATCGGTAAAAGCGACTCATAATGATATCTCGCATTGCTAACAGAACAAAATTAGTAAGTAATATCAAGTTCCGATAAACACTTCTAATTAGGTATAATGCACGCAGAGTTTCCAACTATAAGTAATTCAGCGAACTTGATGAGGATGTTTTAAAGAAGAATACAGAATTCGGAATCAATTAGTGGGAGATACCCTCCGGTAAGCATGTTATACAGCAGATTGCAAGTTGGTGAGGTACAGATAATTGTAAGGGCACGGCAGTGCCCATTGGTGTCAACTTAAGCTCAAACCTTTGTCCCACATACGCTTTACCCCCCTTAATCCCCCCTTGTAAAAGGGGGGAAAAAAGAATCTAGTTCCCTCCCCTTTATAAGGGGAGGGTTAGGGTGGGGTGACGCGGTGAGTAACCCTAAGTGAATGAACTCAATATCAAGTCTTGATAAGGGTTTCACGTTAAGTTGACACCTATGGGCAGTGCCGTGCCCCTACCCGCGTACCTCATTTACCTGAAATACGCTGTATCATCTCCGCATAATGAGTTATGATTCCCACAGTCATTACACTCCTTCCCGTTTAAATCCTGCTTAAAAAAGAGGACTTTAACAACGGGCTTGAGCTACTTATCAATTCTAATTTTGCTATTCATAGCTGATATGGTCAAAAGACAGTCTGTCAAACTGCTATTCATATCATGTCCGGCTAATCACTTATGATTACCACATCTGTGCAAAAATCCCAACAGCCTCTTTCCCCCTGTGTAAACTACCCCTGCGCCTGAATAATTACAAAAAAATATAATTGGTAATTATTCTTTATTAAGTATTTTAAATATCTTAACTATTGGCTTAACTGTCTTAACTGTCTTAACTGTCCGGTTAAACCTCTTTAACTGTCTTAACTGTCCCCTTAGACGTTTTGACCCTTGAGTTAACAATCACAAGTGCTATTGCATTTTCTTGAAAAAACTGAGATTATCTGTTAGTCGAAGCTCCAAGTAAGTTGATTTCAATAAAGCAAGTTTATTTCATCAATGAGCTTCGCAAAAAAACAGTATGAACAGAGGAGGCTGATATGGAATATATACCATTATTAATGGCTATCTCTACAAAATATAATAAACTAACAATTATGAGATTTTTTCTCAAATAAATTAAAAATTTAGGCATTCATGAATTGAAATTATGAAATCCTCAAACCATATTTTTTAACTCTTGTTATTAGTGCCTTTGCGTGAGGCAGATTTATATTACTCATCAGTAACGTGTAATATTACTTATTACAGACAAACTAAAATAAAAATTAGTTTTTATCTAGTTGAAAAATATATCTATTGATTGATGCTCAAAACTTTATTTGCATAACTATAGAGCTTGAATCGAAATTATAAGTATTGTAAGGAACTCCAATGAATACAAATGTCAAAACAAGTTGCCCACTCTCCTATGGTCAAAAATCCATGTGGTTTATCTACCAAATCGTGACCGAGAGTGTAGCTTATAATATATTTATTACTGTAAAAATTAATTCATATTTAAATATTGCTGCTGTCAATCGTGTAGTTTATTTCTAAAATATGCCAACCCAAGTTGTTCAATCTCAACCCACAACAAACGTTTTTTCAGGTTTTATTCAATTCTGGAAAGATGTACAAGCGATCGCTAGTCCTTATTGGTATCCAACAGAGCCAGGGAAAAGAGCATTTTCAGACGTGATTCGTGCATGGGGGATGCTCATTTTACTGATATTACTAATAGTTGCGCTTGTAGCTGTAACTGCTTTTAATAGTTTCGTTAGTCGCTACTTGGTCGATGCTCTTATTCAAGACAAAGACTATTCTAAATTCATTAATACCTTATCAATCAATATTGTTGGACTTGTCTTGGTAACCTTTTTAGTTGGATTTTCTAAGTTTGTCAAAAAACAAATTGCTCTTGATTGGTACAAATGGTTAAATAATCAAATTTTAGAGAAATATTTAAGCAAGCGTGCTTATTATAAAATTAATTTTAGAGCCGATGTTGATAACCCAGATCAACGTCTATCCCAAGAAATTGAACCGATTACTAGTAGTGCTTTGAATTTTTCAGCCACTTTCCTCGAAAAAATACTGGAAATGGCGACTTTTTTAATAATTATCTGGATAATTTCTCAACAGATCGCTGCTATTATGCTTGCTTATACAATTATAGGAAATTTAATTGCTGCTTACTTGAATCAAAAATTGAATACAATTAATCAAGAAGAAATCGAATCGAAAGCTGATTACAATTATGCCTTGACTCATGTGCGGAATCATGCTGAATCGATAGCTTTTTTTCAAGGAGAAAAACAGGAATTAAAGATAATTAGACGCCGATTTAATAATCTGATCAAAAATATCGAAGACAAGATAAGTTGGGAGAGAGGGCGGGATATTTTTAGCAGAGGGTATCAATCTATAATCCAAATATTCCCTTTTTTAGTACTCGCACCTTTATATATTAGAGATGAAATTGATTTTGGACAACTTGGACAAGCTGCTTTAGCTTGTAATATGTTTGCTGTTGCTTTAGGAGAATTAATAACTGAATTTGGGACTTCTGGACGATTTTCTAGTTACGTTGAGCGTTTAAGTGAGTTTTCAAATGCGTTAGAAGAAGTAACTAAAGAGCCGAAAAATGTCAGTACTATTAAAACCATAGAAGAAAACCATCTTGCTTTTGAGAATGTAACTTTACAAACGCCAGACTACGAGCAGACAATCGTTAAAGATTTGTCATTGTCTGTTCAATCTGGAGAAGGTTTATTAATTGTTGGGCCGAGTGGTCGGGGTAAAAGTTCTTTATTAAGAGCGATCGCCGGTTTGTGGAATGCAGGTACTGGTCGTCTGCTACGACCCTCCTTAGAAGAAGTTTTATTCTTGCCCCAACGTCCTTATATCATCTTGGGAACTTTGCGCGAACAGTTACTTTATCCCAGTACAAATCGTCAAATTACCGACGCAGAACTTAAAGACGTTTTGCAACAAGTCAACTTACAAAACTTACTGACTAGAGTCGATGGTTTCGATACAGAAGTTCCTTGGGAGAACATATTATCGTTAGGAGAACAACAGCGCCTTGCTTTTGCACGACTGTTAGTTACTCATCCTAGCTTTACCATATTAGATGAAGCAACGAGTGCTTTAGATTTGAAAAATGAAGGTAATTTATATCAACATTTACAAGATACAAAAGCCACTTTTATCAGTGTTGGACATCGGGAAAGTTTGTTTAATTATCATCAATGGGTTCTGGAACTTTCACAAGAAGATTCTAGTTGGCAACTTTTGAGCATCCAGGATTATCAAATCCAAAAAAAGACAGAAATTGTCACGAATCCACCTGAAAATGCTCAAATCACAATCGATAATTTTTCTGACAATGAATCTCTAAGTCAATCAGAAATAGGAGTAACGACAGGCACAATCGAAGGATTTTCTCATAAAGAAATACAGACATTAACAGATTATTCACTTGGTAGCATTAGAAGCAAAGCAAGCCTTGGTAAAGCTATTACTGCCAAGGACGGCTTTACCTACCGCTACAACAAAGACCCCAAAGTTTTAAAATGGGTGAAAGTTTAGAGATATAGCAAGGGACTGGGGACTCTTTACTGGTGACTGGGTGAAAAGTCTTTTTGTGTCTAGGTTTTATCATCTGTTAATGTCCTAACCACTTTGGCTGTTGCTATAAATTAAAGTGGTATGGTTGCCTTAGTTACATCCTCAAAGAGGGTGCTAGGGCTAAAGTTTTCGTCTCCTCACCAAGGAGAACGCGATCGCACAGGTTAAACAGTTCTAGCTCGGTAGAGGTGTGTCGCATCAGCCGCAGGAAATGACCTTCAGCGTCAATACTCAAGGCAATGTAGTTTAGGAACATTTTGAGATAGCCTACGCGCGATCGCTCTGGCATAGTTGCCGCTGTGGGGGTTTGCCATAAACGATCGATATAGTTGCGTACCTCTACTAAAGGAACAGGCGCGATCGTCTCGAAGCGCAAAGCCTGCCGAATTTGATTAAAAAGCCAAGGATTCCCGATCGCCCACCGTCCCACCATAACACCCGCAGCGCCAGTTTGAGAAAGCACTTCAAGGGCAGTTGCCGCAGAGTGGATATTGCCATTGGCAAGCACTGGACAATCAACTCGTCTGACTGCTTCAGCAATCAAATCATATTTGACTGCTCCGTGGTACATATCTTTCACCGTGCGACCATGCAAACTCAGCAAATCAATGCTGTGGTGATTGATGATATCTAGAATTTCGTAAAAGGTATCTGTATTTTCAAAGCCTAAGCGCATCTTGACGGTCAAAGGGCGATCGTTGACAGCAGAACGCAGTTCTCCCAAAATCCGATCCACTTTTTCTGGTGAGAGCAGCAATCCACCGCCAACATTTTTGCGATAGATTCTAGGTGCTGGACACCCCATGTTCAAGTCAACTCCAGCGACATTATAGCCGCAGAGTTCCTTTGCTGTTCTTACTAAGTGTGGAATATTTTCGCCAATCATTTGAGCAAAAACAGGGCGACCCGTGTCGTTTTCGGTAATTGATGCCAAAATGCTACGATTGAGCCGTGAGGTCTCATTGACGCGGAAATACTCGGTGAAGAAGTAGTCAGGACTGCCGTAGTGGGCAATGAGCTTCATAAACCAGAGGTTTGTCACATCTTGCATGGGCGCAAGAGCGGTGAGGGGCAGGTCTTTGTGGAGCGATTGGGGGAGCGATAGTTGGGACATAAAGATTCCAGCGATCGACAAAGCATCACTCTATCAAAAAATAGTTGCGGAGGTTTAGATGGAAATTTAGGGGCAACTCTTGGAGACCCTACGCGAACAAGCTCTATGTGCTGAGTAAACGTACTTATTTCTCACTCAGCACTCATTACTCAGCACTTTTTTGGTGACCGAAAACCTTATTCTTGGGTAGCGGTAAATTCTAAGGAAGACTATTCCGCAGACGACGCAAACAATTTATTGATGCAGCACAATCACAACCAAATAAAGCTACCGCAGCATCGCTTTCTGCATCTGTAACCGCAAGCAGAGCCTTCTCCAGATTATCATCAGTGACATCAATCTCTGCTACGCCTTTGTGCAAATGAGATAATTGTTCAGCACCAGCGCAGAAAAATTGACCGAGTTTCGGATGTCTGACGCAAGCTTTCTGGTCTTCTGCGGATACTGGTGTAGTAGCGGCGTCAGGACGATTTACTGGTTGCGGATTTACTGGTTCGCCAGCTGTGGTGACTTTACTGGTCATTAGCATTGAAGCCAGAGACATCAAAGCTGCGGTTTTGGTAGTCAAATTTATTAACAGTTTCTTCATGCAATTGTCCCAGAATTAGATTGCCAGTTAAGGTTAATTTTCTCTAAGGCTTAGTTGGGGAATGATGTTTTCCAAGAACCTGGATACTCGAAGCAATTTCCCTGTAATATACACCATGAAGTAAATTGCTATTTTAAACTCACAGATTCTTGAAAAACAAGTGACAAAAAACCAAAGTAAAAATTTTTAGTTTTTCACCTTGTATCTTTTACATTTATTTATTTCCCAAACAGGAGGTTTTTCCTTGTTAGAGAGATAGCGATCGATTATACTTCTAATTTCAGGGTTTGCAACTATTAGGTATTGTGAGATTTTAAGAGTATAGCTGATTTACAGGCTTGGTTAAAAGCACGATTTTAAAAAAGAAGACTTTAGCTTGCGTGTAATCAGGCACTTAATTAATGATACACAAATGCGATCGCTGCATTTTTCTCCCATATGAGTAATTGTGCTTAAAATCACTAATTGAGAAACAAGCGATCGCTCTATAAATCTGTACAATTGATCTCAGCTGATTTTAGCAGTCTGCCACCCGTGTAAAATTGGCATGGTAAACAATCCCCACGCCAAACCCGTAATCAACCCAAAGGGCGTAACTACATAATTATTAAAATTCCACAAACCGAAAACCTGTGCAGCCAATTCCAACGGATAAGCCATCATTAGCACACTAGCTAACGCTGCACCACTCCAGCCATACTGACTTAACCAGTAAAAACCTTTACCACCTGTAACCCCATACAACAGACGAGTAATCAACAAACCCGTGACAGTACCGTAGCAGCGCATACATACAGCCATAATATAGGGGGGTGCTAAATCTAAGCCCATAGTCGGTTGTGGACATACATGATTACCCATAAAATAAATGATATTGGCGATCGCTCCAAGCAAAGACAACCCAGACGCAGCCAAAAAGGGAGCAGTTAAAGGTCCGACAACCATCCCCGCTAGCATAATGTCAGCAATCAAACTGACCCAATTGAGATTTTTGGCAGATTGTAATTGCTTAGCGGAAACGACTCTTTGCATAAAATATCCTGTTCTGTTTTGTTTTTTTGTCTTTTTTAATATACTTACATATCTATAGGACTCTATTTGATTGCGTGAAAAAACTCGCTCTCAAATTGAAAAGGCTGATTTCCTATCGCTCTTTTATGACTCTCGTGGGATAAAAATCATCCACCCTTATTTTTAAGGACTTTGATGAACTTAGGCGTAGGTTGGGTTGAGGAACGAAACCCAACACCAACAATCTCTGGTTTTGTTGGGTTTCACACACGTTAAGCCCAACCTACGAATATTTTATTTTTTCGGAGTAATAAAAGAGCGCTATTCCCCATAGACAATGGTTAATCGCGTCTCTACCCACTCCCCAGATCATAGAATATGTTAGATAAAAAAACATTGACAACTAGTGAAAATCAATCTTTCCAGCCTCAAGAATTTTTTAATGACCAATGGAAAGTCTACCAGAAAATACTTGACAACAATTACATGGGACACCATGAAATTTACTCGATATTGGAGGAATTCCTACTAGGCTACTTCCAGCAACCCTTTAGAATGCTTGATTTGGGATGTGGCGATGCTAGTTTTACTGCTCAGGTTTTATTAAATACTACTATTAGTTCATATCAAGGAATAGACTTATCTATACCTGCTCTAGAAGTTGCTAAGGATAACATGGTAAAGATTCAGTGCGAGACAACCTTTACCCAAGGCGATTTTTCTCAATTAGTTCCGGAATTAATGTTAACTCAACAAAAGAGTTTTGATGCTATTCTCATTTCTTTTGCTCTCCATCACCTAAGTCTTGAACAAAAGGATTTGATTATTGGTCAGATGAAAAATCTTTTAACATCTAGGGGCGTTCTGATTCTCATTGACGTTTTTCGTCAACAAGCAGAAGACCGAAAAACCTATCTGAAACGTTACTTAGAGTGGGTAAGAAAAGACTGGTCTTTACTTAGTCCTCAAGAGTATTTCATGGTGGAAAATCATATTTCTACAAGTGATTTTCCCGAAACTCAACAAACTCTTTACGAAATTTCCCAGAAGTACAGTTTTAGTGGCTTTGAGTGTCGATATGAAGATGTCATCAATGCCACGCAAATATTGTGCTTTTACCGATAATTCTCAAAAATAAACAGGATTTTATTTTTGACTTGTGAGGTGTTTTATAGCAAGATAGTGTAGGGCATAGTAGTTTGATTTATACTATCATCTCTAAGGAACTGGGAATAAAGTTTACAACAGTTGTCATCTGGATAGAGTACACTACTATAGCCCATAATTTCTTAATTTTAGGGGATATTTAGACTAGAGCGATCGCCAAATAAATTTTCCCGCCTAAAATCAATTTTCCAGCGTATCTTTTGACGCTCCCACTATGAACTTCCGAAAAATCTCTTTAGTGGATTGATGTACTTTAATCGAATGATAACAACCTAAAATTCCTGTAGGATGTTCCAGAAATAACTCCTCCCGTGTAATAGATACAGCCTCTGCACGCTGCATCTCTATAGCTTTGACTAAGCTTTCATAATCTGGATTCCGAAGAGCAAGCTTATCTTTTTTTATGTGCATAGCTGAACTTCTAAAAAGATACTCTAAGTTAAACAAACTAGAGGTTGCATGAGTATCATAATCATAACCTCCCCAGCGTTGAGCATCTATGCCAAAACGCAGACACAAATTAGCAGCTATTAATTTCCCGACTTCTGCATTTGGCAGTGTCCGAATTGCCAAATCAAACTCTACGCTATCCGCTCTCCATTCTTCAATCCCAGCAAACCAATATGTAGATAACAACTTATCTTGTATTTTACGTTTAATACCTAAACCTGTTGCATGACCAGCATCATGGTATTGATACTCAATGTGTTGACGCTGTGAACCTATCCTTTCATCTGCGAGAGAATCTAACAACAGATTAGCTGTTTCAGGCTCAAATATACGGGGAATATTTCTGCGGACAATTTGATGAAATCGTTGTCGATGACGTGCTAAGTTGTTAATAACTGGACCTTCCAAACTACCAGGTATCATCCATGATTCTGGCACAATAAAAGCTTCACTATCTTCACTGTAAAAGCGGCTACAAGCAAAAAGACATGTAAAGGGAATAATCTCTGTAATTGGTTGTAATAATTTTCCAAAAACGTTTAATACTTGTTCTTCTATGTCTTTAAGAGGTACACAATCTATAGGCATCACCTTGCCCAAAATAGCGCTCAGCTTAATAACTCCGCCTTCTTCATAAGAAAGCTGATGGGGAGCAATTAAAAGAAAATAGCCATCTGTCCCGATAAACTCTTTCCTAATAAAACCTTCAGATAAAACAGACCAATCTTCATTTTTTAAAGCATATTTGGTTGCTTGAATCCAAGGTTGAGGAAACATTCTTCCTTCACTAAGTCGGTCGAGCAATAGGATGGCATTATTCAATTTATTCTGCTCTAGACTCAAAATAATTTGATGAGCTATGTTTAGTTCTTCATCGCTACTAATTTTAGGCTGAACAAGTGTTAATTGAGGCATTTTTATCCTAATTGTATTCACTAATATTTTTTTAGATATTTGAGCTACCACAGGTTATCACTTTGGATTAAATCTACTTTCAAATTGCATTGATAACCTGTTCCTTTGGGTAACTAATACTTCATTATCTGCACACTAAACTTGGGAATGATTTAGCACTACTAATTTCATTCAATTGTTCTAGTAAAAACTCAATTTCTTCAGACGTGTTATAGTGAACCAGCCCAATACGTAATAGACCTCCAGTTGTCTCAATACCTAAACGTTCAGTTAAGTTGATGGCGTAATGATTGCCATCCCAAGTGGAGATACCATGCTCAGATAATATTTGGGCTAATTCACCCGGAGTGTAACCCTCTAAACGAATTCCAATTGTTGGGGTACGCCAATCAAAATTCTCTAAAGTACGAATACCATAGAATGTTAAATTAGGAATTTTCAGTAATCCAGTGACTAGTTGCTCACAAAGCTCTCTTTCGTAACTACAGATTGCTTTCATTGCTATTAGTATCTGTTTGCGATAACCTAAAGCATTAGGAGCAATTCTACGACCAAGTTCAGCAATATAATTAACAGCTGCTATTGTGCCAGCCATTGCTTCATGATTTTGTGTACCAGTTTCCCAACAATCAGGAATATTGTCTGAAGCCGGTCGAACTTTATAAGGACGAAAACGGCCAAGATGTTCTCGTTTACCGTAAAGAACGCCTATATGCGGGCCAAAAAATTTATATGGTGAACAAACTAAAAAATCACAATTAATTGTCTGCACATCAATAGGTCCATGAGGAGCATAATGCACAGCATCAACAAACACTAATGCACCAACATTATGAGCTAGTCTCGCTATTTCAGCTACATCATTTATAGTTCCCACAGCATTAGAAGCATAGCCTACCGCAACTAGTCGGGTATTTTTATTAATTTGTTCTACTAGGCTAGTCATATCGAGTGTGCAATCTTCAACATTAATATCTACAACACGTACTATGACACCACGTTCTTCTAAGGCTAACCAAGGTGCAAAATTAGCATCGTGGTCTAGTTTTGTGACAATAATTTCGTCTCCTGGATTTAATTGACGACCAATTGCCCGACTAAGAGCAAATGTTAGGGAAGTCATATTAGAACCAAATACAATCTCATCTTTGTCACATCCTAGAAACTGAGCCATAGCAGTGCGAGCTGCAACTATTGTTTCGTCGGTTTGTATACTTCTGCCAAAAGCACCGTGAGTATTAGCATTTGCATATATCAAATAGTTGCTAATTGCATCAACAACCTGTTGAGGTGTCTGTGTTCCACCAGGACCATCAAAGAAAATATTTGGTCGTCCTTTGGTGTGTTGTGCAAGTGCGGGAAATTGGGCACGTGCCCAAGTAACATCGAAAGATTGCATAGATATCATACGATTAAAGGTTGTTGAATTTAGAAGATATTTTCAGCAATTAATTCCAGTTATTTAGGTTTATCAATACATTTTTTAGCTTAATTGAACGCTAAAAAAACTTCATTAATAGCTTGTATATAGTTATCAGCGTTAATTAGAAATTTATGCAATCTAAAAAATATTTTGTCATGTTTCAAAATTTTATTAATAAAATTTTGAAACATGACAAAATAATCTGTTATTTACATATCTATAAAAGTTATGTAAACAACAGATTTATTATTTAAAATAAATTTTCTTATAGCCTTTCCTAACCTAATAAGATACACCTGTAGGGGCACGGCACTACCCCTCGCTATGTTGTATCGCATCTGAATGGAAACCGCCATAACTCTACTTTCAAATAGATATAGCAGTCCTAAATAATTCGTGAGAAATTGAGATAGTCGGTTTGTAGTCAGAGATTCATAGCTGATTCAGAATTATCAGGATTAAAATCCTGACTACAAACTTTAATTTACAAGGTATTTCAAATTTATGAAGTACACAACTTCACTCTCAAAGCCAAGTATAAAGCTTGTGTTAGTGCTGAATTTTGCTGTATTTACACCTGGCTACTTACCTCAATAATATCAAGGTGTTCAGATGTAGGACCTGATAAGACTTGCCCTGTAGCAATATCAAATTTAGAAAAGTGCAGAGGACAAATAATAGTCCCGCTATTTTCATTGATAGAACCACAATACATTCTGCCTTCTCTGTGAGGACATTTTTTAGGAAGTAGATATTTTTTATCTTTTAGGTCAATGGGGAAATATTCACAATAATTATCTACATTAGCAGAAATAAATTCCGAAGTTGAACTATGATTTCGTTTGTTAATTTCTGTAGTCTCAATAATTTCTGTTTTTGCTTTTTTAAGAGCTGCATCAAAAGCTTGTGCAATAATTAAACTTGCTATTTGAATACCTGTCCATACTTTTGTATAGTCAAGACCAACAGCAGACTCTACTTCCCATAATGTACGTAACATATCCTTGGCGTGAAAATTGTCAATGTGGATATGTTCTGTATAGTACTTACTATTCGTAATATTTAGTCTTTGACACGCATCGGCAAAGCATTTAAAGGTAAAAGGAATCATACTTTCTAAGTATGCTAAAGCTCCTAAAAAATATTCAACATAGGGTGCCCTCATTGTCAACCAGTAGAATATATTTAAAAAAGCGTAGCTTTCAGGATTGAGAATATCTAAATAATTTTCAATACTGGTAGGCATTCCTAATTCGCATAGTAGTTTATCGTAGAGATGAGAATGTGAATATTCATAGTTACCACAACCAAATTCATCAATTAATACTCTGAGCATAGGCATTTGGGCTGTTAATGGAAGCCTACTAATGATGGATAAAAATGATTGGGCTTCAGTTAACCCATCAATAGCAAATTCTTGGACAATTACCTGAAATTCCTTGAGACTTATCTGAGTTGATATGTAGTCGTAATCATCTGGGGATGCATTACGTTCTTCCAAAAGCAAATTATTGAATGCTTCTTTAAACTCTGCTCTTGATTTAATAATTTTTGTTTTGCTTTGAATAGAATCAAAAACTTCATCTATCCATGAATTTTCAATTTCCAACAGCTTCTTATAAGCTTCTGCATCTAAAATGCTGCGGTTATATAGAAATAGCTCTTTACCATTTTTCATGTTGCATTTCCTTAATATTGAAATATGAGATATGTTTCACTAGCTGTCAGAATTGTTATAATAATCGCTAGTAAGTTCAATTTCTGGGATTTTTAATTCCAAAGATACTTGGTACAATTTTTCTAATGATTCAGGAAAACTTTTTTCTTCAGAAATAGGGGGATTGAAAACTGGTAATTTACCGCTATCGATAAGCTTTTTGTTCACTGTATAGACGACTTTTTTGCGGTTTTTTGCAAATCCAATTAATAACCTATCATACATAGGTAAAACTTGTAACTCTGAGTCAGTTAGGGCTATTTTAATATCGTTTTCTTCATAGGGAAGCCTTTTGATATTCATAATTGTATGTAGTGTATCCATGAAGGGGTAGTAAGCGTCTTGTAATTCTCGTGGATACAGCCAAATAATATTGTCGCAGCCTCCTACATGTTCTAAGCTCATGCTTACTGTTATCTGTAAACGCTCTACAAAATAATTTTTACATACGATTCTAGTTTCTTCATTAACACTATGCATTCCTAAAAATAACGATGAGTCAATTAATTCTGATTGAGAGATATTCACAAATAATTTCCTTTATTAATGAAAGTTCACAATATTTTTTTTAATAGATAACTGTTGTTGTTATCTATTAAAGCTTAATTTAGTTTCAGCGATCGCTAAATTTTTTCAGTCTTAACTTTCCATACCTTGATAAAAAGCATTGATGATTTTACGCTCACGTTTAATAGTTCCGTTCCACTTATAACATTGGCGAAACAGGGAATCTCTCTGTTGCGGATAAGAACGACTAAAAACTAAAGAAATTTCATCTCCATGCTTCACTTCCACTGGAGTTTGTACAGGTAAATAACAGTGTTTCCAACTGTCTGATGTGGTATGAGACGCAATATCAGAACCTGATATATCTAAAGTAACTGAGTCAGAAAGACTAGCAGCAAAGCTTCCTTTGAATCCTGTAAAAATACCATCTACTTCTACAGTAAAATTGAGAGTAGTTTCATAAACAGCTCGATCGTTTCCATCCATTTTAAATTCTTTGGCTACCTGAGGAGCACTCAAGTAACTTGTATCTGGAATAATTACATCGTAATAAGTATCAAACGGACTTTTAGTTGCTAATTTTTCCAAGAGTTTTTCTATGCTGTAGTTTGCATTTATTCTTTTGACTTTTTTAGATTGAACTTGCTGATGAGCTTTGAGTGAGTTGATTGGTACTAACTGACTGCACACTCTAGACGGCAACATGATTCCTGATTGTTTGAGAAAACGGTTGTGTGCATCTGTTAAAATTGGGACAAAATCTTCGTTGTCTGCGATATTTCCCATAATTTCTGAAATAATCAAATCAACTCGTGTTGGCAAGTTTATGTCATAGGACATACCATGAAAAACATCAAATTTTCCAGAAAAACCATTTTGTTCAAAATTTTGGCTGGCGATGGCAAGTATGTCTTTATTAACATCAATGGCATACAAATGTTTTGCACCTGCTTGCAAAGCCCACAATCCTAAAATTCCTGTTCCAGTACCAAGGTCTAAAACTACCATTCCCGGCTTGACTAATTCTTGGATGGCATTTTTATAAGCTACCATTCTAATCCGATCGCCAAGCATTAATTCATGAAAATCAATATCCCACTCTAAAATGCTTTCTGAAAAAGGTAACCAGACTTCTTCTGATTGATAATTGCTAACCAAACAAGTATTTAGTGTCATTGATAATACCTTAAAATTTACAAAAGTAACGTAATATACTCAATCACTAAAGCAATGCATTCTGTAAAATTATCAGATTTAATTAGAGCATTTATGCAAAACCGTAAATTATTTTGGTTTTTATATCTTCACTAAATAGATGTGTAATATAGCTTTTCCTAGTCTGCTGAGGTACAAATCTCTGCGTAACTCTGCGCTTTACTTAGCGTACCTTTGCGTTTCAAAATATTATCTGTACCTCACTTAACTGGAAATCACTATAATGTTTTGGGATTTGCATTGCTCAAAACTATTGTTCAATAACTCGAACGGAAACGATACCCGGACTTTAAGACTTTAATCTAGGCGCTAAGGCTGAGTTAGCATTTTTTATATAGCTCAGTTGGCAATTATGCGATGATGCTTGAGGTTAAACCCTCGTTGAATACATCAGGTGAATCGATACTTTTTATGCAGTAGTCTATAAAATTTTTTTAGCGATCGCTAAAACTATACCAGAACAACAGCGAACATGGGTAGGGGCGTACACCTAGCTGTACGCCCCCACAGCAGATTCATGTGCTGTATACCATTAACAAAATAACTAATAGCTACATGTCCTTTACGTTGATTTACTATGTATTGCTTTAACAGCCCAAATGTCAAGACTCATCAGAATGAATTACTAATCTATCTGGAGAAAGTTTTAAGAAATTATTAAAAACAATTATGGTATTGTCGGGTAATAAATTCTTTGTTACTCAATAGCGGTACTAGTAACGAAAATGACTCGCTCCCCAAATCCAGGAAATGACCACGAACCAAGGAATCCTCGTTTAAATCTCGTGCTTTTAAAACGTAGCAGTTTGGTTGTAGGAATCATTTTGCTTGGAGGAATTGCAGCTGGTGTTTGGTGGGCTAGAAACTATGTATATAAAGATTTAGCACCTTTAGTACAGCAAAATCTTGAACAATTACTTGGGCGTCCCATAAAATTAGGGAGAGTTGAACGTTTTTCACTTTCTAGTTTGAGATTTGCTTCGCTGTCCATACCCGCAACTGCTACAGATGCAGACCAATTGACAGCAAAAGCTGTAGATGTAGAGTTTTCGCTTTTACAAGTTATTTTAACTAGAAAACTACCATTAAATGTTACATTAGTCCAGCCCAATGTTTACATCCAACAAGATCGAGATGGCCGCTGGGTTACGGCTGAAGTTAAGAGTACAGAAGGCGCGGGTGCTATTCAAACTGAGTTACAAACACTTCAGATTGTGGATGGAAATGTAGAGTTATCACCAGCCTCCGCACCAACTAAACCAAAAGGTTCTGTAGTCATAAATCAATTCGGTGGTATTGCTAAATTTTTACCTGACAATAAAGGAATTGGTTACGAAATAAATGGTCAACTCACTAGAGGAGGTGCTGTGAAAATCTCTGGTGAAACACAACTGAAAACACAACAAACTAATCTCAAAGTTGTAGCACAAGCTTTACAAGCATCTGATGTTAGTCGATTAATTGAGTTACCAATTGTTTTGCAAGCAGGACAAATAGACGCTGATTTAGGAGTTGCAATTCCATCAAATCCTTCGCAAATAGCTATTACTGGTACAGCTACTCCTAATCAAGTTACTGCTCAAATTGAAAATATTCCCCAAAAGTTTGCTAATTCTAATGGCAGATTAATATTTCAAGGTCAAGCGATCGCCTTAAATAATTTAACTACAAACTTTGGCAAAGTCCCAATTATAGCAAATGGAGCAGTTAATACCCAAACAGGTTTTAATATCTCAGCCCAGATAAAACCAGTCAGTGCAAAAAATCTCTTAGACACGCTGAAAATCAGTTCGCCAGTGGTAGCTATCGGTGAAGTGCAAGCAAATATTAAGTTACAGGGTCCACTCCAGGAACCTGTTCTCAGCGGTACCGCAAGCAACACCAAGCCGGTTAAAATTGACCGCGTTCAATTCAAAAGCGTCAACACTGATTTTCGATTGAGCGTATCTAAAAAGACATCTCAAATTGCTGTGTCGAATCTGAAATTAGTCCCTGCATCTGGCGGTGAAATTACTGGAAGCGGTCAAGCTACACTGAATGATAGAGTAAAATTTAATATTATAGCTGACAGTATTTCAGGAGATATACTGGCACGCAGCTATGGCTTTACTCCTCCAATTAACGTTGGCAATGTCTCAGCAAAGGCGGAAATTACTGGCTCATTGGGCAAACAACCCTTAGCACTTAATGTTTCCAGCCTTCAAATGCAGCCACCAGCTGGCGGGCAAATCCTGGGGAATGGTCAAATTCAGCTGGCACCCCAAGGCAACGTCTCGTTTAACATTCAAGCCCAAAATTTACCAGGAGATGCAATTGCCAATACAAACGATACTTCATCCGCCATCAAAATTGGTACGATATCGGCAAATGCCAGAATTTCCGGTACTCTCGGCAATCTGCGGACAGTAGTCCAACTACAAGCGCCTACTGCTAGCTATCCCACTACGGGAGAAGTTGTAATTGCTCAACAAGGGCAGAATATCCTATTGCCAAGTGCTGTTTTCAACGTCGCAGGTGGTAGAATCACAGCTAGCGGTCGAGTTGCACAACAACGCTGGCAAGCTTTTGTCAACGCCCAAAATTTTCAACTAAATCGTTTCCAGCAAATACCGCAGCAGTTCCAGGGAGTTCTCAGCAATGCGGCGTTGAATTTGTCAGGAAGCACTGCTTCTTTTCAACCCTCAACCATTCAAGCCACAGGACGAGCAAACTTGAATGTGGCAGGGGGTACGCTTAGCCTCAGGAATATTAACCTGGATGCTGGTCGCTGGCAAGCAGTTGCTAACGCTTCCCAAATTCAACTCCAGCAGATACCACCCGAATTTCAGGGAGTTCTCAGCAATGCGACGTTGAATTTGTCAGGAACCACCGCTTCTTTTCAACCCTCAACCATTCAAGCCACAGGACGAGCAAACTTGAATGTGGCAGGGGGTACGCTTAGCCTCAGGAATATTAACCTGGATGCTGGTCGCTGGCAAGCAGTTGCTAACGCTTCCCAAATTCAACTCAATCGGTTCTCACCACAACTGCGGGGACGGCTGAGTAGTAATGTTAAGTTGACAGGTACAACAGAATCCTTCCAGCTTGCAGATATTCGCGCCGCTGGACAAATTCGGGCTTCACAGTTAGCACAGTTAGCGCAACCGCTGACGGCGCAATTTCAATGGAATGGACAGCAAATTATAGTTGAACGGGCAACTACGGCAGGAGCGATCGCTAGTGGTGCGATCGCTGTACAATTACCCCAAACGGGTACACCTGAGATTGCTAGCTTTAATTTGAATGTCCTAGCCCAGAATTTCAACCTCAAAAATACAGGTTTTCAAGTTCCCGGAGATTTAGCACTAGCAGGGTTACTAGATTTTAATGGACAAATTACAGGCACTCCAAGCACTCCTCAGGCTACTGGCAATATCCGGCTGCGGAATTTTAATGTCAGTAATTTGGCATTCGACCCAATTTTAACTGGAGATGTGAATTTTCAAGCAGGACAAGGAGCAAGATTGCAACTTGCAGGTAGACAAGACAGAATAGCAGTAAACCTGGGTGCAGATTATCGCCCAACGTCATTTTTAGTCAAGCGCGGTGCGGCAGTTACCACAGGGAGAACCCAGGGTGATAACTTGATTATCAACGCCCAACAGTTCCCTATAGCGCTGGTTGGCAGCTTTTTACCTGATAATAGGTTGAAACCTTTGGCAGGGCAATTATCGGGAAATTTAGTTGTTAATCTGAATAATTATGCAGTGAGTGGAGACGTAGGGATAATTAACCCTCGTGTTGCCAGAGTCTCCGCAGACGAATTTCGCGGTAATATCAACTATGCCGATGGCGCTGCTAGTTTAACTAATGGTCAATTGCGGTTAGGAAACAGCAATATAGCCTTAAGTGGCAATTTGCAAACCGGAAATGACCCCAAATTTCAAGTACAAGCTAATTTAAACCAAACTCGAATCGAACAACTCTTACAAGCATTTAATATCTTCGATTTTCAAGACCTTGGTAGTGGTTTGGAATCTCCAACTTTAGCGGGAGCAGAAGCACTTAACACCACACCCGTTAGTTTACCAAATGCAGATTTAAAAACCCAGTTAGAGTATTTTTCTAAAATTGAAACATCTTTAGCAGAACAACAGCAAGCAGATACCCAAAAACCAGCAGCTTTACCGACCCTTGCAGAATTAACAGGTGCTTTGAGTGGGGCAATTACAGCTAGTGGTTCGTTAAAATCTGGCTTGAATGCTGACTTTAATTTTCAAGGTGATAATTGGAAATGGGGTGAATACGCCATTAATCAAGTTACTGCTAGAGGCAATTTTGCAGATGGTGTAGTTACACTTTCACCATTGAGTGTAGGCATAAATCAAGGATTAATTGCTTTTTCCGGACAGTTAGGAACTGAAGAACTATCTGGAAATTTAAATATAGCAAGTTTACCGCTGTCACTTTTACAGCCGTTTATTGAAAAATATCCTGTAAATGTTACTGGTCAACTCAATGCTACGGCTAATTTGCAAGGGAGTTTAAAAGACCCTAGAGTTAACGGCTCGGCATCCCTGGCTAACGCAACTTTAAATCAGCAACCCATACAAACAGGCCAGGTGAAATTTGATTACAACAATGCTCGCGTGAATTTTGATAGTACTTTGCTATTGACAGGAACACAACCCATTGCAATTACAGGTAGCATACCCGCTTCTTTACCTTTTGTAGCAGCAAAACCAGATAATAATCAAATCAGCGTTAACGCCAAGGTAAATAATGAAGGCTTGGCATTATTAAACGTATTTACTAACAATCAAGTTAGTTGGGTAAATGGTGAAGGGGAAGTAGATGTCAACGTTCAAGGTACTTTAAATCAGCCAATTATCAATGGAACTGCGAGAGTTAACAATGCTACTTTTACCGCTCAAGCTTTATCGGAACCCCTAACAAATGTCACAGGAACGTTACTATTTAATGGTGATACAATAAATGTAGAGAATATTCAAGGCAATTATAATCAAGGGCTAGTCGCTGCATCAGGAATCTTGCCGATTCTTACTCCTGAGCAAGGTGCATCTAATCCTCTCACTGTATCAATAGAAAAACAATTAGATTTTAAAGTTCCAGCATTATATGAAGGTGGCGTCAGCGGTAACGCCGTAATTCGGGGAACAGCACTAAAACCGATAATTGGTGGAGAAATTCAACTGAGTAATGGTCAGGTCATTGTCGGAAAATCCGCCACTGATACCTCAACAGCAGCAACTACATCAGAGCCTACTTCTATTACTCTCAACACACCAGAGACTAACACTAATAATACAGTAACAACACCACAGACTAACCCTAGCGCCCCAACTAGACCCAACTTACCTGTAGAATTTGCAGATTTACGGTTGATTTTGGGCGACGATGTTCGAGTTACAACTGAGCCTCTACTTGGCTTTGTACCAGGCGGAGCAGCGTTGAGTCAACCTCTACTCAGCTTTGATGCCAAAGGTGACTTGACCATCAATGGTACCTTAGCCAAACCCCTGCCCCAAGGACTCATCCGTTTAACAGGAGGACGGCTGAGCTTATTTACAACAGAGTTTACCTTGGCGCGGGGCTACGAACACACTGCGCGGTTTACTCCTAGTCTTGGACTTGACCCTATCCTCGATGTCCGACTAGTGGCAATTGTACCTGAAGCATCGGCAACGAGCGATCGCATTTTGGAATCACCTTTATCTGCGGAAATCAGTGATGCTTCTGTGAATAACTTTGGTACTTTACGTACCGTTCGCGTCCAAGCAAGGGCCACAGGGCCAGCTAGTGAATTAGCAAATAACCTGGAATTGACGAGTGAACCTGGCCGGAGTAGAGGAGAAATCGTTGCTTTGTTGGGTGGTTCGATTTTGAATTCTTTGAGTCAACCAGGAGACATCACCCAAGGATTGACAAATTTCGCAAGTTCTACTATTTTAGGTAGTCTGCAAGGAACCATAACTGCGATCGGACAGGCTGTTGGTTTTAACGAATTTCGCATATTTCCTACCCCTACCACCAATGAAGAATCAAGACGATCTTCAGTTCTTGATTTGTCAGCAGAGGGTGTGTTTAATGTCAATCGCAACTTATCAGTTTCTTTATCGCGGGCTTTTTCTACCAATGAGTCCTTCCGTTACAATGTGCTTTACCGCCTCAATGATGAAATTCTTGTACGCGGCTCAACTAATTTGGATAATGAAAGTTTATTCTTAGTCGAGTATGAAAATCGATTTTAGGTCAAAGTCTCCCCTCCCCGCAAGCGGGGAGGGGTTGGGGGTGGGGTGTTAGGGGACTTTTGCAAGAAGTCTATTGACTGCTGACGGCTGACAGTCAACAATCAACACCACCATATATGCAATCTTTATGTGACATACTCCCACACTGATGCAAGCATACAGTGTGGGCTTCTCAGCGACTCCCGGTATCCCGTCGAACATTAACTGAGCTTTGTTTAGAGTCCACGAGATGCCCCTTTGCAGACTTGAACAAGTACCAAAAAGTATGTTCAACACCTTTGTACTGTCAGAGTTTTACCTGCCCACAGTGGCGACACAAAAATGTCTCTTACTGGACAGAACCCCCTACTCTGAGTTTTCAAGGTACGGCGTACAGGAAGCAGTTAGCTATTAATTTGATTAAACCTGCACTGTTTAAGTGTATCATAGTTACGGTGAATTGTCGTAATTATGTCTAGAAAGCACAGAGTTGAAACAAGGCTTAATGATAGAGAGTTAGGGCTATTGAAGGAGTTTGCGGAAACCTTGGACATCCCGATGTCTGAAGCGTTGAGAACCCTAGTTCAAAGTTTGGCGATGCGTCGCCCACCCCACTCTCTAGAGCGATGATAGTCGTTAAGAGAGTGGGGTGGGACACAGAGCGCCCAAAAATTCATCTCATCGCCTAAGAGCGGGTAGGCCAGAGGCTTCTTTTTGCTCAAGCTAAAGGTTCTTGCAACGGATCTCGATCGTCCTTGAAGTCATATTATCGTACTGGGCGATCGCAGATAATATCCCGTTGGGAAAGGTTCGGTTGAAAGGATAGCCCATCTCGCGCTTGTCGGGATAATCTGTGTCCTGTAGACCGCAGTAGCTAATGGAGGTACAACATTCAGGTTGTTCGGGCAAATTTAAGTCGTCTCCACTGGAAAACATGACGAACAGCCGGAATTCCATACCTTCGTTTGTACCACGGGGTAGCAGCATGGTATAAGGCCAACCACAATCACACCAAGGTTGTTGGTCTCTTAAGGATGAATTTGGGTCAGCAAGATCCTGTGGTCGGAGTGCAGGTTTGCGAATCACCGATGAGAGATCCGCACGACGGAAGATAACGGCGCGTTCTGAACCATTCAACCGATACAGAAACTTATCCATCTCAATCCAGCTACTCCAATCCTCGACCTCGGTCTCTGGTGCAAGAAAGATCCGCACAGTTAACTTTTGAATTTGATCCGAGCTATTTTCGACCCGGATGAAATAGTAAAAGTCGTCGTGGGACAAGTAATCGATAGTCACTGTTTGGGGAGAGTCATTATCATCATATAGTTGAATCTGCCGTTGTTCCATCTGTGTGAGCAGTTCATCCGTTGTGGTCACTGTTTCGCCACTAGAAAGTTTTACCGTCGTGTTTGCAAAGTCACCGTTCCAGTTGTTCTGCTCTGGATTATCTGAATAACCAAATGCCTCAGATGCGATTTGCTCTGGGTTGAACTCAGGCGGGAGTCCGTCCTGGCGACAGAGGATGATGTCGAGACTTGTGGCCTTTCCATTTGTAGTAGACTTGCGAATTTTGACTGGTGGTGCGTCGGAAAAATCATGAGGCGATTGTTGCTCTTTCCAAGTGTGGAAGATGGAATCAATATGCTTGTGCCAGCGCCAGAAAATCGGATCTCGCACAGCTGTAGCTGTGTCTGCCATTACGCCGAAGGGTAAGACATTATCAAACAGCATGAGGTGGATGTGACCATCATTGTGATGATTGCCGTAGATTTTATTGTTGTTGGGATTGCCCGACCCGTAATAGTCAATAGAGTTAATATTTGCCTCTTCTGTATTGCCGAGATTATCAATTTTGACTGGCTCCTGAGAGGGCAGTTCTTGGAATATCCCACTTGTGGCAGCTTCAAATAAGCGATCGCGGAATGCTTCTTGGTTGCTGAGTTTAGCACCAGGACGCCCAGCAAAATCACCTGTCAGATCGCTAATCGTCGCCCCTGCTGGCCGGGCACGGAACAGATACCACGTCCCATCTTCTTGGCGAAGTTTCAAATCTCCTGGGTTGTAACCCTGAGGAATGGTTGCTCGGTAGTTAGAAAAGCGGTCTACCCGTTGCAGACCAACAGCGAGGCGTTCAGCGTCGTAGCGAGCGATCATTTGCTCGTGCATGTAAGCAAAGAGTTCGCCGTGGCGATCGCCTAGTTCATAACTACCACTGGGACTGGGGCGACCACTAGTAGGATAGACTATGTGCCAGTGTTCGTGGTGTTCATTGAGCAGTGGATCTTCTCGCCAGAATTCGAGTTTGTCTTCAGGTGGTGTAGAACCAGCTTCTTGAATCTCTGCGGTTGTCTCTGGTTTTTTACCAGTAAACTTTAGCGCCTTCGATGGAGCTATGAGGTTGGGCTGGCGCTCCTCAAGCGGCTTAACTTTAATCAAGGTGCGTGCTTGCGGGTAGTGAGTGATAAATAGTTTGACTGCATACTGCACCAGTCCTGGAATCTCGGTCGCACTTTTTTGCTCAATTTCCTCCAAAGCACTAACTATTCCTGCCTCACCACCCTTATTTTCAGCAATCCTCATCAGTTCGGAAGCTAAAGCAACTGCTCTTTCTAGATCCTCATTCACAAAAGGGCTGAAATGGCGTTGCAAAGCCGCTGTTTCCAAAGGACTTGGCACAGAAACCCCCTTGTCCTTGCCACGACCTGATAAAATATCATTCACTTTTGTTTGTAAATCGCTAGGCTGTGTCATTTTGATTCCTCTTGCTTAGATTGTTGGTCTTTCGGTGGATTTGATGGACGCACGATGTTCGGTTGGCGTTGCTCAAGAGGCCTAAGTTTTAACTTGGCTCGTGCTTCTGGATAATGAGTGATAAAGAGCTTGAGAGCATACTGCACTAGTCCGGGAATTTCTGTACCGATTATTCTCTCAGTTTCCTCAATTGCATCAGCTAGACCTGCTTCGCCACCTTTTTTCTCTGCAATTTGCATCAGTCTAGAAGCTAAGGCAGTAGCTTTTTCTACGTCCTCATTCACATACGAGCTGAAGTGGCGTGGCGATGGCTGTGTGTCCTGATGCTGACCCTTGCTCTGACCTGACAGGATATCGTTGACTTTGGTTTGGATCTCGTCAATCTGTGCCATTTTATTTCCTCCTATCGCCTTGAATGAGCTGCGAACGAGGCGATACTTATCTCATATTTTTCTGCAAAATTATTTTCTGCATCTGTTGTGCTGTATATTTTCGCGTCAATGTTCTTAACTCTTTTTAACAGCAATGAACGAAGCAACCACACCAGCAGGTCTGCCATCATGTGGAACAGTTCTAATCACTGAACCCACAATTGCTTCTTTCTCATCGATACCATTAGGCCAAGCAGGCACAAGGTAGCCAACATAGTCATATATCCAACCTTTTGCTTGTGTATCCGATCTTCCTACGCCTTGAAAAGTCAGATTGAAGGGATTCCCATATCCGATAGACCCTTTGAGATCCAAAATATATTCATCACCAAAGCGAACGTTCCCTCCCAACCTACCGAAAGGTGATTCAACTATCTCAATATCGCCTTCGCCAAATAGAAACAGCTCCTTGAATTCCTCTAAATTCTGAACGTCCTCAATATAGCCTGGATTATTTAAGAAGCTGCGATATGTCCAATTGCCCACAACTATATCTGGATTAAAAGCCATACATTATTTTCTCCAATTGTAAAAAAAAGTACTGCTGTAATAACAGCTATCACATTAATAACTTTTTTTGTCTCTCATATTTCTAAATTTTCTAAAACAGAAATATTTGTTTATATTTTCCTAAAATATGAGGATATTTTAATGAAAATTTCACGTTATTAATATGAATTTTTACATAAAAGCTTTTTAATTTTATTGAATTAGAATTGCTCTATTTTTATTTTGCTAGAGATAATTTTAAAAAAGTAAGCAGGGCGCTCAAAACTATTACTGTAATTTAGACTAAGACATGACAAAATGACTCAACAGCAATAATTTGACAAGCTATTTATAATTCGCCGTCTAGACTTTTTTATTTAATTGCAATTAGCTATTTATTTTTCTTTTTCGAGAAAAATAAAGTAGTGTTAAAAGACTGTCTTGGGTATTACAATTAATCCCAATTCAGTCATAGAATTACTACTACAGGTTGTCAAAGTTATTTGCTATCTAGCTAAAGATAGATATTTTTCAGCTTGCAACTTGATAAATCCATGTTCAACATCTCTAATCAGAAACGAGTCCTAATAATGCGAAAATGCATCTTCAATATTCTCTGTGTAATTGCTACAATAATAGTATTTTTAATTACACCGTTTTCCAGTTCTTACGCAGCTTCGCTAGAGATTGCACAGCAGGCAGATAATGCTTCTGAACCGAATCCTTCTTGTGCAGAAAAGCCGATCGATATTCAAAAATATGGCGGTGCTGACTTTCAGAATCCAACCGAAATTTCATCTAGAGATGGCGTGGTGTCAACTGAATTAGAGGTTAAATACGGCGATAACATAATCGCTGGATGCCCAGTCCATCTTCGTTCCTACAACGGTAACTTAGTGGGGCCGACCCTGCGTGTTAAGCCAAGCGATCGCATGAACATTACTTTGATCAACAGTCTCCCACCAGACCCATTATCACGACAGGCAGACATCAATAACACTCCACACCGCTTTAACACTACTAATTTCCATACCCACGGATTTCACGTTTCGCCCAGTGGTATTAGTGACAATGTACTGAGGGAAATGGAACCCCAGAATTCCTACCCGATTGAAATTGAATTACCATCAGACCACCCAGCCGGTACTCATTGGTATCATGCCCATCAACATGGATCGACTGCTATACAAGTTTCCAGTGGAATGGCGGGAGCTTTAATCGTTGAGGGTGGACTTGATGAGATACCTGAGATCAAGAACGCAGAGGAAAAAACATTTGTCTTCCAGCAGATATTCTATGACACAACCGGAAACTTAGAAAGCTACGATGCATTCGGAGTTGACTCCAATGGAAACTCCAAGTGGTCTGTATCAGGACGCCAGACTACCATCAATGGTCAGGTTTACCCAACGATCAGAATGCGTCCAGGAGAAGTGCAACGTTGGCGTTTGATTCACGCTGGTATCCGAGATACAATTGAGCTGGGACTGCAATACCCAAACCACCAGAACATTCCGCTTCATGAAATCGCAGTCGATGGTATTACTCTAGGTAAGAAAGACTCGTGGAACGAACTCGAACTTCAACCTGGCTATCGCAGTGATGTGCTAGTAAAAGCCGACAAATTTCCCGGAACATACTATCTCGTAGATCTTCCAACTAGTCCGCAGCGATCGCTCCTTGCAGTTGGAGAGACTGGACAGTACCTCGCTAAAGTGGTAGTGGAAGGTGAGCCTGTGGATATGAAATTGCCAGACGATTCCGAGTTATTGGCAGTAAAACAGCAGGATTCACCCCCAGAGATCGGGGACATAACTGGTCACCAGCAGGTAGTGTTTAATATTGACATTAATACTCAGCCTGCTAAGTTCACGGTTAATGGCGAGTCATTTAATCCGAATGATCCCAATCCCATCTCGTTAACACTTAACACTGCTGATGAGTGGAATCTGAGCTCGCAACTTGCCAATCATCCTTTTCATATTCATGTCAATCCCTTCCAGTACACACGTAAAGATCCTAATGGCAACAATGAGAATATTTGGCGGGATACATTGCTGGTGAGAAACGGCTCTCCTGAAACGGTTAAGAGCCGTTATACAGAATTTGATGGCAAATTCGTCTTGCACTGTCACATTCTAGACCATGAGGATCAAGGAATGATGAAATTAGTCCAAATCACGAATTAGCTGTGTCACGCCAGTAGTAGCGTGTCAAGCCTTAAATTGTGCGTTAGATGTAGGTTGGGTTGAGGAACGAAACCCAACGCGAATCAGGGTGTTGGGTTTCCTTACATCCCAGATTCCGCAGGTGCGATCGTAAATGCTGTATTTTAAAAATGACCTAAATGCTGCATTTTAGAAGCATGACAGCATCACCATCAGATATCAGGGTATAAGCTTCACGGCGATCGCGGTATAGTGATATGAGTTGAGATGCAGATAAATCAGCAATTTCTGACATAATTTTTGGTGTCTCACTCATGGAAAGTTTTTAAACGCTCCAGGGGCGCAAAGTTAACGCAAAGATACGCAGAGTTTTTCGGGGTTTAATTTGTGGCGAACTCCTGAAATTTGGTATGAAGTTAAACTCGCAGCAACAACAGTCCATTTGTTAAAGCTTCATCCCACAAAGGCGATTTCTGTATTTCTGACACAGAAAGAGGTGAATTTATAGGTTCATCGCCATCACTCAAGAAAGATTGCTCTGGTTGTAGAGATAATTGCCAATAACCTACATCACGCCACTTACCAAATTTAAAACCAACTCGATGAAAGACTCCTACAGGCGCAAAACCAACAGCTTCGTGTACAGCTACACTGGGTTGATTGGGTAAAGCGATGGCAGCTACAACGTTATAAAATCCTTGCAGTTGCAGTAACTTAAATAGCGCCGTATACAAGGCTTTAGCAATTCCTTTGCGGCGATGATTTTCACTGACGTACACTGATGATTCTACAGACCATTGATAAGCCGCACGGGTTCGATAAGGACTAGCATAAGCGTAGCCTGCAAGTTCACCATTAATTTCGCAAACTAGCCAAGGCATTTGCTGTTGATAGCTCTTAATCCGGTTTTTAAACTCCGTACTGAAATAACGCTTGCATTGCTTGAGCAGTCAACCGGTGACAACTTTTTGTATTACATTGTAGTTTTGAAACTTTTAAAAATCTCTAGACTCTCTAGCCAGCTGGAGAGTCTAGGATAAATTCAAGGCGATTCTTCGGCCAGAAATCAGAAATTTCTGGGATGTAAGATTAAGTCCCAGTCATCCAGCTTGGTGTGGCGAGGTTGTTTATTTTATCCCGTAAATCTATGACTTTCCAACTCACAGTTCCCAACATGGCTTGTTCTGTTTGTGCAAGTACCATCACCAAAGCACTTCAGGCAGTCGATGCTAATGCTAGCATTCAAGCCGATCCAACAACCAAGCTTGTCAGCGTCGAAACTCAAGCTTCAGAAACAGCGATTAAGGAAGCGTTAGCTGCTGCTGGCTATCCAGTCGGCTAAAGAAAGGGGAGTGGGGAGTGGGGAGTGGGGAGGCAGGGGAGGTAGGGGAGGTAGGGGAGCAGGGGAGCAGAGGAGAGTTCAATGTGCCTTGTTCTTTCCCCTCTGCCCTTCTGCCCCTCTGCCTCTTCCAATGCCCTATGCCCCATGCCCCATGCCCCATGCCCAATCCCCAATCCCCAATCCCCAATCCCCAGTATGGATACTCTCACACTCAAACTTCGAGGCATGAGTTGTGCCGCTTGTGCCAACAACGTCGAAAAGGCGATTCGCTCGGTTCGCGGGGTGATTGACTGCAACGTTAACTTTGGAGCTGAACAAGCCGCCATCAATTACGATCGCTCTCTCACTAATTTAGAACAAATCCAAGGTGCGATCGCGGCTGCTGGTTACTCTTCCGACTCACTCTGTGAAGAAATGCTCCCTGAAGAAAATGATGCAGAGACAGCAAGTAGACAAGCAAAACAACGCGAACTCTTCCTCAAAGTAACGGTGGGAGGTGTAATCAGCAGTTTCCTATTTTTAGGATCGCTACCGATGATGACTGGGCTAAATTTGCCCTTGATTCCCAGTTTCCTGGAGAATCCTTGGGTACAGCTAGTGTTGACAACACCAGTCGTGTTTTGGTGTGGTGGATCTTTTTACCGCAATGGCTGGAAAGCTTTGAAGCGTCATACGGCGACGATGGACACGCTGATTGCTTTGGGTACAAGTGCAGCCTATCTATATTCTTTGTTTATTACCGTTTTCCCTGGATTTTTTATTGCTCAGGGCTTGATTCCTCATGTTTATTATGAAGTTGCTGCCATTGTCATTACCTTAATTTTGCTGGGGCGATTATTGGAAAATCGCGCCAAGGGACAGACTTCTGAAGCTATCCGCAAACTCATGGGACTCCAAGCCAGAGATGCTAGAGTCATCCGTGATCGTGTAGAAATTGATGTTCCCATCGCCGAAGTCAAAATCAACGATGTGATTTTGGTACGCCCTGGCGAAAAAATTCCAGTAGATGGGGAAGTGATTGCAGGGGTTTCCACAGTAGATGAAGCGATGGTGACTGGTGAAAGTTTGCCAGTCAAAAAGCAACCACCAGATGAGGTGATTGGGGCGACAATAAACGGTGCGGGTGCGTTTCAGTTTCGGGCGACACGAGTCGGAAAAGATACGTTTTTGGCTCAAATCGTCAAATTGGTGCAACAAGCACAAGGTTCTAAAGCACCAATTCAGCGGTTGGCAGATCGAGTGACGGGATGGTTTGTACCAGCTGTGATTGCCATTGCGATCGCCACTTTTGTGATTTGGTTTAACTTCACAGGCAACCTCACCTTAGCAACAATGACAACGGTAGGTGTACTAATTATCGCTTGTCCTTGTGCTTTGGGTTTAGCTACCCCGACTTCTGTAATGGTGGGAACCGGCAAAGGTGCAGAAAATGGGATTTTGATTAAGGGCGCAGACAGCTTAGAACTGGCACACAAAATCCAAACCATCGTTTTAGATAAAACCGGTACTTTAACTGTGGGTAAACCTACGGTTACAGATTTTGTAACTGTCAACGGCACAGCCAACGGTAACGAACTCCAACTTTTACAGTTAGCAGCAACGGTAGAAAGGAATTCTGAACATCCTTTAGCCTCGGCTGTTGTCAGGTATGCCGAGTCTCAAGAGGTGAGTTTAACAGAAGCTAAGAACTTTCAAGCAATTCCGGGTAGTGGTGTCCAAGCAATTGTTAGCGATCGCCTGGTGCAAATTGGTACTCAACGCTGGTTAACAGAACTCGAAATTAATACCACGGTTATTGAGCAGTATAAAAATGCATGGGAAGCTGCTGGGAAAACAGTTATTTTCATAGCCGTAGATGGCGAAATCCAAGCGGTAATGGGTATTGCCGATGCTCTTAAACCTTCATCCGCAGCAGTAGTAAAAACACTACAAAAGTTGGGTTTAGAAGTAGTAATGCTTACCGGAGATAATCAACAAACAGCAGAAGCGATCGCTCATCAAGTTGGCATCAAACGAGTATTTGCCGAAGTCCGTCCAGATCAAAAGGCGGCGATAATCCAATCTCTGCAAAAAGAGGGACTGGGGACTAGGGACTGGGGACTAGGAAAAATTCTTCCCACTCCCCACTCCCCACTCCCCACTCCCCAAATTGTAGCAATGGTAGGCGATGGCATAAATGATGCCCCAGCACTAGCACAGGCTGATGTGGGAATTGCCATTGGTACAGGAACAGATGTGGCGATCGCTGCTAGCGATATCACGCTAATTTCTGGAGATTTGCAAGGAATTGTGACGGCTATTCAACTTAGTCGCGCTACTATCAACAATATCAGGCAAAATCTCTTTTTTGCTTTTATCTATAACATTATCGGCATTCCCATTGCAGCTGGAATTCTCTTCCCGATCTTCGGTTGGTTACTCAATCCCATTATCGCCGGAGCCGCAATGGCTCTTTCTTCGGTTTCTGTTGTGAGCAATGCCCTAAGATTGCGTAACTTTAAACCAAAAACTCTCTCAATTTTGGATTTTAGATTTTAGATTTTGGATTGGGAATAGCCTTGGTGAATCTGGGTTTATGCGATCCAAAATCCCGGACATAATTTTTCACATGATTACCCAATCCCCAGTCCCCAGTCCCCAGTCCCTTTTACTTGGTATTAGCAAATGTTCAGCAAAAAAATGCTTTGGGGAAGTTTGGCTAGTTTAATCTTTCTGGCTGGAACATCAGCCGTAGCCTTAGCAGAAATGCCAGTCCATTCAGAGCAAAACAGCCAATTTCACTATATAGAGCAACCTTTGGGCTTGAAAGTTGGTGTGGCGATCGCTGGTTTAGCCTTAATCGGGCTAGAGTTGTGGTGGTTTCTCCTCTACGTAGCCGATGAATAAGTTAAATCGGTGAATATACTGCGCTATTGAGTCTGGCGATCGCTCATGTATATTTAAATGATTGCTCTAAATATCAGCTTTTTTATAGTCAAAGTTTATCTGTTTTAAATAGACTTCCAACCTCAAACAAAAAAATACTACAGAAACAAATATTTCCTATTTTTGAACAAGTAAATATAAAAGCTTGTTTACCACGATTAAAACTACAAAGACCATTTATAAAGTAAATCAAAAGGTAGGGTGTGTTACGGCTGTATAGGAATTTGAGCGTTTGAGAAAGTCTAATTTAGCCGTAACACACCATATTTACAGGTGCGTTAAGCGCTGCTTTAAAGCACCCTACAATTTAAGCTATTCTCAATCCAAAATCTAAAATCTAAAATCTAAAATCCAAAAATGGACTTCACTTACCGATATCTTCGTTCCAAAGTTCAGGGTTAGTTTCAATAAACTCACTCATTATTTGTTCGCATTCCTCAAGATTGAGATCGATTACTTCCACACCGTGAGATATCATAAAATCTTTAGCACCAGGAAAAGTTCTGGATTCTCCGGCAATAACTTTTTTAATACCAAATTGCACCACTGCCCCAGCGCATAAATAGCAGGGCATTAAGGTTGAATATAGTGTTGTACCTCTATAGCTGCCAACTCTGCCAGCATTGCGAAGACAATCAATTTCGGCGTGGGTAACAGGATCGCCATCTTGTACGCGTTTATTGTGTCCTCTGCCGAGAATTTTGCCATCCTTGACGAGAACCGAACCAATAGGAATTCCACCTTCTTGTCTGCCTTGTTTTGCTTCTTGAATTGCAACCTGCATAAATTCATCCATTTTTTTATTCTCCTAAAATATGTCAAAACAACTCGTATTAATGGATCATGATGGCGGTGTAGATGATTATTTAGCAACTATGCTGCTGTTGACAATGGATCGTATCGAACTTCTCGGTGTTGTTGTCACGCCAGCCGATTGTTATATCCAACCAGCTGTTAGCGCCACACGTAAAATTCTTGATTTGATGGGATTTTCTCATATTCCGGTTGCAGAAAGTACTGTGCGTGGTATAAATCCATTTCCTAATCTCTATCGTCGGGATTCATTTATCGTTGACCATTTACCCATTCTCAACCAAAGCGAAACCATCACTACGCCTTTAGTTGTCGAAACAGGTCAAGATTTTATGATTCAGGTGTTACGTGAAGCATTAAATCCCGTAACCTTGATGGTAACTGGCCCGTTGACAACGGTTGCAGCAGCTTTGGAGAAAGCACCAGAAATTGAAGCCAAGATTCACAAAATTGTTTGGATGGGAGGTGCTTTAAATGTTCCTGGTAATGTAGAAAAAAGTTTAGAACCAGGACAAGATGGTTCTGCTGAATGGAATGTTTATTGGGACCCAATTTCAGCAGCGCGAGTTTGGGAAACCCAAATTGAAATTATTATGTGTCCTTTGGACTTGACAAATAATGTCCCAGTCACATCAGAATTAGTGCAAAAAATGGGGCGACAACGCCATTATCCAATCTCGGATTTAGCAGGACAATGTTATGCACTAGTTATCCCCCAAGATTATTATTTTTGGGATGTTTTAGCAACTGCTTATTTAGGACATCCAGAATTTTATCAACTGCGCGAATGGGAAACAGAAATTATTACCACTGGTGTCAGTCAGGGACGCACTAAAGTTGTGTCTGGTGGTCGTAAGATTTATGCAATGGATAAAGTAGATAAAGATGCTTTTTATGCTTATATCTTGCAGCAATGGGCGAGGTAAAAAGCTGAAAAATTAGGTGGTGTGGATACTCAAAGTTGTGCCTGCACAAGTTCAGGACTTACGCAAACAATAGCCGAAACCCTTATTTTCACGTAGGGGCAATTCATGAATTGCCTTTACAGCGTGTACTTTTGCGTAAGTCCTAAAGTTGTTTAACTTCTCAGCTATGACTCAAGATGTAAATGGTGCTACTTTTTCATCTGTATGAAGAATGTACGCTACACCTGTGCTAATCACATAAAAATCAGTATTCTACCATAGTTTTTACAAAAAAAAGTTGCAGACTTTAGCGATCGCAGAATAATCTCTCAAATTCAGGTTGCGATCGCTCTCCCCAACACCTCAACTCTAGCCACCAGAGTCAGGGAAGCTTCATTTCTTTAGTTTATCTAAAGTCGCATCTAACTTCTCAAATTACCTTTCTAAGATAGAAGCAGCGACCATAAAGTTGCGACATATGACCCAACTAACAGCTAGTGGCTACGGAGAACACAAAAATGACTCAAGCGCCAGAATCTTTAGACAAGTCTTTCAACGACGCTACAGACAAAGCCTTAGATCGTGATTGTACAACACTTTCGCGTCACGTTTTACAGCAACTTCAAAGTTTTTCCGCAGATGCACAAGATTTGAGTGCGCTGATGAATCGCATCGCCCTGGCTGGCAAACTGATTGCTCGTCGCATGAGTCGGGCTGGTTTAATGGAAGGCGTTCTCGGATTTACTGGCGAAGTGAATGTCCAAGGTGAATCCGTCAAAAAGATGGACGTTTATGCCAACGATGTCTTTATCTCAGTATTTAAGCAAAGCGGCTTAGTTTGTCGCTTGGCTTCTGAGGAAATGGACAATCCCTACTACATTCCCGAAAATTGCCCCATTGGCCGCTATACCTTGCTGTATGACCCAATTGATGGCTCATCCAACACCGATAACAATCTCAGCTTAGGTTCCATTTTCGCCATTCGCCAACAAGAAGGCAATGATAGCGATCGCCAAGCAGCTGACCTCCTCACCAACGGACGTAAGCAAATTGCTGCCGGATACATCCTATATGGACCTAGCACAATGCTGGTTTATAGTATAGGTAGGGGGGTTCATTCCTTTGTCCTCGACCCCAGCTTAGGCGAATTTATCCTGACAGAAGAAAATATCCGCATTCCCAACCACGGTTCTATTTACAGCGTCAACGAGGGTAACTTCTGGCAATGGGAAGAATCAATTCGAGAATATATCCGTTACGTCCACCGCACAGAAGGCTATACCGCTCGATATAGCGGGGCAATGGTGAGCGACATCCATAGAATTTTAGTTCAAGGCGGTGTATTTCTCTACCCAGGGACAATTCAAAAACCAGAAGGGAAATTGCGTTTGCTTTATGAAACCGCTCCTCTAGCCTTTTTGATTGAACAAGCAGGCGGGCGTGCAACTACAGGATTACTAGAGATTTTGGATGTAGTGCCGAAAAAACTGCATCAGCGCACACCTTTAATTATTGGTAGTAAAGAAGATGTCGCCAAAGTGGAGTCTTTTATTCAAAACGGTCATTAGATGAGGATGAAAAATTGTCAAGGATGGATTTAGATTTCATTAATTAAAGGTTAATCATGGTGATTTAGGATTAGGAATGCATAATAGCAGTTCTTGAAAATAAATTAAGGATTATCTCAGCTGGTCGATGCGATAAGTGATTGGCAGCGGCACAATTCAAAAGTCACCATCAAATATCAACACTTAATAATCAATAGCTGTTTGAAAATTTGATGGATGCCAACTTCACTAAGAAACATCATACAGGAGTGGAAAAACTAGGTTATGGCAACCAATCATCTACTAGAAATTAAGCAATACGGTCAAAGTATCTGGATGGATAATTTGAGCCGTGACATTATTCAATCAGGCGAACTCCGAGACTTGGTTGAAAATCAAGGAATTTCTGGCATAACTTCCAATCCAGCGATTTTTGAAAAAGCCATCGCTGGCAATGTCATTTATGATGCCGATATAGAAGCTGGAGTCCGGGCTAGCCTACCAACATACAAAATTTACGAATCGCTGATTTTTGCAGATATTCGGAGTGCGTGTGATATTTTACGCCCTGTTTACGAAGCCTCGAATCGCCTTGATGGTTATGTAAGCATCGAAGTACCACCCACCATTGCCCATGATACCCAAGCAACCATAGCCGAAGCCAGACGCTATTTCCAAGAAATTGGCCGGGAAAATTTGATGATTAAAATTCCCGGTACTGAGGCTGGTTTGCCAGCAGTAGAACAGGTAATTGCCGAAGGCATGAATGTTAATATCACATTGCTGTTTTCTGTAGAAAGCTACGTCAACACAGCCTGGGCGTATATTCGGGGTTTAGAAAAACGGGCAAGTGGAGGTGAAGACATCAGCAAAATAGCTTCAGTTGCTAGTTTCTTCCTCAGTCGGATTGATAACAACATTGACGCCAAAATAGATGCTAAGTTGAAAAAAGGTGTTGATGATATTGCCGTGGAAGCGAAGCTGAGAGCTGTGAAAGGAAAAGTAGCGATCGCAAACGCTAAGATTGCCTACCAAGAATACAAGAAAATCATAGAAAGCGATCGTTGGCAAGCCCTAGCAGCAAAAGGAGCGAAAGTACAGCGGCTACTGTGGGCTAGCACCAGCACCAAAAACCCCAGCTACAGCGACGTGATGTATGTCGATGAGTTGATTGGGCCAGATACCGTCAACACCCTGCCACCAGCCACCATCAAAGCTTGTGCCGATCATTGTAACGTAGGCGATCGCTTAGAAACAAGCGTAGATGAAGCTTACAAGCTGATCGAAAACCTCAAAGATCCCGATATTAACATCGATCTCGATGTCGTCATGGATGAACTGTTAGTTGAAGGTATTGACAAGTTCATCCAGCCCTTCCAGTCCTTGATGAACTCTTTAGAAGAAAAAATCAAGGTATTGTCGCCAGTGTAAGGGGTGGGGAGATGGGGAGATGGGGAGATGAGGGAGAATAACTCCAAACTCCAAACTCCAAACTCCAAACTCCAAACTCCAAACTCCAAACTCCAAACTCCAAACTCCCCATCCCCAATCCAAAATCCAAAATCTAAAATCCCAAATTCCTATGGTCAGTCTGCTAGAAAATCCCTTGCGCGTTGGTCTGCAACAACAAGGGATGCCCGAACCCCAAATTATAGTTATCTTTGGCGCTTCCGGTGACCTTACCTGGCGCAAACTAGTACCAGCACTTTACAAATTGCGGCGAGAACGGCGTATTCCACCTGAAACTACCATCGTCGGCGTAGCACGTCGAGAGTGGACGCACGAATACTTCCGCGAACAGATGCAGAAAGGCATGGAAGAGGCACATCCCGATGTCGATTTGGGTGAACTCTGGCAAGACTTTTCTCAAGGTTTGTTCTACTGTCCTGGGGATATCGACAAGCCGGAAAGCTACCAAAAACTGAAAAACTTATTAACTGAATTAGACGAAAAGCGGGGCACGCGGGGCAATCGGATGTTTTACCTCTCCGTTGCTCCGGCATTCTTTCCCGAAGCAATTAGGCAGCTAGGAACTGCCGGGATGCTAGAAGATGCCTACAAACATCGTCTGGTAATTGAAAAACCCTTTGGTCGTGACTTGGCTTCAGCCCAGAGTCTCAACCAAGTGGTACAGAAATTTTGTAAAGAAAACCAAGTCTATCGTATCGACCACTACTTGGGTAAAGAAACAGTCCAGAATTTGCTGGTGTTTCGCTTCGCCAACGCGATTTTTGAACCCTTGTGGAATCGTCAATTTGTTGACCACGTGCAAATTACCGTGGCAGAAACCGTGGGCGTGGAAGACCGAGCTGGTTACTATGAAAGCGCCGGCGCACTACGGGATATGTTGCAAAACCATTTGATGCAACTTTACTGCCTGACAGCAATGGAAGCACCCAACGCTATGGATGCCGACAGCATCCGTACAGAAAAAGTGAAGGTACTCCAAGCTACTCGTCTAGCTGATGTTCACAATCTGTCACGGTCAGCAGTGCGCGGTCAATATAGTGCTGGCTGGATGAAGGGTCAAGCAGTGCCAGGGTATCGCACAGAACCAGGCGTTGATCCCAATTCCACTACACCCACCTACGTGGGAATGAAGTTTTTGGTAGATAACTGGCGTTGGAAAGGTGTTCCTTTCTACTTGCGTACCGGGAAGCGGATGCCCAAAAAAGTCAGTGAAATTTCCATTCACTTCCGCGACGTTCCGTCTCGGATGTTCCAATCTGCCGCCCAACAGGCAAACGCCAATATTTTGGCCATGCGGATTCAACCGAATGAAGGAATTTCCCTCCGCTTTGATGTGAAAATGCCCGGAGCAGAATTCCGCACTCGTTCCGTGGACATGGACTTTAGTTATGGCTCCTTTGGCATCCAAGCAACTTCTGATGCCTACGATCGCCTTTTCCTTGATTGTATGATGGGCGACCAAACATTATTCACCCGCGCCGACGAAGTTGAAGCAGCTTGGCAAGTAGTAACTCCAGCCCTTTCAGTTTGGGATGCACCCACAGACCCAACTACTATTCCCGAATACGAAGCCGGTACTTGGGAACCAGCCGAAGCAGAATTATTAATTAACCAGGATGGCCGTCGCTGGCGCAGACTGTAAAAAGTTAGGAGTTATGAGTTATGAGTTAGGAGTTAGGAGTTAGGAGTTATGAGTTATGGGTTATGAGTTATGGGTTATGGGTTATGAGTTATGAGTTAGCTTTTAACTTCCGACTCCTAACTCCTAACTATATAATTCCTAATAATTCCTAATTTCCAACTCCCAACTCCCAACTCCTAACTATATAATTCCTAACTCCTAACTCCTAACTCCTAACTTATCCAAAATCCAAAATCCAAAATCCAAAATTGACTATGGCTCCCCAAGCTCCTACTATTTTTTCACTTCAAGCTCCGAAGGATATTTCGCTTACAGAAATAGAAGCGGAACTGAATCAAATCTGGCAAAGTTACGGCATTACCGGCGAAGATGGCGGACTTCCTGCTGCTACTCGCGCCACGACATTTACTTTAGTGGTTTACGAACCAGAAGAAACCCAATATCTTTTGGCGAGTTTAGGATTTTATAACGGGCCACTTGATGGGATTTTAGGGCCTCAGATGGAAGCTGCCTTGCGACAAGTACAGATAAAATACGGACTGTCAGAAACCGGAACTGCAACACCCGAAACCCTCGCTACATTGCGAGAAGAATTCACCAAACGTCAGGGAAATTCACTTAACGGGGATAATGGTTCTGTTTCCTATAACTTAAATGCCCCAAGCCCCAGGATAGCGGATGAAATCGCTCTCCGTAACCCCTGCCGGATTATTGCCCTGTTTCCCATTGCGGGAGAAGATGAAGGCGTTAAGGCTCAAGTTTCTGCTTATTGCCCCATCCAAAAGCAATCCTCAAGCACACTCATCTGCTGTGAATACATAACTCTCAGTGGCACCGCTGCCGCTTTGGAACGCATAGGTGGCATGATTCCAGCATTGTTGATTGGTGGCTTACCCAAATTTCTTTGGTGGAAAGCAACACCACACCCCAACAACACTTTATTCAAGCGCCTAGCAGCAGTCTGCAATAATGTGATTGTGGATTCTTGCCGCTTTAACGAGCCAGAAAGTGATTTACTCCGCCTAGAAGAATTGGTGGAAACTGGTGTTCCCTTAGCTGATTTGAACTGGCGCCGTCTCTCAGCATGGCAGGAATTGACAGCTGAAGCCTACGACCCACCCCACCGTCGCGCCGCCCTCAAAGAAATTGATAGAGTCACAATTGATTACGAAAAAGGCAACCCAGCACAAGCATTGCTATTTTTGGGTTGGCTGGCAAGTCGTCTACAATGGCAGCCAGTTTCCTATCAAAAGGAAAGCGGAGATTACGACATCACTCGTATTCGCTTCCTTGCCCAAGACCAGCGACAAGTAGAAGCTGAGTTAGCTGGAGTCCCAGTTGCTGATATCGGTGAAATTGTTGGTGACTTGATTGCTATCCGCCTGAGTTCCACAAATCCCAAGGCAGACTGCGGTACAGTAATCTGCTCAGAAACCGGTGGTTGTATGCGGATGGAAACACACGGTGGTGCCCAAGCCGCAGGTCTGTTTCAACAAGTGAGTTCGCTCTCGGAACAAAAGGCGGAAGCATTGCTAAGTCAGCAGGTGCAACGCTGGGGTCGGGAGTCACTTTTTGAAGAAAGTCTAGCAGTGATAGCGAAAACTTTTAAGTTGGGAGCAAATAGTTAGCTTTGCCTAGAAAGAATAAAAGTTTCTAAAGTTAGGAAAATCAAACACAACCCCTCCAGATTTTTAGATATTCTCAAAATCTGGAGGGTTTTGTGTAGAGAATTTTTTTAATAATCAAATTGGATTCCTATGTCATATCATGTCCGGATAATTAGTTGGGAATCATAACTAATTATCCGGACATGATATAAGGGGGGGTTGAAGGGGTAACGTCAGAATTTAATATGTTATACGACACTTTTCAAACATCCTCTGAGATAAACACCTAGATTGTGAATTCTGATGTTACTTCTTGACTAAAAAATATGCCGTAGCATAATCAGGTAATTGGCTGATATGTTGCCCAAATTCTTTTTGATTCTTAAAAATACCTGCCAAAAAATCGAGTTGATAAAGATTGGGTAAAAATGCTCCGCCTGTATCAGCCATAACTCCCATTTGCAAATGTTTGCGGCCACCTTTATTCTGCTCAATCACAATCACTCTACCTAAACCAATATTCAGAACATCTCCAGCAAAAGTTACTCCAGGTTTGATGGAAATTTTGGCATCTATTTTGTATCCATAGCCTTTAATGGCATCAACTTCTCTAAAGTACCAATAACGCTTTTGTGCTGTTGGTTTTAATCCGCGAATATAAGACATGCCATTATTTCTATCTACATTAAAAAATGCCTTATAACCATCTGTAAAATTAATCAGAACTGTTCCCTGCATTAGGGCTTCTTCTAAGCCAGTTCTGGTGAGATAAGCAAGACTTTGAACTTTGCCAAATTCTCTACCACCTGGTTCATAAATACCGGACAAGACATCCTGTTTTGTGTATCTAGTGTAGAATTTACCGTTATTTGAGTTGTCTTTTAGGCTATAAATTCCCGTATTGAAAGTAGAGGTTTTCTTGCGAGAACCAGTGTGAGTAAAAACAGCGTATTTAGTAATTCTTAATTGTTTTTGTTGTTGATTTTTGGGGTTGTAGGCAGTCCATTTAATGACTCGAAAGTTGGCATTAATAAACTTAGGGTCTTGTAGCCGAGTGGCTCGACGGTTAGCAATATCTTCTTTTAAGACAACACTCATGAAGTCCAAAGTTTTGAGAACATCTTCGACGGTAACTCCTTGAGTAGCAAGCAGTCCTGTACGGAGAATATCTGGGTCTTGTGAAGCGTAGTCTTGAAAATATTTTCTAGTATTGACCAGAACAGTTAATAAATCTGTTTGGTTAAAGTTAACTTTATTACTTGGGAGTTTGACTGAAGAAAAAACCTGGCTGCCTTGAACGCTAAATTTATATTTTTTAAACTCATCAACAACTGGATATGGTGTAGATGCAGCTAACAAATTTTCTGGAGATGAAGGAGCATTTTGATTGTCTATTTTTTGCTCAGGAACAACAGAATTTTGAAAGCTGGAGGTGAGTGTATGACTAGCTTGATTTGATGTGAAAGAAATATGTGGTTGAACTGGGGGAGAATTTTCTTCTTTAGTAAAGGTTTGTTCTTGTGGGGCTAGTTGTTTAGTTTTTGACTGAGTATATAGATAGTTACTAGCTAAACCAACGGCTAATAAACCAGCACAACCTACTATCAAGCGAAATTTTTGGCTGAATAGGATATTCATAAGTTTGAAAATCAATTTCTAATGCTAAATAATAAACGTTATGTTTCTACCGCCTCACGCACTAATTGCGCTAATTTTTCGGCACTATTAGGAACTGCGATCGCCTTTGCTTTTTCCCCCATATTGGCTAACTCTTGGGGTGAATGCAATAAATTCAACACATTACTTTGCAATTCTTCTGCTGTTAACTGTGATTGCTTGAGGGTTAAGGCTGCACCAGCTTTGGTGAATACCTCTGCATTGTAGGATTGATGGTCTTCTGCGGCAAAGGGATAAGGAATCAAAATCGCTGGTACTCCACACACTGCCAATTCTGTCAAGCTACCCGCGCCAGAACGACTGATGGCAATGTCAGCTCGTTGCAACAATGCTGCCATATTGTTGTAAAAAGGTGAGGCTATGTACTGTGGATGTTTGAGACTATCCGCTTCCGGATCGCGATCGCCAGTTAAATGTACCACATAAGCACCAGCATCAAACCAAGCATTTGCTCCTTCACGCACCAACTTATTAATCGCAACTGCACCTTGGCTACCACCAAAAACGACAATCAAAGGAACGCCATCGGGAATAGCTAAATCCAGCGGTGCATTAATTCCAGCATCGAGGAATTGCGCTCTTACAGGAGTGCCAACGCAGACATTCTTCGCACGGGGTAAATACTTAGCTGCTACTTCAAATCCCAGGGCTACCACACTACACCAAGGACCAAAAAAGCGAGTTACTTTACCAGGTAAAGCGTTAGATTCGTGAAAAATCACAGGTAACCCAAGGGAACGCGCCGCAATTACGGCTGGGCCTGCAATATAACCCCCTGTAGTAAACACTCCTTGAAAATTTCCCTGTTTGAGAATTCGCCGGACTTGGAGAATCGAACCCGCAAGTTTAGCTAAGATGCGAATCGAAGAAATACCAAACCCTTGCTGAAACCCTTCAACTGCAATAGTATTCAAAGGATACTGCTTAGGGACAAGTTCAGTTTCGAGCCGATTGGGTACTCCCAGCCATTCTATTTGATAATCTGGTAGTTTTTCGGCCAGTGCGATCGCTGGAAACAAATGTCCACCAGTCCCACTGGCAGCTATTAATAATTTTATCGGTGCGTTTGCCATCAAAACTCTACCGTTTAGCGCCTAGCTTAACTAAGATAAAACAATTTCCTTACCTTCTCTAATCAAATCAGTAAACTCCTACCAATGACTAACATTTTAGTGAAAGGCCGACTTAGATTCTCAACCAGCATCGGGCTGATTTCATTCCTGCTGACACTTGGTATGACAACTGCTTGGCAACCCACTCAAGCCAGCACACCACAGCAATTAGTCCAAGCCACTACAGCCCAAAATGCACCAGCCGAATTGAAAAACTTGTTGACACAAGTTGATGCCGCCGCCAGTAAAGGCGATATTAAAGGCGTGTTACAGTTTTATGACCCCAATTTCACTCATGGAGATGGGTTAAATCGCCAAACCCTGGAAAAATCCCTGGTTTCACTCTGGCAAAGATACCCCAAACTGCAATACAGTACCAAACTGCTGTCTGCAAAATCTGAAGGTAACGCCATCATCGCCGAAACAGAAACCCAGATAATTGGCTCACCCTCCGGTAACACTAATAAATTGGCTCTTAATGCGACAATTAAATCACGTCAGCGGGTCGTCGGTGGAAAAATCGTCCGCCAAGACATTTTGTCAGAACGCACGCAACTTAGCTCTGGGAACAAGCCGCCACAAATTGATGTTAAATTACCACAGCAAGTGAAAGTCGGACAGAAGTATAATTTTGATGCGATCGTTCAAGAACCCCTTGGTGATGATTTTCTCTTAGGAACGGCGTTAGAGGAACCCATCCGCCCAGATAAATATCTCAACCCTACATCCGTGGATTTGCAATTACTCACGTCTGGTGGAGTGTTTCGAGAGGGACAAGCACCATCTATCCCTGGTAGCCAATGGGTTTCTGCTGTTATCCTGCGGGGTAATGGGATGACGATGGTAACTCAGCGCTTGGAAGTGGTGAAGAAGTAGTTTAACTCCCAACCAGTCAGCCCCTTCTGGAGCCGGACGCACTCGCCTTCGGGGAAGTCAAAGGTCAAAAATTTACCAAGCCCCTAAATTTATTTATGGGCTTGTGCCTTTTTATTTCTGGTCAAAGGCGTCCTGGTTGGGATACTGGAACTTACAGCAGTTTTCATGTATTTGAACCACAATCCTCAGTAGGGTAGCACAGCTGTGCATTGGTGTCAGATTAACGTAAAACTGTTGTCCCGCAAAGAACTGATGTTCCTTGCTCATAGCGAAAGTCATCTTTTAGATGACTGAATTCCCTAAAAATCTTTAGTCTACTTCAGTAGACTTGAGCTATTAGACTGGAACTTCAGTTCCAGGCCGGTAAGGAAGCTAACATTTCAGCTATTTTTAGCTTAAGTTGACACCAATGACAGCTGTGCTACCCTACAACGTGCGGGCTGCCCGATACAGGTGCAAGGGTGACTATGAGTTAGTAAAATTCGCATCAGTTCCAAATTATTGGACAATTGACACTGGACTGTTGACTTTTGACCAACAATGACTTCCCTAGAAAATCAAATTATTTTAATTACTGGTGCCAGTAGTGGTATTGGTACTGCTTGTGCGAGAATCTTTGCTGGTGCGGGTGCAAAACTGATCTTAGCAGCACGGCGGTTAGAACGTTTGCAGCAACTCGCAGATACTCTCGCTCAAGATTTTAATACTGAAGTTCATTTGTTAGAGCTAGATGTGCGCGATCGCTCTGCTGTGGAATCTGCCATCTCTACTCTACCTCCCTCCTGGTCTGACATCGATATTCTAATTAACAATGCTGGTTTGAGTCGCGGTTTAGACAAGTTGCATGAAGGTAGTTTTGAAGACTGGGAGGAAATGATTGATACTAACATTAAAGGTTTACTTTATCTTTCCCGTTATGTCGTTCCGGGAATGGTAAGTCGCGATCGCGGTCATGTGGTAAATTTAGGTTCCATTGCCGGACATCAAACTTATCCTGGTGGTAATGTCTACTGTGGTACGAAAGCTGCGGTGAGGGCAATTTCCGAAGGTTTAAAACAAGATTTGTTGGGTACTCCTGTACGCGTCACTTCCGTTGACCCTGGTATGGTAGAAACGGAATTTAGCGAGGTGCGGTTTCACGGCGATACGGAACGTGCCAAAAAAGTTTACCAAGGAGTTACGCCCTTAACTCCCGATGATGTGGCTGATGTGATATTTTTCTGCGTCACGCGATCGCCCCATGTCAATATTAATGAAGTTGTGCTGATGCCTGTTGACCAAGCTAGCGCTACCTTAGTTAACCGACGCACAGCAGAATAATCCATCTTAAAACCGATTATTTCGTTGCTCCTCCTTCCCAAAAGAAACTCTTAGGCAGAGGTCTGTGAAACTCAGATCTTTTAAGATTTGGTTGGGGTATAAAGGGAATCTCCATCCAAATCTTCTCTAGTATCCAGTCCCCTTTCATCGGCTGAATTTGCCCTACTCAAAGCTTAATGTACTCAGCTAAAGTGAAAATAAAATATATAAAAGAGCAATTTTCAAATGACCATTTACTTTTATAAGGTTTGGCAGCCTTACGGCTGTTTTTCTAACTTTTCTTTCCACGGAATTCACATCCAAGGGATTTACTGGCCAACGGTTGAGCATTATTATCAAGGGCAAAAGTTTGTTGGTAGTACGGATGCAGTAATTATACCTTTTATTCATGCGGCTCCTACCCCTGAAGAAGCTGCTGCTTTGGGAAGATGTAGTACTCGCAAATTACGTCGAGACTGGGATTTAGTCAAAACTCAAGTGATGCGAGAAGCTGTACTCAAAAAGTTTCTCACTCATGCTGATATTAGAGAAGTTCTTTTGAAGACAGGGGATGAGATGTTGATTGAAAATTCGCCAACCGATTATTTTTGGGGTTGTGGCGCTAATAAAACCGGTCAAAACCATCTCGGTAAAATCCTTACAAGTGTTCGTGAAGAAATCCGTAAGTTGCTATCTTTAACGGTAATTCACGAATAATTTAATTAAAAAAGTTACATTCAACATAAAATCAGCAATTCAACGGGGAATAGTCAAATTCCCCCAGTCAAAAACATTTCAACAAGTCGCCCATAATTAATTGTTGAGTCGGCAAAAGTCTTAATTAATTGGCTTAATGGGCACAAATGGTAAAAAAATATTGTTAATTTCAACTATTTAATCAGTGACTAAGTTAAGTGATATTACTGAAATAGTTTAATGATTGAGAATATAAAATTAATAGGTGTCAATGATTAAAATTTTCTTAAAAAGAAACTTCAAAGGATACTTGTAAAGTCTTTGTAATACACCAAGGGTTTTAAAATCTACCTAAATCAATTTGAAGGCACAACAAGGATTCTGATATTTATAAAATATCCTTTGATACGATTTTCCAAAATATCTGCAACATTTGTACGCCTATATCAACGTATTTGTAGCACAAATGTCATGAAATGGGATGAAAAACAAGGAACTGTAATTTGAAAATTCTCATCAAAGACAGCTATAAAAAAACTTTTTTATACTTCAGTCATGGTGTAAACAAGCAATGACATTTACCGATAAACCAAATTGGTTGCAGCAAAGCTTAGACCAAGAGAGTTTACTGCACCGGATGACAAAACAGATCAGGCGATCGCTCGATCTGCAAGAGATACTAACGACCACCGTTGCCCAAGTACAGTTATTTTTGGGTACAGATCGGGTTAAGGTGTATCGGTTTGATGCTGATGGTAGTGGTGAAGTTATTGCTGAATCTATTTATAACCAGCGTCTACCATCTTTATTGGGGTTGCGCTTTCCAGTCCATGATATTCCACCACAAGCCAGAGAGATGTTTCTGGTAGCAGGGCAACGTTCGATCGTAGATGTGACTAATGGCAAAATTGGGCTATCACCTCTACAGTCAAAAGAAACTGGCAAACGTTTACAAACTCATATTCACTATCGGCAAGTAGATCCTTGCCATATTGAATATTTAAAAGCTATGGGCGTGCAGTCTTCATTAGTAGTGCCCATTTTACATTATGACCTCAAAGAAGAATCGGTAAAACCAAAATTATGGGGATTATTGGTATCTCACCACACTGAATACCGAAGGATTTTGAGACGAGAACTGAGATTAGTACAGCAAGTTGCCGATCAAGTAGCGATCGCCATCGCTCAAAGCCACCTATTCACTGAAGCCATCGCCCAGCAACAACGAGAAGCTACTATTAACCGAGTCACCACACTGTTACATAAACTGCCGACAATTCAATTACAGGGGGCGCTAGAAGAAGTGATTACTGCCTTCGGTGGCATAGGTGGCAGGCTTTATATTCAACAGACCGAAGAATTATACACCTGGGGCGAGCAGCCGAAACTACCATTCGAGTTAGGAAATAGTGTCATCGAACAGCATTCCATGTGGCAAAACTGGATGGCGGAGTGTAAACCAGGTAATATTTGGGCAACCACTGACCTTTATAAAGAACCGCGTTTGCGAGTTTTAGCTTTAGGGTTCCGTTCTACTCAAATTCGCGGATTGATGGTGATTCCCTTACATTACCGCGAAAAATTTATCGGTGTATTAAGCATTTTTCGCTGCGAATTTGACACAGAAATTTTGTGGGCGGGACGGTGTGAAGACAATCGGCGCCAATTACTACCCCAAGTTTCCTTTGAGGTTTGGCGAGAGCAAAAAAAGGGGCAAGCACAGGACTGGAAAGCAGAAGACATTTCATTAGCCCAAGCTTTGTACGATCATTTTTCAATGGCAATTCAGCAGCAGCAAATGTACAAACAGGTACAAGCCCTCAATTCTAACTTAGAACTGCGGGTGCTGGAGCAAACTGGTGAACTAGAAAAATCATTACTATTCACCAAAGTACTCAAGCAAATCACAGAGCAGATCCGCAGTACATTAGACTTGCAGACAACACTGCAAACAGTCGTCCGGGAAGTTCGCTCGCTGCTCAATTCCGATCGGGTGTTAATTTTCCAAATCAAGAGTAAATCGGTGATTGTGGAAGAAATTAATGGCAATTGGCAGTCAGTTTTGGGAGTGAAAGCGCCACCAAACTGCTTTCCTGATAAATTTATTAGTCTATACTTCCAGGGCAGGATACGAGCTGTTAACAATGTATCAACGTTTTCTTTGAGTGCTTGTCATCGAGATTTTTTGCAAAGTCTGCAAGTGCAAGCTAACTTAATTGTTCCGATTAACATAGGTATGCAAGTATGGGGATTACTGATTGCTCATCAGTGTGATGCTCCCAGAAATTGGCAGGATGGGGAAATAGATTTATTGCAACAGCTAGGAGATCAGGCTGCGATCGCCATTCAACAAGCGCAACTCTACGAACAAACTTGTAGTGCCGAAACTGAAGCCAGAAATCAAGCTGCACAGTTAGAACGTACTCTGCATCAACTCCAAGAAGCACAGACAAAATTGATTCACACCGAAAAAATGTCTGCCTTAGGACAGTTGGTGGCGGGTATCGCCCACGAAATCAATAACCCCGTTAACTTTATCTACGGTAATCTCTGCCACGCCAGTGAATATACTGAACAACTGCTGGAAATCTTACGACTCTACCAGTTACATTATCCCCGCCCCCATAGTGAAATTCGCGCGGCGATCGAAGCGATCGATTTTGATTTTTTGGTAGAAGACCTCCCGAAAATCATCGACTCAATGCAAGTGGGAAGCGATCGCATCCGCTCAATAGTGCTGTCGTTACGCAATTTTTCTCGCTTGGATGAGTCTGAAAACAAGCGCGTTGACCTCCATGAAGGCATTGACAACACTTTATTAATTTTGCAACACCGCCTGAAAGCAAATCCTGAATTTCGAGCCATTGAAGTCATCAAAGACTATGGCAACATCCCACGGGTAGAATGCTATGCCGGACAAATGAATCAAGTATTCATGAATATTATCAGTAATGCCATAGATGCTTTAGTTATGGGGAATGGGGAGTGGGGAGTGGGGGGATGGGGAGATGAGGAGAATAACCAATGGCCAATACCCACTATTCACATTTCCACTAAAGTTTCAGCAGACAACTCTCGTGTGTTGATTCGGATTAGTGACAATGGACCTGGAATGACTCAAGAGGTGAAAAAGCGAATTTTTGACCCGTTTTACACTACTAAGCCTGTGGGTAAAGGCACAGGACTGGGATTGGCAATCAGCTATCAAATTATTGTAGAAAAACATTCTGGAATCATGGAGTGTATTTCAGAACCAGGCAAAGGTACAGAGTTCTGGATTGAAATTCCCGTCAAGCCTCCAGAGACAATTAATAGTCAAGCGTAGCCAGACAGGAGTAGAGGGCAGGAGAAGAATTCCAAACTCCTAACCCCCATTAGCTAATACACAATTTTTCACATTATTACAAAATGTTAGTTTCAAAACTTAAAAATTGGCTTAGCAATTACTCAATTCATCCAAAAGGTTGATGTTAAAAATTTTAACAGTAGATTAAGCAAAATTATGAAAACTAATTGAGGTCGTGCCCTATATTGATTTGGATAAAAAATACTTCAAAAGTAAAGTTTAGTTGCAAAAAAATTTACTTTTATCCAGTAGTGCTAATTTAGTAATTGAAGCTACTAAAAAGCTTCCCTGGCAGATACAACAGCTGCATGATGGAATGTAGTAACGAGGTAAAAGACGCTGTTTAATTTAAGTCTGTCTCGGCAAAACACGGCAACACCCAACACGAAAACTTATATTTCCTCAAATGTGGAAAATTAGGGGGCGCTGTCACTGATTTTCATTACTTGTTTACAGAAGCGATGAAAGTTAGTACATCCCTGGCTAGAATAAACAAGGAGAGGGAATGTTAAAGCGAGTAGATGGTTGGGTGTTGTTGCGTTTAAAAAGAAATCAAAACGATCGCTCCTCTGGGTGTAAGCTAAATACGAAGTTAAATAGCGAGAAACAGTTGAAATAGCGCCTTATGTCAATTATTGCGCTCAGAGCATGGTACATACAGGATTATGAGCCGATTCCAGAATTGGAAAAGCGCCCACCAGACATTCGCCTAAGTAAAAAAAGTCTGCTGAGATCGGCATTGCGAGCGGACTTTTTAGAAGAAAGTGACGAAATTAAGAAATCAACTTGGTTTGGGCGGTATCTGGAAGGGGAAGATATTGAATTTTATGTTGAGGGTAGTGGTGGCTATCGCGTAGCTAACATTGACTTGATTAGTCACGAAATTTATTTTACTAAACAAGCGCTGTTAGCCCAGTTAGAACCAACTATTTTTTTCTCCTACCAAACTGAGTATGCCGCAGCGAGTGATGCTCTTAGAGAAGAACTGCGAAAAAGTTTAGAGACTTTAAACTTGCGATCGCGTCTTCCTTTAACATTAGTAGAATCCTCTCGCCCCAGCGGTGCTACTTTCCGAATTAATCGCACTATAATGCGAAAAATCCGTAAGAGTTTGTTATTTATCGCTGATACTACACCCATTACTAGTATTGATGTTAAAGAAACTCTCCAACTAATTCCCAGTCCGAATGTCTGTATTGAAATTGGCTATGCCATCCAAAGTAAGCGGTCTGAACAGATTCTACTAGCGCAAATGCAACGCCCAGATTTTGAAGGGCAATTTCCCTTCGATTTACCCACACAGCAAATTTTACAATTTCAAGACATCAAAGAATTGAATAAAATTCTGACAAGAACCATTGAAAATCAGCTAGCACGATTCAAATTGTTTTTTTGAATAAGACAAAACCTGAAAATCAGATCCCCGACTTCTTAAAGAAGTCGGGGATCTAAAGTTTGTGATTTGACTAAAAAGTTTAGGCAGTTATAGCCCGTCTTCCAGATCCCCGATTGTTAGAGCTAAAATAATGGTCAATTACAGTTCTAATCAAGCTAGCTTCGACTATTCAGGTTTACTGTCTATGTAGATGCTGGCTTTTTCTTGAGAACTCTACTCACAAAACCAACTACCAATAGTCCAGCAATTACCCCAGGTTCAGGAATCGCAGTTGCTGTCAACTTACCCCCAAGATCCAACCTACAATCTGGGTATGTGTCGCATATTTCTGGTGAAAGATCATCTTTTAAGAAAATCTTAGCCGTTGGCAATCCTTGTTCGGCATTTAGATAGGTATAAAAATCTAATCCTGTCACATCTGTTGCAAAGTCAATTCCCAAATCAAAACCATTGGGCGTGTCAAAGTTACCTGTTTGTAGAACAGTCTTTGTAACTGTATCAAAATTGAAATTGAAACTACTATTTGCTTGAGGAAAATCATATTGAAAATTTTGCAATAAAGTTCCTTGTGGGTCAAAGAAAGAAATTGCAAAATCAGTCAGTTGTTCCTTGGTGACGATGCTTCCGAGAAAACTATCGTCATAGCTGAATTGTCCCGTGGCTGAATAACCTTTATCTCCTAGCCAATTAAGCTCAAAAGAAGCAGCGTCAGCACTTTTGACGTTGATGAAAGTAGCGATACAACTGAAAGCAGCAACAGCTACAGTAGCTTTGATTTGGTTACGAATGCTTTTCATTTTCTTGATAGCAGCAATAGATTTTGATGTTGTTGTAGCTCTCGTTTGACCTGAATCAGGTCTAAAACACTTTTGGGCAGATTCTATCATTAGATTAAATCGAATCGATATAGTTTATGGTTTTTTATTTGTCAAAAAAACCTAAAAATCTAATTTTATTACTTAAATAATCCTTTAACTTCTCTTAAATAAATACTGTTTTATTTTGCAAAATAATCATTTTTATAAATAAATAATGGGAGTGTTGGAAGCAATAATCCCAAATTAAATTAAGCATTACCTAAACTTAATCGAAATCGAATATTTTCTTTTCAGCATTTTAAGTAACCAAAAAATCCTCATGAATTTATCTCGACGTAGATTCTTTACATTAGCGGGCACGAGTGCTGCTGGTACTTTGCTAGCCTCTCCTTTAGAAGGTCTTCTTGCCAGACAAGCCAATGGTCACCGTGTATTTGGTAAAGGTTACGGGCCACTTGTACCAGATCCCAATGGCTTGTTAGATTTACCAGCCGGGTTTCAGTATCGCACTTTCTCTCTAACAGGCGACCTGATGAACGATGGCACTAAAGTGCCTGGTGGTCATGATGGTATGGCGGCTTTTCCTGGTCCAAAAGGCACTATTATTTTGGTTCGTAATCACGAACTTAGTCCTACTTCTGCGACAAAAGTCGAAGGGCCGCATCCTTACGATCCATTTTGCAAAGGTGGTACGACAAACTTAGTTGTTGGAGCTAATCGCCAGCTAATCAAACACTTTACTTCTTTAAGTGGAACCTATCGTAACTGTGCAGGTGGAATAACTCCTTGGGGTTCATGGATTAGTTGTGAAGAGAACACCTCTACTCCAACTTCCTTCCCGGTAGGTAATAGAAACTATGTCTCGAAATTCCACGGCTATAATTTTGAAGTTCCAGCTAGCACCACTACTCCTGTAAAGCCTGAACCTCTCATAGCTATGGGACGATTTAACCATGAAGCTGTTGCAGTAGATCCCAAAACAGGAATTGTCTATGAAACTGAAGATACGGGAGATAGTCTTTTCTACCGTTTTATCCCGAAAGTACGCGGCAAGTTAAAAGAAGGAGGTACTCTTCAAGCTTTAAAATTTAAAGACATCTATCAAGCACAAACATTTGCAGATTTTCCCAAACGCAAGAAGTTTAAAGTAGAGTGGGTGACCATTACAGAACCAAATCCGCCTCAAGACACTGTAAGACAAGAGGGTTTCGCAAAAGGAGCAGCCCAGTTTGCTCGCGGGGAGGGTATTTGGTACGGTAACGGGGAATTTTACTTTTGCTGTACGAGTGGTGGTGCTTTAGGGCTTGGTCAAGTCTGGCGCTACATTCCGGAGGAAGAGACTATTGAATTGTTTGTTGAGTCTACATCTGCTGCTGAACTGGAAAATCCAGATAATATAGTCGTCTCACCCTATGGAGATCTCATTCTTTGTGAAGATGGAGATGACGAGCAGTTCTTAGTGGGTGTTACTCCCAAAGGTGAACTCTATCAATTCGCCCGTAATGCTTTGAATACAAACGAGTTCGCTGGTGCTTGTTTCTCACCTGATGGTAAAACTTTGTTCGTCAACATCCAAACTCCTGGTATTACTTTCGCAATCTGGGGTCCTTGGAAGAGGTCATAGAGGAGAATTCAGGGGTCAGAATGGGCTACGCCCCGCTGCGCTAACAGAATTCAGAATTACAATAGGCTCTCTTGCTAGCTACCAGATTTAAATAGCGTACTTTAGGCTTGTTGAAATCTGCTGTATTAGCGATCGCTACTACATCACTCAATTGTCGTTAATACTGTACCAAGGGCTGTTGAGGATATTGCCCTTGATGTCGGTCAAATTATTCCCTAACAACGCTTACGAGCTTTTTTAGTACAAACGCATCAATAAACTAGGGTAGCACAGGTGTGCTACCCTACAACAGTTGAATTTTCAAGCATTTTATTCAATTGAAAACTGCTTTCTGGTGAATTTTAATTTGTTAGATTAATGTTAGCGGTTAACAGTTATATTAAGTTATCTTAATACTTACAGCTATTAACCAAGCTGTTGTAAGTGTCTACGTCTAGCCTGTTGCAGACATCGCCTGTAGCTTGAGACCAAGCAAAAAATAAAAACTACACAGTTATTTGCAGATGGAACAAGTAATTAAAACTCTCAAACAAGATTTACCGACACTTTTTAAAAAAGATATCTCCTATGATATTTATACACAGGATATCTATTTTAAAGACCCAGTGAATACATTCAAATACAAATTTAATTATCGGATTATATTTTGGACTTTGCGATTTCACGCCCGACTATTTTTTACCCAAATTTACTTTGATGTACATGATATAAAGCAGTCTGCTGAAGATACTATTTTAGTAAATTGGACAGTGCGGGGAGTGTTGCGTGTTCCCTGGAAAGCGCCTTTGCTTTTTAACGGCTATTCAACATATAAACTCAACAAAGATAATTTGATATACGAACATATTGACACTTGGGATAGAAAGCCAACAGATATTTTAAAGCAATTTTGGCAAAGGGGAGAAACAGATAGAAATGCCTCAACAATAAATTATCGCTTTTTTGTATAGAGAAAAAAATATTACGATAACTGACCTTAAATTGCGTTAATAAGAGGTGCGATCGCTATTTTTTTTAATAATGATAAAAAATGTTTTTTAATTAAAAATAAATTTAATTCTTAAACTTCTAATTGCGTTTTTTCAGCTATCTTATAAGCGAATTTCTTAAAATCATCATAAACGTTTTTCACTGCTTTAGTATGAGCGCCGATAGCCCCATCAGCAGGTTTTAAGTAGAACATAGGTTTATGAGCTTCTTGAGCCATTGGCATCAAACTTTGGTAGTTTTTTAGCAGAGCTAAACAGTTTGGATCGTTTTCTATAGAGATATTTTCGCTAGACCTATTTAAAACAACCTCTTGATACACTGTTGGAATACGAGCGATCCAACGTTCGTATGCTTTTACAACACGATCTAATCTTACTGAGTGCTGTAAAACGACATAACCAACAGGTTGCATTGTTCCCTGAGGAAGCTGTAAATCTGATGCAAGACCTTTCTTGCCTGAAGAACTTGTTTTAGCTAATCTTTCTTGCCACTCTTCGCGCCAAGTTCGCAATGTAGGGCCTAAGTTACGCAACCCTTGTAGAGAAAATAAATCTAGTGCCAGAGGTATAACAATATAATCTGCTGCAATAAGTGCTGCGCGATTTATTGCTCCTAAAGTAGGGCTTAAATCTACTAATATTATATTTGCTTTATGAGCATCGCCTGCTTTTTGCAAAATTCTCCAAAAAGCAGAAGTTTCCAGTAAAGCCCTTTGTTGACCACCTCCATCAAGGCAATTATTCCACTGTGTTGAAAGTTCATCTTCAAAACTAGAAAGCATGATATCTCCAGGTAAAAGAGCTAAACTTCCTAATTCTGTAGACAAAGATAATGAAGTTAAATTTTCTGATAATTCATTTTCCTGGATATATTCCAAATGTGGATTATCAATATCACTAATACCCGTTAACAAGGGTTTCACACAATCAAAAATAGTGCCTATCTTACCTTCTTTTAAAAACAATAATTCTAACCTTTCCTCACCTAAAAAAGCAGCAGTAAGGTTAGCTTGGGGATCTAAATCGGCTGCAACTACTCGCAATCCTAAATCTTGATACATCCATGCCAAGTGATAAACTAAAGAAGTTTTACCAACTCCTCCTTTGTTATTAAAGAAAGCAATAATTTTTGCACTCATGGTTTTCTCTTAAGCGTGACTAATACATGAGCATCTTCTACGGTAAATTCCAAAGGTGGATTACCATTTTTTTGAAGTTGCTGACGAGCAAGTGCAATTCCTAGCCCAAATCGCTGAACATAACCAAGGTTTTTCATAGCTTCGGCAAGGTGAGGATTCCGATAGTCTGTGATGCCTGGTTGTCCAAAGTTTTGCCGATTTACTTGACCAAAAGGGCCGCCAGGATTTTGAATTTCGATTCGGTCATTAAACCATGTAATTCTTACTGGCGCATTTGTCCCTTCATAAGTGCGATGCATAACCGCATTTCTTCCTAATTGCTGCAAGGCAACTATTGGATAGTCGGGCTGTCGCAACTCTATTGGTTGAGCAGTGATGTCTGTCGCCACTGAAATATGAACTTGAAAAATTTCGTCCAGCATCCGCAACAAATCTGGAAGCGGCCCGCCAATTTCTTTTTGATCTTTAATTGGGTCTGTTAACTCGATACCATCAATGCGAAGAAATTGAATATATGCACTGGGAACGAATTGTCTAGGATCGTTACCTATAACTAGCACGCCCAAGATAGTTGGTTTAGGCAACAAATCAACTGTTAAAAAACGCATTGATTGAAGTTGTTGTTCAACAGTGCGTTGATTTTCTTGAAGAATATCGTTTGCCAACGCAGAAGGTAAATAAACTCGACGAAAAATTTCTAAATCGAGGTCATCTAAACTGGCTGATGATAGGGGTCGTAAATCAAAAGGCAAGTCTTTTGAGCGTCTTTTTTCAGCTAAACGACGTTCTTCTTCTGCTGTAGCAGTTGCTCTGCGGGGGCCAACTCTGATCCAAACACGCCCATTGAAACGCACAGGAGGAGCATCTGATGGTTCTACAATCACTACAGCTAGTTCACAATTAGCAATACTTCGCTTTTGAACAATTATTGTCGGAAAAGGCAAAATGTTTCCATCAGAGCGCATTGCTGAGAGTGTAAGCAAAAGCCTATCATCTATGGGAAGGTTTGCACAAATGCCATTATCATTAACGCCAATAAACAAAACTCCTGGTTTTTGGTGGTTAGGCAAGTCATTGGCAAATGCACAAATAGCTTCGCAAAGCTTACCTTTATCAGAAATCGAAGCTTTCCGTTCAACCCGGTCTGATTCCAGGTCGTTTAAGAGAACTTGCAACTCCTGGTCATCCATTCAGTTCTCCTTGGAAATACTCATTTACCTTTACATACTTTTTATCGTAGTTGCTTGTGGCGGATACTGCTGCAAAACATGCTGTAAATATTGCCCAGTATAAGATTTGGGATTTGCTGCAACTTCCTCCGGTGTCCCCACTGCAATCAATTCTCCACCTTTATCGCCACCTTCTGGCCCCAAATCTATCACCCAATCTGCACAACGAATCACATCTAAGTTGTGTTCAATTACTAAAATTGAATTGCCTTTATCCACCAATCTTTGCAATACATCTAATAATTTGTGGACATCGTAAAAAGATAACCCTGTTGTTGGTTCATCTATTAAATAAAGCGTCTTACCTGTGGCGCGTCGAGATAATTCTGTTGCCAATTTTACCCGTTGCGCTTCACCACCAGATAAAGTTGTCGCAGGTTGTCCCAATTGAATATAACCCAAGCCGACATCAAATAAAGTTTGCAAACGGGCGATCGCTTTGGGAATATTTTGGAAAAAATCTAAACTTTCCTCAACTGTCATGTTGAGAACATCAGAAATAGATTTGTCTTTATACTTCACTTGCAATGTTTCTCGGTTGTATCTTGCACCTTTACAAATTTCGCATTGCACGTAAACATCAGGGAGAAAGTTCATTTCAATTACATTCACACCCTGTCCGCTACAAGCTTCGCAACGTCCACCTTTAACATTGAAAGAAAATTGTCCGGGTTTGTAACCTCTAGCTTTGGCTTCTACTGTTTGTGAAAATACATCCCGAATGGCATCGAAAATTCCCGTGTAAGTTGCAGGATTAGAACGCGGTGTGCGTCCAATGGGTGATTGATCGATGACGATCGCCTTATCAACTGCATTTAATCCCTGAATTTTCTCTAAGTCTTTCGGTAAGGGAACTTTCTTAGTTAAATGATGCTGTAATGATGGATAAAGTAACTCGTTAATTAAGGTAGATTTGCCAGAACCAGACACACCAGTAACAGCAACAAGTTTACCTAATGGAATTTCTACATCTATATTTCTTAAATTGTTACGATGGGCATTTTTAATGATTAAACTCCGCCCATTTCCCTCTCGCCGTTCTGGTGGCGTAGTAATTACTCGCCTTCCTGATAAATAAGCACCAGTCAAGGAATCTTCTGCTGCTAATAATGCTTCTACATCACCTTGGGCAATAATATTTCCGCCGTGAATTCCTGCACCAGGGCCAATATCAACTATGTAGTTGGCTGCACGAATTGTTTCTTCGTCGTGTTCAACGACAATTAAGGTATTACCTAAATCGCGCAATTTCGTTAAAGTTTTCAGCAATCTGCCATTATCTCGTTGATGCAAACCAATACTTGGTTCATCTAAAACGTAGAGAACTCCTGTTAAACCAGAACCAATTTGTGTTGCTAAACGAATGCGTTGGGCTTCGCCACCAGAAAGGGTCATTGCTGGACGGTCTAAGGTGAGGTAATCTAAACCGACATCTAACAAAAATTGCAATCTGGCTTTAATTTCTCTGAGGACTAAATCGGCAATTTGTAACTGGCGATCGCTCAACTTGAATTGCTCAATTCTTTCCCGACAATCCCGAATCGATACGCTAGTTAAATCTAAAATTCCATATTGTCCCAACTTCACCGCCAAAGCTTCCGGCTTTAACCGTTTTCCCCCACAAACATCACACGGCTGATCGATTAAATACTGCTCTAATTTTTGCTTGACTAACTCCGAACCACCCTCATATTGCCGTTGTAAAATTGGCACAATACCTTTAAAAATTTGTTTTTTATCTGTTTTTGTAGCTTCTTCTTTTTCTCCATACAAAAGAGTCTGCTGCTGGTCTGATGTTAGTTTGCTCCAATTTGTTTGTAACTCAAATCCATAAGCTTGCCCTACACTGTAGAGCAATTCCAAATAATAAGAATTATCTTTTTCCGACCAAGGAGCGATCGCCGCATACACTGGTGCTTCCGGGTCTGGTACGATTAAATCTGGCGCAAACTTTCTTAAAGTCCCAATTCCATGACAATGGGGACAAGCACCGTAAGGTGAATTAAACGAGAACAATCGCGGCGATAATTCCTCCATCACCGCCCCATGTTCTGGACAAGCAAAATTTTCGGAAAATACTAATTCTTCGTCATTTGTTGTTTGTCCTTTGTCATTTGTCATTTGTGCTTCGTTGGGACCAATTACTATGGTCGCAATGCCACCGGATTGTTTTAAGCACGTAGATAAAGAATCAACCAAACGTTCTTGGATACCATCTTTTTTCACTAAGCGGTCAATGACTACTTCGATGGTGTGTGTTAAATTTTTATCCAATTCAATGGAATCTGATAGTTCGCGCACCTCGCCATCGACGCGGACGCGAACAAAACCTTGGGAAGCTAGACTTGACAAAAGCTTACGCTGTGTGCCCTTTTTCCCCCGAACCACGGGTGCAAGAATTTGGAAACGAGTGCGGTCTGGTAATTCCAGAATGCGATCGCACATCTCATCGATTGTTTGGGGTGCAATACAGCGATCGCAAATCGGACAATGGGGTTCGCCAGCGCGACCAAACAACAGCCGCAAATAGTCATAAATCTCCGTCACCGTACCCACAGTGGAACGGGGGTTATGAGAAGTTGACTTTTGGTCAATGGAAATGGCTGGACTTAAGCCTTCAATCGCCTCCACATCCGGCTTATCCAATTGTCCTAAAAATTGCCTTGCATAGGCGCTGAGGGATTCCACATAGCGACGTTGACCTTCAGCGAAAATCGTATCAAACGCCAAAGAAGACTTACCAGAACCAGAAACGCCAGTGAACACAATCAGGCGATCGCGTGGCAATTCCAAGTCAATATTTTTCAGATTATGCTGCCTAGCACCCCGAATCCGAATGGTATTCTGGCTATTGTGCGAGGGGAGATGTCCATTCAACAGAGAAGCCTGAGCATTGGCTTGCTCTGAACGGAACTTCGGGGATGCTGTGAGCTCTTGGTCTGACATATTGGGCGGCAAAAAAGGAGTTTCCTATGAAACAGTCCTTAATAATACTATCTTTAATTAGTTTATAGTAGAACAATAGTACTGTTTTAGATACTTATGTCATTAGGCATTGGGCATTGATTATTAATTCTGATCCCTCACTCCCCCACTCCCTAAAAAGGCAAAAACTGAAGCAAGACTGAGCCAAGACTGCCGAAAAAGTCAACGAAATTAGGGCTACCAGAGCTTACTTTTTCAGTATAGGGTGTTTGCAGTTCTTTAATAAAAGCCTGGGCTGTTTGGGTTCCAGAGGTATTGTTTTGAGATGTAAATAATTTTTGAGCAACTTGGGCATCTGCAAATGCACCTTGTCTATCCAATATTTGGTAGCGGGCGACACCACGAGCTAGATAAGCACCTGCATATTCTGGTTTAATGGCGATCGCTTGACTAAAATAACTAATTGCTTGCTGGTGGTTGCCTTTTTCTGCTTGTGCTACGCCCCAAGCATAAAAATCCTCTGGTGAAGCAATTTGTGATGGTATACCGACTGCACCTTGGAAATTAGCGCCATTCAGGTAAGCACCATTCAATTCTGCGTTTGTTAGATAGGTATTTCTTAAATCAGCACCCGCCAAATTTGCGCCGCTAAATCTAGCCTCGCTCAGGTTAACACCAAATAAACTAGCACCACTCAAGTTTGCACCCCGCAAATCAGCACCACTCAAGTTTGCACGGCTGAGGTTTGCACCTGCAAGATTAGCACCACTCAAATTTGCTCCAGATAAATCAGCCATCACTAAACCTGCATGAGTCAAATCACAGTTTTGACATTGTTTGGTTGCCAATAACTGTTTCACGTGTTCAGAATTTGCCGCTTGTACGGTTGTTGTGAGGGTAACGAAACTTAAAAATGTGGCTGTGGCGAGAATTTGGCTTTTCATATGTGCGTAATATTTCTTACTCAAGACTCAATATTAACCGACATGGATTTATACCTCAGCCCATGATATGAGCAATCTCAACAGTTTGCCCTCTGTAGTTGCCTATATCACTTGCAATAGGATGCCGATACGCGGGTAATCAATGTTTTGAAAGCGCAAGCCAAGACCCCCGTGATATCATGTCCGGTTAAAGACTTATCATTAAGGCAGCAGGGGGGCAGAGGAGCTCTTGAGCAGAGGGGAAGGGTTTTTGGTTTTCTGCATAGATTCGGGAATCATAACTAATTAGCCGGACATGATATGATTCCCTCCAAGCCCCTTTTGGAGCGAGACGCACTCGCGTTCGGGGAAGTCAAAAGTCACGCATTCAAAAGTCAACAAGAGGCAGGGGGCAGGGGGAAACTCCATCCATAAATGGAGGGGCTTGAGACCCAATGGCAGGGGGAATTCCAGAATCTTTCCCCCCAGCTAAGAGCTCCCTGCTCCCCTGCTTCTTTGGTCAGCTTCTGCCGAACAATGTCCCTCACAATCTGTGGACAAAGGTTATCTAACACACAATTTATCAAGAACAAATGTGTGCAGATCTACTTTAGGCTTATTTACAAGCCAAGCACAAAGGCAAAGGTGTGACTATTGCTGTATAATCTTCGGGCTACTAGGCTATGTCATATCAAAGTCCAATAACATACTTTTGCCACTCTGTGTGCAGTCCACTTTTGAGGTGTTTGCTCACCTCGAAATAAAGGCTGCTATAAGGTTGGCGAGGAAGATGACGCAAAGGCATATGAGCTTCGTGGGGAGTGCGACTGCCTTTTTTAACATTGCAACGGACACAAGCTGTAACAATGTTCTCCCAGCTATCTCCCCCGCCGCGCGATCGCGGTATTACATGGTCTAAGGTCAACTCGTCGCCTGTGTAACCACAGTATTGACAGGCATGACCATCACGATGCAATATGTTTCGGCGAGTCAGAGGAATTTCTTTATAAGGAACGCGGACATAATGACGCAACCTGATAACGGTTGGCAGCGGAAAATCCGAATAAAGGAATTTACCGTTGTGTTCCACGCGTTCTGCTTTCCCCTTGATTAACAGAACCGCAGCGCGACGCCAACTCGTTATATTGAGAGGTTCGTAAGAGGCGTTTAAGACTAAAACCTTCCCCATTGATCTGCGCTCAGGGTATTAGTTTTACATATATTAACACAAATATACCCTTCTAGGGAGATGATAAGAAATTATACTCCCGGCATAATTCAGAAATTAAGTTAGTCATTAGTCATTCTTTCTCCCCTATCTCTCTTTGCGTCCCCGCGTCCCCCATCTCCCCACTTTCCATTACCTCAAGGTGGTTTTTTCCCTGAGCGTTGGCTTAGCTTCACTCCACAACTGAATGTCTCTGTTATCACCCTCTCAGCTGCCTGATTTTTAAACACCTACCCTTGAAAGTCCGCCTCATCTTTATGTTGAGGCTGGCTTTTTGAGCTAGGATTCGCTAAACTCACAAAATTAAATTTGCAACTCAAAACTTTCAATTAACAACCGCCAGAAGACTAAGGTACGGATGTGGGAAAAAAAATAGAACTTATAGATAGAGTGCGACTAGGTTTAGCTGTGTCAGTGGCAAAAAGCGTCACGTTTTTTGTGCGATCGCTGCGTCTCGGTGCTGCTAGTGTATTACCAGGCTCAATTGCTCGTCGTATTGAACCGCGACTTTTACAATTATTGAGTCAGCAAGTTAAAAAGGGAGTGATTTTAATTGCCGGTACTAATGGCAAGACCACTACATCGCTGCTTTTAAAAACGATACTAGAAAACAAAGGTTACACCATTGCTCATAATTCTACAGGTGCAAATCTCGAAAATGGTTTGATGACAGCTTTGTTGGAGGGCACCAATTTGGTAGGTACTTTAGATGTTGATTACGCCATTTTGGAAGTTGATGAAAATATTGTACCGAAAGTCTTAACTCCACTCCAACCGCAAATTATCCTTTGTTTAAACTTGTTCCGCGACCAACTTGATAGGTACGGGGAAGTGGACACAATTAGTAAACGTTGGACAAAAGTTATTTCCACCCTACCACCAGAAACAGTGGTCATTCCTAACGCTGACGATCCAACTTTATCTTACCTTGGTCAGCAGTTACCCCAACGGGTGTTATTCTTTGGCTTGAATGAACCACAACATTATCTAGAAGCAATTCCTCACGCTGTTGATTCTATCTATTGTCCCAGATGTGGACATTCTTTAGATTATCAAGGTGTTTACTTATCGCATTTGGGAGATTTTACTTGTCCTAAGTGTGGTTTTAGTAAAAGTCAACCAACTCTCGAAAGTAGTGAATGGCCGCAAATTCTTGTTGGTTTATATAACAAATATAATACTTTGGCTGCTGTTACTGCTGCCAAAGAGTTAGGAGTTGATGAAGCAACAATTAAAAATACTGTTAACAATTTTCAAGCCGCTTTTGGTCGTGCTGAAGATTTAGTAATTAATGGTAAGAAAGTACGGATTTTGTTATCAAAAAATCCTGTGGGTACAAATGAAACAATTCGCGTGGTGACTCAAAGCACAGATAAAACTACATTGCTAGTATTAAACGATCGCACCCCCGATGGTACCGATGTATCCTGGATTTGGGACGTGGATACCGAGAAATTAGTCGAACGAGGAGGAACTTTAGTAGTAAGTGGCGATCGCGTTTATGATATGGCACTACGCTTGCGTTACAGCCAAAAGTCTCCTGAGAGTACATTAAATTTAATTGTCGAAGAAGATTTGCGACAAGCGATCGCTACTGCCCTAGAGCATACACCAGACAATGAAACTTTGCACATTCTCCCTACCTATTCAGCCATGCTAGAAGTGCGAGAAGTTCTCACTGGTCGGAAAATTCTTTAAATTTGTCATTTGTCATTGGTCATTTGTCATTTGTCATTGGTCATTTGTTATCAGTTATGCCCCATTCCTCATTCCCCAAAATTATGAGTTCCCAAGATTTAGAATTAACAATTGGTTGGCTGTATCCGACGCTGATGAGTACCTATGGCGATCGCGGTAATGTAATTACTATAGAACGTCGCGCTCAGTGGCGGGGATACACTGTTAAAGTATTACCTTTAGATCGAGATGCCACAGCAGATGATATTAAATCTGTAGATGTCATAGTCGGTGGTGGCGCACAAGACCGCCAGCAAGAAATTGTCATGCGTGATTTGCAAGGTGCGAAAGCCGACGCCATGCGCGAAAAAATCGAAAATGGGACACCAGGAGTTTTTACTTGTGGTTCTCCCCAATTGCTGGGACACTATTACGAACCAGGCTTGGGACAACGTATTGAAGGTTTGGGAATACTCGATTTAGTTTCTGTGCATCCTGGTGAAAATACTAAGCGCTGTATTGGGAATTTAGTAATTGAAGTTACAGCTTCACGTTTGGCGCGGGATTTGCAAGAGATGACGGGTGATACACCATATTTGGTAGGCTTTGAAAATCACGGTGGACTTACCAAACTGGGGAAAGTCGAAGCTTTGGGACGAGTGGTGTACGGCTTAGGTAATAATGGTGAAGATGGAACAGAGGGAGCGTTTTATCAAAATGCGATCGCTACCTATTCTCACGGTCCTTTGTTACCTAAAAATCCCTTCGTGGCTGATTGGTTAATTCAAACAGCATTGCGGCTAAAGTATCAACAGGCAATTAGCCTGAAACCATTAGACGATCATCTTGCTGTCCAAGCAAGGGAAGCGATGTTTCAGCGATTAAAGGTTACTTTACCAACTCACGCGACGACGCAAACTTGAGTTTTCACTATTGCTGAATGTTCTTTACGATTCAGTGTATAGAAAATTTGCCAAATTGGCAGGATGATTTTGGTTGTCTCTGGTAAAGTATTAAAAGTCAATTACTTGTGGGCTATATTTACCGAGATTTACTATACTTTTAAGTACCTTCAGTTAAGTTTGCTTTGCTAAGGGAACAATAAAATTGCTGACGTATTTACTACAACAGCAACAAGCAGAATGATCGGTTTTGGTTAATTTCCCTCGTCCCTTGTGAGGACGAGGTATTTTTTATCGACTTGAATTGATACCAATTACCCCAATGATTATTAAGCTGATGGAAATGAGTTTGGTAAATGTGGCAGATTCACGAAACCAAATCATACCAATCATAGCGACTAGAATAGTTCCCAATCCAGCCCAGACAGCATAAGCCACACTTACTTCAACTCTTTTGAGAGCCAGGGTCAAAAAAGTAAAAGAAAGTCCATAGAAAACAAATATTAATACCGAAGGGACTATTTTAGTAAATCCTTCTGATAATTTCATGCAAGTTGTGCCTGAAACTTCAAAAATAATTGCTGCAATCAGGTAAATCCAACTTATTGACATATCTGTTGTGAGCAGTTGGTTATCAGTCTTTTATTATCTCTATAAAAATTAAAAAATGCAATCTAATCAAATAGCACAATAAACCAAGAGATTTCAGTAGTCAGTAAATGACGCCTGATAATCATTACTTACTTCTCAGTAAAACGCCAAACACCATCCCATTTCTCTAGAATATTATCTGATTGTAAAAGATAATTCACTCGACTCAGATATAAATCAGCAGTTTTGTCAGCAGAATTGATACTTAAAACTTTTGACAAATAAACTTTTGCCTGTTCAAAGTTTCCTTGACGATAATAATAAGCATTTAATCCTTCTGCTCCATCTTTACCCATACCTGTTAGTAAAATTGCCGTTCCTTTTTTTTCCCAATGTTGAGCAAGACTGTGAAAAAATACATCTACAGAAGGACGATAAGGGTAATCAATAGGGTTTTTAGTATAAGCTAAAGTTAAATCTGGTTTTAAACAGAGATGATCGTTAGTTCCTGCTACTAAAATTGTGCCTTTTTGTAAGCGATCGCCTACTACTGCTAATCTTACAGGTAAAGGTGTTTGTTGGTTTAACCAATCGGCAAAACCGCTAGAAAAATGGCCATCAACGTGCTGAATAATAGCAATAGCAGCATTAAAATTAGTAGGTAGTTTTGATAAAATCGTAGCTAGTGCTTTTGGCCCACCAGTAGAAGCGCCAATTGCTACTAATTGCATGGATGTAAATAGTTTATTTTGACCTTCTAACTTGATTTTGCTGGGTGTAGAACTATTTTTAATTAATTTGGCAATTCTCGCTATTTTACCGAGTAATTTATCAGTTATCTCGGAAAAATTATCTGTATCTATCACCGGAATTTCAATAACATCTAAAGCACCATAACCCATTGCTGCATAAACTTTAGAAATATTATCTTCTGCACTTCCAGTGACCATGAGAATCGCAGCAGGGGTATATTTCATAATGTGCTGAGTTGCTTCTACCCCATCCATCACAGGCATCAGCAAACCCATTAAGATTAAATCAGGAAGATTTTCTTGACATTTGCTAATAGCTTCTTCACCATTTTTAGCAGTCCAAATTACTTCATAATCTGGTACATTTTGGACAATACGTCGTAGTATATTTACAGCGATACTTGTATCATTAACAATAGCAATTTTCATATAGGTAATTGGAGACTGGGGATTGAAAACTAGGGACTAAGGACTGGGCAAATAACCCAATAAGCAACGAGCGATGACTAATTCCCAATTAAATCAATTACCGCATTGACTAAACTATCATCATGAAAACTACTCTTAGTTAGATAATAATCAGCACCCGCTTCTAAACCTTGAATTTTATCTTCTTCTCGATCGCGATAAGAAATAATAATTATAGGTAAAGAATTTAAGCGAGGACTATTTTTAATTTGCTTGACTAATTCGATTCCGTTCATGCGGGGCATATCAATATCACTAATTACTAAATCATACTCGTTAGTACGTACCGCATTCCAACCTTCCACACCATTAACAGCAGTATCTACTTGATAACCACGGTTTTCTAAGAGTTTGCGTTCCATTTCTCTCACAGTAATAGAGTCATCAACTACTAAAATTTTTCGGCGTTGAGTTATACTTTCTAATTCATCTGGCATCATCACTTTAGATAAATTACCAGCTTTGAGGATGGTATCCATAGAACGTACCATATCGGAAACATCAATTATTAAAATGGGTGAACCATCTCCTAATAAAGCAGTAGCACTAATATCAGGAACTTTACCTAAACGGGGATCTAAGGGTCTCACAACCAAATCTCTCTCACCTAAAAATTTATCTACTACTAAGCCGTAGGTACTATTTTGATCGCTAATTACAACAATAGAAACTGTAGTATTTTGCTGGCTTGCTGCTGGTAATTCTAAAACTTGGTTGGCAGCAATTAAACCGATATTTTGCTTATTCATGATGAAATATTGGCGATTTTCTACATCAGTAATTTCTGCTCTCTCCAAATTTACAATTTGGTCAATTCTCGCTAAAGGAATAGCATAGGGTTTCTCAGAAATTTCTACTAATAGTGTTCTGACTACCGACAAAGTGAGGGGAAGTTGCACGTACCGTTCCCCCTACTTCTAGTGCCATACTTTTGGCAATATCCAAACCTACACCCCGCCCAGAAATTTCCGTTACCTGTTTAACTGTGGAGAAGCCAGGTAAAAAGAGAAATTCCATCAACTCTACATCTGAGAGTTGAGCTACCATGTCTGGTGTTGCTAGGTTTTTACTGATGATTTTCTGGCGTAACTTTTCACAATTTATACCTCTACCATCATCGCTAATAGTAATTGCTAACATTCCCCCACGATGAAAGGCTTCTAAACGAATTGTACCTTCAGAAGATTTACCAGAGGCAATGCGTTCTTCTGAAAGTTCAATGCCATGATCTACAGCGTTTCTGAGAATATGGGTTAAAGGTGCTTCTAATTTTGTGAGAATATCACGGTCAACAGGTATAGATTTACCAATAATTTCTAACTTAACTTGTTTATTTAACTTGCGTGCCAAGTCCCGAATCATGCGCGGAAAACCTTGTAAACCATCTTCAAAAGGTCTCATGTGAGAATTAATGACTTCTCGATAAAGACGATCTGATAAACTAGCAGTACGACGCACATATAACTCTAACTCATTCAAGCGATCGCCAATATAATCAAGACACTCCTGTTTTTGTTGTCGCGCTTGCACTAAATATTCTTTACCCTCTTGCTCATATAAATTCTGATCGAGGGACTCCTGCAACTGTTCCAAACTGCGGGAAATATCCAACATCCGTGACTTTAGGGACATCATCGAATCTGCAAAAGGCTGTAGCCAGTTAGCCTCTATCAATGATTCTCCCGCTAAACCCATAATCCGATTCAAATTATCCGCACTTACCCGCACCACACGATCTTGATTTTTTGTAGTATTTTCTACCCCATGAGTAATGACTGGGGATTGGGGACTGGGGATTGGGGGCTGGGGGTTGGGGGCTGGGGATTGGGGGCTGGGGATTGGGGGCTGGGGATTGGGGGCTGGGGATTGGGGGCTGGGGATTGGCGACTGATCGAGTATATGTGCATCCGCATCAAAATCAGTTTGTGCTTTTTGTTTTCTACCCCCCGGTTGTAAAATTGCCGCCACATCATCACGAATATTTGTAAAATCGGCTTGATGTTGTCCTAACCAACCTGGTAATTCTGCATCATTCAGTTGACTAATACTTTGCAGTAAGTCTACCCCTTGCAAAAGCACGTCCACATCGTCGGGAGTTAAAGTAATGGTTTTGCTTTGAGCAGATACAAAACAATCTTCCATCACATGCGCTAATTCTACCACTCCATCTAAGCCAACAATTCTCGCAGCACCTTTGATAGAATGAGCCGCCCGCATTAAAGCTTCTAATTCCTGTGCTGATTGAGGCTTGTTTTCTATAGCTAATAATCCATTATTCAAGATGTTAACTTGCGCTTCTGCCTCCAATCTAAACAAATCCATCATCGAACTACCATCACCATTTATGGGTGACAGTTCCACAAGAGGAGGAGATGCGACGGGTGCATCATGGTGCAGAGGAGAGAGACTTTCCCCGTTGCTCCCTGCTCCCTGTTCTCTTTCCTTTTCTTTATCACCTATCACCTGTTCTTTAATCAATAAATTAGCAATAGTTTTCTGAGTTGTATTCCAATCCCAAGCGTGGTTTGTCATCCAAGTATCTAACTGATCTTCAGCAGTTTTACTCATGTTTAAGAGTAAATCACTAGCATGAAGTAAGGTATCAATTTCTTCTTCCTTCAAGCTAATACTTTGTTTCTGAACAGCCATGAAGCAATCTTTCATCAGATGCAACAAATTGGCAGCTGCTTCCATCTCTAGAATGCTGGTAATTCCCCAGAGAGAATGAGCAGCTTGTATTGCTCGCTCATTTTCATTTATTGAAAACGGCTGATTTTGTAATCTAGAAAGACATTGTTTCAGGGTAGCAACATTAGTATCTAATTCCTGACGAAACAGTTCAAAAATGGTGTAATCGCTCATAAGTATCCAGGAATAGTGACTGGGAAATAGAGGGGAATTTTACCAATAAACCTGCCTTGAAAATAGGGAGTAGGGAGTAGGGAATAGGGAGTAGGGAGTAAGGAGTAGGGAGTAAGGAGTAGGGAGTAGGGGAAATAAATTTTCATTGTTGCTTGTGAGTGCAACTCCTGGAGTCTTTTGCATAAATAATTTTTGTTTCACACATTCGCCTTTATGTGTTCCCGCTTTCTTAGGCGTAAAGAAGAACTTTTTCAAGAGATATAATGATAATTACAAAATTTTATGATTGAGGGTATAAAACAATAAGTCAGAATCAAGATAATTTACTTGCTTCCCTTCCCAGTAGATGATTCCTTTGGTATAAGCTTGTTCAGATTTAGTGATGACGACGGGTGCATCTTGCAATTCATTGAGATGAAAGCGGAAAATTCCATGCACTTCATCTACAGGAAATACCCATTTATCTTCTCCTTGTCCTGCTACAATCATCCGTTGAAGATTAGTTACTTCAACTGTCGGTCGATCATTTTTATTTGCTTTCTTGTTTACATTCTCCTGAGTGGGTTGGATATGTAAAAGATGTTTGAGAGAAGCACAAAGTAAAATTTCTCCCCGAATGTTGACTAAACCTAAAAATAAGTGGTTGCTGCGATGTGGTAGGGGTTGAATAACGCAAGGATGGTTAACTTCTTGTAGCATTCGGACTGGTAAGGCTAATCTCTCATTTTCGAGCCTAAATATGATAGTAGAAACAGCTTCAGTAGTGCGAATAATTGGTTCATTACTATCGGAAACAAGTGTATCAGATGTTTCTTCAAGAATGTGAAGCCAGTCTTCAAGATAATCTGTTGGTGCTTCTCTTTCTAGTAAACTATCACCAACTGCGGCATACACTAGACATTCATAACAATGGATGACAGTTTTTAACTCGGTACAAGAGCGATCGCCCATTACACCAATTTTATTCCAGCAATCATTGAAAATAGGCTGTTCTATATTAATATTGTTATCTTCTTCCATGAGCATCACCTTTTTTATGCTCAATTTTTAACCTGAAAACGGGAAATTTCTTCTCTTAATGATTGTGCGGCCTCTTCTAATTGTTCTAAAGCATCATTAGTCTCTCGTAAAGCATCAACTGTTTGCTGAGAAGCCTCTGTTAATTGCTGCATGGTGTTTTGCATCTCTTGTAATTCATCACGACTTTCACTTGCACCAGTAGCAGTTATTTTAGTTAATTCAGCCACTTGCTTCATCATATTGACTAAATTTCTAGAAGTAGCAGCAATTTCTTGAGCAGTAGCAGCAACTTCATTGGTAGAAGCTAATTGTTCTGTGACTGTAGCTTCTAATTGTTTTCCAGAAGCGGCAATTTGTGTACTCGAAGTGGTAATTTGTACACCTGACTGTTGAACGCGACGAATCAAGGCATTTAAATTCTTGTTCATCGTGTAAAAGGCATTTTGTAGTTTGCCAATTTCGTCTTGACTATCTGAAGGCTGAATTTGTATTGTTAAATCTCCACTGGATATTTTCTGGGCAGTATTCACCAACTCACCCATCTTAGATGCGACTGTAGAAAAAGCAGTTTGTAGTTTATCGATTTCATCTTGCCTATCTAATAATTCCATCTGTCCAGTAGAATTACTATTAGCTATAAACTGAGAAATTTTTACTAATTCACTCAGCTTTTGAACAATGGGCTTACTAAAGTATAAACCAAAGACAATGGCAATTATAGGACAAATTATTAAGCAGATTAATATTAATAAATTAGTTTGTTTTGCGTCAAAATTGGCTTTTCTTTGGGCTTTATCTGCTAAATTAGCATTATATGTAAGTAGTTCAAATATTGCCTCAGCTGCTGTATCGAACCTGGGTTCTAATTGAGCAATTGCAAAATCGACCATTTCCACATCTACTTTAATAGCCATTTCGGTTTTCGTGAATTCAGGGGTGTTAGCTTTTCCCTGTTGTAATAATAGCTGCTGCACTTTTCTAGGGTTAGTTAACCCAAAGCTCATATACTGGTCATTCAACCGAAGAAACTGTTCGCTAACGGCTGACCATTTATCCCATGCACTCAAAACTTTTTGATAAATCCTGTCTTCTTCAGAGTCACGAGACAACTTTTCGTATGACTCCCATCCTTTTTTCATATCCTGCAAAGCTGTTTTAATTTTGGTTATTTCTTTTTCTCTGTATTCAGTACCTACTACTGGTGAGAGTAAGGTGTTCTCAGATGCTTGTACTCTAGTCTGTGCTTCTTTGACTTTCCATAAATTAACTGTGCTAGGAAATGTTTTATCTGAGAATGTTTTAATGTCTTCATTCATTCGGGTAGAACCAATCCATCCGACAATTCCCACTACTAATACCATTAACCCAATAAATAAAAATCCGACGATTAAACGCTTTTGTAAGCTTAAATTTTTGAGCATAAAATACCCTGGTGTTTGGTTGAAAATTGGACAATATAGGGATTATCGTTGAGATGCAGTAAACTCTGACGTTTCTCCTTTTAAGAGATAGAATTTGAATTTTATTCCCCAACGCTAGTAGGTATAGTTAGGTCTGTATTGGACTCAAACCAGAAGCGCTATAAAACAAGACGGTTGGGTTAAGGGTTATTGGCGTAGAATATTGGTCTTGAAGACGCGATTCATCGCGTCTCTACATGAGGGTTTTGTTGCTCATTCTGAACTGTATTGCGCTATAAACGATTTTTACTAGTTCATGAGTTTTGTAAACGTTGTAATCTTTGGCGTAAAATATTCGCTTTGCTTATGTCTCCTCCTTGTTCTTTTAGTAAAGTTAAATGTAGTAAAGCTTGAGAGTTTTTGGGGTCAAGGTAAATCGCTTTTTTAAAGCATTCTTCCGCTTGTAATTCTAGTCTTTGGGCTTGATAAACTTGACCTAGTAAAACATACACTTCTGCATTGGTAGAATTTGCTTGTAAATAGTTTTGACATTGTGATATAGCTTCGTTTAAATTACCTTCATCAGCTAATTTACGAATTGTGTCTAGATTAGAATTAGATTTTTCTATTGGTCTTGATAATTGATTTTCTATAATTTTATTGTTGTTAATTTGCGAATTATCTAGTAATTCTAGAGGTCTTTTTATGAAATTAATTTGTTGGTTTAGATGTTTTGTATACTCCTTTGAATTTCGATCGTTTACAGATGAATAATTGAAATTAATATGCTCTGTATTGGTGATTTTTTTCCGTCCCACCATTACACTATTTAAACGAATTATATCCCAGTCTAAATTAGCTAGTTCTCCGGTTTCTGATGCGCCAACTAAGATTATACCTCCGGTTTTTAATAAAGAATTTAAATTTTTTAAGGTGATTCCTCTGGCTAATGAATCAAAATAAATTAAGACGTTACGACAGAGAATAATATCATAAGCTTTTCTATGTAAGAATAGTTGCGGATCGAGCAAATTACCCTGACTGAAATTAACAGTATTCTTGACGCGATCGCATATTTGATATTCCTTGCCTATAGGATGAAAGTAGCGGGTTTGAAATTCTAAATTATCACCTCTAAAAGAGTGACGGCCGTAAATTCCTTTTTTGGCTTTATCTAAAGACTTTTTACTAATATCAACTGCATCAATATTAAACTGATTTGGCAGTAAACCTAAATCCAATAATGTCATAGCTAGAGAATAAGGTTCTTCTCCAGTGGAACAGGGAACACTTAACAAGCGGAGTTTGCCGATGTGAGATTTATTTAACCATTGAGAACGGACATAGCTAGCGATCGCTTTATAAGGCTGTCCATCTCGAAAAAACCAAGTTTCTGGAACAACTATCAACTCAACTAGTTCATCAAATTCTTGCTTGGAATTTTGTAAAACCTTTAAATAATCGTTTAGATTATTGATACCGCAGATAGAACGACGATTTTCAACAGCTTTAACAAGCTTATAACTAATAATATTTGCATCAATCCCAATTTTTTGGCGCAATAAGTTCTCAATTTCTGCCCAACTCATTTATATAACCTTCTCCCGCTGTCAATAAATAGGTATTTTCTGTATCAGCAAACAGTTGCTCTAAATGAATGCGCTGAATTATGCCTTTCTCATCCATCAACATCCCTCCGAAATATGGTGCTTCTTTAACACGAATACCGGAATCTATAAAATCTGTTTCTGATTTATTTAATGTTTCTGTAATTTTTTCTGCTATTAATCCTAAATATTGTTGTCTAGAATTCTGATTAGGGTAGCTTACCATAATAATGCGGGTACTTAGACATAAGCGGCTAGATGTACCACCAATCAAATGACACAAGTCTATTACTGGTATAATTTTACCCCGGTAATTAAATAAACCAGCTACATAATCTGGACTGGAGTTTAGACTAAATTCTTTTTTTAAAGCTACAACCCTTGTGTGGTAAGTATTTTAGACTTCGGAATTATATCAAGCCTATAAATTATCAAAGCCTGTCTGGATAAGGATTTGGCGGTTTAATGGGTAAAATTAGTCTAAACTCCAGTGATTATAAAGAGAGGGTTGATAAATGGCTTGCTCTGTTGCATCATAATCGCAAATGGTAGCGGCGATCGCTTCTTGAATGATTTTCAAATCTGCATCTGTGAAAAGAGCCGTACTTTTTGGATAAGATGCTGATATTTGTTGATTTAAAACTTGTATATAATTCAATAGGATTTCTATAGTTGCATTTTCACTGACACCCGCTTCTCGTCGTCTAGATGTGTCCGGTTGGTGGGGTATAAAGATTTGTACTAAGTCATGAGCGATCGCACAAACATCGAGTAACAATTCCATCTTCTTAATTGTCTCTACATCTGCTGACAAATAAGGGCGAACGACTTGAAAAATTAATTGAGCGCGTTGCTGTACAGCCATCAAATGATCTTTTGTATGGTAGTACAATTGCTTTTGGATAATTTCCCGCTCAAACTCTGCTAGAACAAATTTATTCACCCTAGCAACACTTTCACTAAAATTACTACTGATGTATGGTATCTCTTCTGTGGCTAGTTGCTGTGATTGCCAGTTTTGTTGGTTTTGTGAATTCATCTCTATTAGGAATCGAACATCTGAAACACCTTGTAAAAGTCAGATTAAATGCTGCTTACTTCAAGCTGGAATATTTTAGTTGAGTATAGTTTTGGAGAACAGATAAATTTATAACTAGGATACAGTGTGGATGCTCAAAAGTGGAGCGATCGCAGTTTTTGCCATCGCCACTACTAATGGTAGCCCCCAAGCGCGACACTATCTTTTTGATAAATTAACTTTCCCAGTATTTAGGTGTATAAAATAATTGCCCAAAAACAAGGCAATTATTTTATTTGATTCTAAGCATCGATCACAACTCGCTCTCTAGGGTGAGCAATACAAGTAAGAATATAGCCTTCCTCCTGTTCGCTTTCATCGAGAGCATCAGGTTCTTCTAAATACTTCACCTCTCCTTGAAGCTTCCGCGTTTTACAACTACCGCAAACTCCACTGCGACAACTACTGTCGATCGCCACTCCTTCTTGTTCAGCTAACTCTAGAATGGGATCTTCTCCAGTGCAGGTAATTTCTTTGCCAGACTTGGAAAACACTAGAGTAAAAGAGCCTGTTGTTTTAACTGGAAGAGTAACTGGGGTGGAAATTACTGGCTTTGGTACTACTGTTGTTACTTTGGTAACTTGCTCAGTGATTACTTGAGCCGGAACCGATGGCTGGAGTTTTGCCTTTTTCGCCCCGCCAAAACTTTCTTCATAGTAGTTTTGCATGGGGAATCCGATTTGCTCTAGCATAGTTTTTACCCCTTGCATAAAAGGACTCGGCCCGCAGACATATACTGTGCGCTGCCAAAAATCAGGAGCGATCGCATACAGCATTTGTTCGTTGAGTCTGCCCATAAAGCCATACCATGCTTGACCTGCTTCGGGTCTGGTAATGGCGATCGCTAAACGAAACTTAGGCTGGCGGCTAGATATTAACTCTAGTTCTTGGCGATAAATAATATCACGAGGACTGCGGGCGCAATGGAAAAAGACAATATCGCAATCAGCAGCGGTGTCCATCATCCATCGTGACATAGACATCATCGGTGTAATACCACTCCCAGCAGAAATAAACAATAGTTTTTCACTGGGGTTGGCAAAACAAGTGAATTTTCCCAAAGGGCCGCTGACTTTGATTTCACTACCGACTCTGAGATTGTCGTGCAACCAATTGGAAACTAAACCAGGCGGTACATCCAAAACATCTGGTGGTGCAGGAACGCGCTTGACTGTAATTTCTAAAGTGTGGGGTCGTGAAGGAGTTGAAGAGATTGAGTAAGAGCGTTTGACTGGTTTACCGTTGATTTCCAGGTTCAGCGTCATAAACTGACCAGGTTGGTAGGTAAATAATATTGGTGCGTCAGCAGCAAAGCGAAACGTCTTCACATCATCAGTTTCGTCAATTATTGCCACACAACGAACCATTAAATCACCTTTTGTCCACCGACTGATTTGTTCTGGCGGCACAAGTGCGATCGGCATATACTCACTAGGCGAACGAGTCGGCTGACTTGCTTGCTGACTCACTTGGGGAACAGGGATGGTGTATGTTGCCTGTGGCAGAGTTGGTGTTTGGCTTTGGACTTCCCGAACTGGTGCGACCTCTGCATTATCTGTTGCCGATCCAGTTGCTTCAACAGTGAGGATAAATTCGCCAATCCGAATAATGTCATCCTTTTTCAGGAGATATTTTTGGTTTAGACCTGCCGTTTGGTCATTAATGCGGGAGCCAGTCAGGCTAGCCAGATCGCACTGCTCCTGTGCGAGGATTAGTGATTTTGCGTTGACGTTGCTTACCTAACGCTCTCGGAATTTGTGATAGAAAAGATAACGGACAAATCCGCCGCCATGTTTCATGTCCTAAAACAAAGATAATCAATACTCCACAAGGAACTACAATTCCCCAAAAGATTTTGGCTCCTAATGCAAAAGGTTTCACATCAACACACTTTCCTTGGACTGTGACAACCTCTTGGCATTTCGTCGGGTCTAAGAGATTCGGATTGAGACGGAAAATACTCCACTCAGTAGTAGGCTGTGTGAAATATGGCGAAATCGGGTCGTAAAATAACGATAAAATGAGTAAAATCCAGCACAAAGGTTTTAGCTTTCTCATTCTATGCAAGTTCATAACAAAATTGGTATTACCGGACATAATATTAAACGTAATAAAAAGCGCTCCTTTTTAGAGAGCGCTTTTTTGTCTTATTTGCTGAGCCTATACAGGTTTTTTAGGAAAGGGCAAAATTTTAAATCTTGTAAGCGAGCTAGTGCGTTGCTTTGGTTGCCAAAGTTGTAGTAACTTGTGAACCAGTGATGCAAGAAGGTTTCCTGCTGTAGGCGACTGGTTTTAGCGCAGCCTTAGCCACCTTCGCGTCGGCGGAGCCTCTCATAGAGAAGCGTCTCGCTTCAGAAGGAGCGTCACCCAAAGAGCGTTGTGTTATCGCGTAGGGTAACTCACCACTTGAGATTTTAGGTGCGTTAGGAAGAATATCCGTAACGCACCCGATAAACTTGCTCTTTATTAAATCCAGATTTCTTAGTTAAGCGTTTTGCAGCGCTTCTTCTTGATGGGTTTGGATGACGCAATCAGAAAGGGGCTTAGCCACACAGGTAAGCACCCATCCCGCGTCAATTTGGTCGTCGTCTAAGAAATTCTGATCGTCTTGGTCAATTTCGCCTGAAATCAGCTTCCCGGCGCAGGTAGAGCAAGAACCAGCGTTACAGGAGTAGGGCAAGTCCAGACCGTTATCCTCGTTAGCAATCTCTAGGATGTAGTCATCTTCATCAACTTCAATTGTTTTTTCACCATCTGGGGTCTTTAATGTGACCTTGTAAGTTGCCATGTAAAAATCCCTAACTAATATAAACTCCATTTTCGATACTACGGGTTTATGTGCTGCTAGTCTAGAGTTAATTGTGGTTGAGTGTTGTAAATTCAAGAAGCAAGTAGTGGAGCTAGTTTACATGTACCAAAAGCTGGACACGAAAATCACACAGCGAAAAATTTGGCGATCGCTTCTGCAAATCCCTCAAATGAACTATAATCTTCAGACACTATAGAAACGTTGACTCCCAACTTTTGAGCATTGGCTGCTGTATAGGGACCAAAACAGGCGATCGCACAATCACCGTAATCCCTTGGAGAGTTGACCATTCTCAAAAAGCTTTCTATTTCCGCTGTGCTACTAAAAGCAATTACATTGATGTTTCCTTGACGAATCAGGTTTAATTCAATACTGTACATATTTTTATCTAAACCCTGCGTAACATAAGTAGGTACGCGAGTTACTTCGATGCCCAAATTCTCTAAGTCTGTAATTAAATTGGGTATAACATTAGGTTCCGGCAAGCCCACAACCTCCGGAGCAGGTATCAGCACTTTTTTTTCGTGAATCTGCCGAAGTTTGCTTAATTCAGCTACAATTCCGCTTGGGCTAGATTCTCTGGGAATTAAATCCACTTTGCCACTAAAAGATAATAAGCTCTCGGAATCTTTTCCCAATGCACATAATTGACAATTTTTTAGCACAGATACGGGAATATCTAAATCATTCATCCGGTGAAAAAATGCAGTGATTCCATTTCTGCTTGTAAAGATAATCCAATCAAATTCTTTTATGTGGCTCAGAGCGGTGTCTAACTGAGTATAGTTTGATAAATGACAGGTTTCGATAGTAGGCATCAAAACAGGTAGACCACCTTTTTTGATGATTTGTTCAGATAACCGATAAGCATAATTTCTTGGTGCTGTAACTAAAATTCTCTTGTTATATAGAGGTAATTTGTTAGATGGAGTGAGCAAGTTAATTTCTGTTGATTTGATATGCATTAGTAATTTTATTGAAAAAGGGAGTAGGGAGGCAGGGGGAGAATACTCTTAACCTGGATTTCTCACAAGTGAGAAATCCAAGGGGTGTGGGTGGCGTGTTCATTGAGTTAGCGATCGTAGTTGGTGAAGGACCTACTTCGGAACTTTGAGATTAAAACTCGACAGTTGAGCCTCAACCCAGCTAAAAACTATCGGTCGAGTTGTGGGTATTAATACCATGATTGCTAACGGTTTAGCTGTAGCAGTCTCCACCAGCACTGTAGACGATTTTTTACAAGAAAATAATGGGAATTGGGCATGGGATATGGGGTATGGGGCATTGGGGATTGGGCATTGGGAGGTGTGGGAAGCTTTTTTATAATCTCCCTCATTTCCCTCATCTCCCCACTCCCCACTCCCCACTCCCCAATTTCTACCCCATAACTAAACCAAAATGCATAATTAGTAGGAGGTGGCAACCTCCTGTGTTGGAGAAGTGTCTCATCTTAAAGTAGTAGACGCCATAATTCAGAGCGTCAAACAGATACTAATGTGATGATTAGATGATCAACATGAAATTCCAACTTTACTTAGGCTCTTTATTTTCCCAGATTAAAGTGCGTCATTGGTGGGTAAGTGTCCTCTTATGGATAGCTTTGGTTGCCCCAGCTCAAGCGTCTGTAATCTTGCGCGTAGCAATTGAGAGGGGGGTTAATCAGGTAAAAGTGGGCAGTTCCACAACTGGGATTGTTAAGGATAGCACTGGCCGGACTTTGGGACAGTTACCGGCCATGAGTGCATTTTATGCTCAAGCGGTTCCTGGGGGAGTGGCTTTAGATAAGTGGCAGTCTGGTTTATTTTGGATTGAGCCGACAGGTAAAGGATTCGTTTATATTGGCGATCGCTGGTATCGGGGCAGAACTCTGGTTGTCCCCACAGAAAAAGGTTTAACTGCTGTTAACTGGGTTGATGACCAAGAGTATCTCTACAGCGTTCTTGGTGGCGAAATGGATGCTAGCTGGCCTGTTGAAGCTTTGAAAGCCCAGGCGATCGCAGCCCGCACCTACGCCCTGTACGAACGAGAAAAACAGCGCAATAATCCCATTTACGATTTAGGCAACACCCCCGATCGCTGGCAAATTTACAAAGGTGTGATTAGTGAATCTCCTGCTACTTACAAAGCAGTTGATGAAACAGCTAACCAGGTACTAACTTACAAAAACAAAATTATTCTCTCAGTTTTCCACGCTTGTTCCGGTGGACACACCGAAAATGTGGAAGATGTTTGGGGAAATACCTTACCGTACCTGCGTGCTGTTCAAGACTACGACCAAAATATCAAACAGTGTAATTGGGTGAAAACCTTCTCGCCCAGTGAAATTAGCGCTAAATTTCCTGAAGTAGGTAGTGTAACGGCGATGATTCCAGAAACATTTTCGCCTTTTAGGAGTGTCAAAGTATTGAAAATTGTCGGCAACAAAGGCACGAAAATGTTACAGGGCGAACAAGTACGGACAGCGCTCAAACTAAAAAGTACCCGTTTTAGCATCTCCAAAGGAGCAGATGGTAGTTTTGTCCTCCAAGGACTTGGCTTCGGTCATGGTTTAGGCATGAGTCAATGGGGAGCGTACAATTTGGCTCGTCAAGGAGTCAACCACCTACAAATTTTGGGGCATTATTACAAAGGTGTAGCTCTAACACCAATTCAAGCAAAGTAAGTCCGCTGTTGTACTTAATTCAAAAAAAGAAGTACAGGCTCTTTCACTGGGGAATTTAGAATCATTGGGCGAAGCTTTGTTAGATTTTACAGAAATTGTTGATTTGCTTCGCTGGTTACAAGCACATCGACAAAAGTAAAATCAAAAGCCCGGTTTTGATGACCGGGCTTTTGAAATAATGGGGCTATATTCCCCGAAGGTTAGTTATAGAAGTTCAGTATAATTATCGATGCTCTGATATGTAATACCACTTGAGTATTATTGATTCCGGAAAATTAGCGAAAAATTTTTAGAGTAATTTTCATCTCCAATCCCTATAAGCAAAATACAGCAAGCAACTAGTACCCCAAGGCAAAAGTCATTAGAATCCTTTCCTTCAGGTCGGCGAGCAATACTGCTCGGATAAGCAGGGGAGGCAGGGGAGGCAAAACTCAACGCCAGCCTCCATTTCTCCCCCTGCTCCCCCTGCTTGCCTCAACCAAGAAATTCCTTAACCGAGCAGTATTGGGTCGGGGAGAGGTCAATGAGGTGTAGGATTTAGAGATATTTATTTTCGGCTTTTGCTGATGAACAATACATTTGGTAGCTGGCAAGAATGGTTAACTGTACTAGCCTATCTAGGTTTCACCGTCTTGATTATCTGGCGCGTGTTTAGCGCCCAGAAGAATTAAAAAAGCTGCATATCATTTCACCAGCGCTTTTTTGCTCAAAAGGCAAAATAGTTCCGTTTTGTTGAAACTTAACTCTTCGACGACAATTGTAGACCTCAATGGGTGTTTTTACTCCATCTACACTAACGGCTGCCCTGTATTCCCAATAATTTTTAGCACTTCGGTTAATACTGAGAATACAAATCTGGTGGCGCTCATAATTCCGGCACACAGATGCAAAAGCTGGAGGCTCTATTAAAAAATAGAGTATTAATATTAACACAAAAATGACATTTTTTATCCTGTTCATAAACGATTATTAACATTACATTATGGTAAATATTATTAAATTGCCACCCCTTTGAATTGCAACCAAAAACAAATTTTGAACAATGTTGGATTGTACGCTGTTGTGCAGCACTACTGCTCTTTGGTCAAGTGTGGCTGCATTTACTCCAGGGAAAAACGTACTACCGGAAGATTTTGCAACATATGGTGACCGCTGGGCCAGCTTCTATCTCTCCAGTTTTGCTTGTGGGTGGTTTTGCAGGAATGATTTTTACTATTCAGACAGCGAGAGAATTAGTGCGATTTGGTGCTGTCAATGCTGTGGGAGGTGCTTTTGCATTAGCTTTTTGCAGAGAATTGGCTCCAATTTTGACCGCTAGCATTATGGCGGGACAAGTAGGTTCTGCTTTTGCAGCCGAAATAGGCGCAATGCGAGTCACAGAGCAAATTGATGCACTTTATATGCTGAAAACTGATCCAATTGATTATCTAGTACTTCCTAGAGTAATTGCTTGTTGCTTGATGATGCCTTTGATGACGGTTTTTGCTTTAGTTATGGGTATCATCGGCGGAGTTGTTGCTGCATGGCAATTTTACCAAATTGTTCCAGAAACCTTTCTAGAATCAGTCAGAAATTTTTTAGAACCCTCAGATTTGTTGATTATTTTGCTCAAAGGATTTCTTTTTGGGGTGCTAGTTGCTGTCATTGGCTGTAGTTGGGGATTAACTACTAAGGGGGGAGCAAAGGAAGTGGGAGAATCGGCAACAAAAGCAGTTGTTACTAGTTGGGTGTCAATTTTTATCATGGATTTTTTTCTGTCTCTGCTGCTGTTTGAACACGTTGGATTTTGAACAATCAAATTCCCAACTTTCCCCAGAAGTCGGGAATCTTATCTGTGAGTCAGCTTGGGTATCAAAATCTTCTGTGTTCTAGATTCTGAATTTTTAGGAATTACTGATGATACTCTCTATTTCATAAGGTTAGTAAAATTTCAGAATTTACTAACTTGTAGATGAGGACACCCAAGACCAAACCTGTCAATGAAACAATAGACGCACTCCAAAAAGCTAGTTTTTTCTTCAGACCTGCTACTTGAAAGTCTATCCTGACAAGTATAGTTGCCGAAATAATGAGTAAGGTATCAAGAAATATCCTAAACCAGGCAAGCATAATAAAGAACAAGAAAGCTCCTAAAACGGCAACGCCAAAAGCTCTGACATTTGATTCAAACACAATAGTGTAGTAGTATGTCACCTTTGGCCAAGGAGTTGTCAAAGTTAGTATTAACAGCAAGATAGCAATTACAATCACCGACCACACAAACATAGGAGGATGTGTTTCAGATATTACCCAGCCCAAAGTACTGTAGCTAAGCAGTACTAGCGCCAGGGACACCCAAGGAACTCTTTTCAAAATTGACATGGGTTGATTGCCAGTACAGGGCTAGAGCATTATTTGATCGCTAAGTCGAGTAACTAAAGACTCGATTTAACTTATAGCCTGTCATACTTTTGCCAAGCAAGGCAAACAAGTTTGTACAGAATACAGCATAAAGTAGTTAAATATGTTGATAAAGATTTGTAACCTGTTAGCAGCCGAGTAGCCTCGTGTCACATCTGATTAAGGAATTATCATGAGACAACTTGTTATTGCTGAGCGCGTATGCCTCATTGCTCATATCTTGTCGAAGGCTTTTGGGCTAGTAGGGATGTTACTGGTCTTACCTCATGCCGAAATAATTTTAAACTTATCCCAGGTTGGAGAAACTGCCATACAGTTAAGTATGGCTGGTGGCGGTGTAGTTGATATCATCTTGGGAACAATAGCCGTTTCTATTTATGCCTACCGGGCGCTGGGATTAGGAACTTGGCTGGCATTTATGCTCCCGGCTGTGTCTATCTCTTTGGGAAGTGAATTATTGGGAACTAGCACAGGTTTTCCATTTGGTGATTATAGCTACTTGAGTGGCTTGGGTTACAAGATTGGGGGGTTAGTTCCTTTTACAATTCCTTTATCTTGGTTTTATGTTGGGCTGTCGTCTTACTTAATTGCCAGAACTGGTTTGAAGGTGGCCGAAAAACCCAGTTGGGGACGCCATATTGCGGCTGTAGCCATTGGTGCTTTGCTCTTCACTTGCTGGGACTTTGCCCTTGAGCCAGCAATGAGTCAATCTTCTCTACCCTTTTGGTATTGGCAGCAACCAGGGGCTTTCTTTGGAACACCTTACCAAAACTATGCAGGTTGGTTTGGCACTAGTGCGGTGTTTATGAGTGTGGCAGGATTATTGTGGGGAAAAACTTCGATAAAATTACAGCGATCGCAACTCAATCTTCCTTTAGTAGTTTATTTAACTAACTTTGCCTTTGCCGCCGGACTCAGCTTGGCGGGTGGCTTCTTCATCCCTGTGTTACTCGGCTCAGTATTGGGTGTAATTCCCGCCGTGGCGCTGTGGTTGAGGAGTTCAACCACACCTGTTCAAGTTGCTATTGAACCAGTAACTGAAGAAGTCTCAGTGCCAAGCGTTAAAGTTGTTTTGAAATAAGCAAATAGATGGGGAGTGTGGGAGCTTATAAAAAAGCTTCCTACCTTTCCCACACTCCCAGTCCCCAGTCCTCAGTCCCCACTCCCCACTCCTTTTAATTCCCGATGCCAAATTCCCAATCTAAAATCTAAAATTAAAAATCCAAAATAAAAAAAATTATGCCCTACGAAAAGTTAGAAATTACCACACCAGCACCCGTTTTATCTTGGGCGAATCACCCTTTGGGACCAGAAGAAACCAAGATGGCAAAGAATGTGGCATCCCTGCCATTTGTATTTAAGCACGTAGCCTTGATGCCAGATGTCCACTTAGGTAAAGGTGCTTTAGTCGGTTCTGTAATAGCCACCAAAGAAGCAATTATACCTGCTGCGATCGGAGTGGATATTGGCTGCTTTGTCGGCGATACTCTTATTCCTCTAGTCGATGGTAAATTATATTCCATCAAGGATTTAGCTGAATCTAATGAAGAGTTTATAGTTTACTCTTGCACTTCCACTGGAAAAGTGGTAGCAGCTAAGGCAAAAGCAAGGTTAACTAGACGTAATGCCCCTCTTTTAAAAGTGATTCTAGACAATGGTGAAGAAATTATCTGCACCCCCGATCACCAATTTATGCTGCGGGATGGAAACTATGAGGAAGCACAACATCTTCAATCTGGAACATCCTTAATGCCGTTCTACTCAAAAACTGACAAAGATGGTTATACCTTAATCGCTCAACCCCACTCAGGTAGATGGCAAAAAGCACATTGGATTATTGCTAGATCGGGTTTGCTGGCAAAGGTTGCCAAATTTGAAGGGCAAAGAACAGTTATTCATCATCAAAATTTTAATGAATCAGATAACCGGCCTGAGAATTTAAAATTCATGCGCGATCGCGACCATTCTGCATATCATCGTAGCTTAGTGGAACATAACCAACACTGGCAATCTCCACAGTTTGAAAAGAAACGACTAGCGGCACTTGCTAGAAAAGCAGCAACACCAGAAGGATATGAGTACTATGCTGCTAGAGGAACTCAACATATCCGGAATTATATGCAGCAACAGTCAGAACACTTTAGACAAGCGGTTGCTGGTAATGGTGAGCGTGGTAAGCATTATTTAGTGACGTACAACCAAAGTGATAAGGGTAGAGCGAAATCTCAAGAAATTGCTAACAGGTACTATACCTATCCCGCATTTCTCACAAGTTTGAAATGCAGAGGGGCAGAGGGGCAGAGGGGCAGAGGGGCAGAGGGGATTGAACTTGGCACATTGAACTCTCCTCTGCTCAAGAGCACCCCTGCTCAAGAGCACAAGGTTTTGAGAGATGTGGTGAGAAATCCGGGCTATGATATTTGTAATGCACAAGTCAAGACTCCAATTGGTTTACACAATCATCGGAAAAAAGAACATCAGTGTAATCACAAAGTTGTAGCCGTTGTGTTTTTAGACTATACACAAGATGTTTATTGCCTGACAGTACCTGAATATCACAACTTTGCTTTGAAAGCAGGTGTCTTCGTTCACAACTGTGGCATGATGGCAATGAAAACGCCATTTACTGCTCAACAATTAGAAGGTAAACTCAAAAAAATTCGCTTGGATATTGAAGCAGCAATTCCTACAGGATTCAACGAAAACAAAGACGTTGAAAAATCTGTTACCAACTGGCAAAAATGGAATGAATTTAAAGACTTGCATCGCGGTGTCCAAGATCTGCAAGGCAAAGCGATGAAACAAATGGGTTCTCTGGGTGGAGGGAATCATTTTATTGAAGTATGCCTCGATGCAGAGAATCAAGTTTGGTTAATGCTGCATTCTGGTTCGCGCAATATTGGCAATAATCTAGCTCAGTGTCACATTAACACAGCCAAGGAATTAGCGAAGATGGCAGGTAATAAATTACCTGACCCTGATTTGGCTCATTTTGTCGCTGGTACACCGGAATTTCAAGCATACTGGCACGATTTGCAGTGGGCACAAGAGTATGCGCGTGTCAACCGTGATGTGATGATGGCGCGTTTTAAGCACATAGTCGAAAAGCATCTCGTAGGTGGAAAGGCGACTAAACCTTTATTGCAGGTGAATTGTCATCACAATTATGCTGAAAAAGAAGTGCATTTTGACGAGGATGTGTACGTTACTCGTAAAGGTGCAGTCCGAGCAAAAACAGAAGATTATGGCATTATTCCTGGTTCAATGGGGGCAAAATCTTTCATTGTTAAAGGCAAAGGTAATGCCCACAGTTTTTGTTCTTGCTCTCACGGTGCTGGTCGGTTATTGTCTAGAAATAAGGCAAAAAATATCTATACACTTGATGATTTGATTGAGCAAACTCAAGGGGTAGAATGCCGTAAAGATACTGGTGTTTTGGATGAAATTCCTGGTGCATATAAACCGATAGAACAAGTGATGGCAAATCAAGCGGATTTGGTTGAAGTCGTAGCAACGCTCAAGCAAGTTATGTGTGTGAAAGGATAAATTAGCTAGGTGGGTAATGCCCACCTTTTTTATTTTTTAAATCCACAGTTACACCTATGTCAAAACGAATAGACAGTATAATTAGATACTCAGTTTTATAAAGAGAAATGCAGAAGCAGAAAGGGATGAAATCAGAAAACCCCAGCCAAGTGCTGAGTAACGGCGAATAGCATTGCGTTGAAAGAAGGCAATTGCCGTAGTTACACAAGCACCCAAAAAGCAAATTAAAAAAGTTTTAGACCATACGATAGTTGCCATTAGCTGAATATCATAGGTTGGACTAGGAGGCAGTTTATTGGTTGAGACATCCAAGAAGGTTAAAAATAAAAGAAAGGCTGGTATGAAAACTGCTCCTATAATCGCAATATTTCGGTATCCTGGTACAGTGCGACAACAAATAAGTGAGATCACAACCGAGCATAACCCTACAAAATTTACGACTGCCCAAACGATCAAGACAAATAAGAGGACGAATCCCATAAATAATACAAGCAGATAAAAGTACGCCTATTTTATTCATCAAAAAGGTATCTGTCGAATAGGATGTCTGCCGAGATACTGATTATCCCAACATGATGATATCTCTAAACCAGCTTGTCAAATAGATTGGCGGCTAGGAGGTGGAAAGTTACAGAGTACGCAAATGAGAAGAGGTTTGGTTAACGTCACTCCGAAGGGTATTCCGACTCAAGCGCGTTGGCATCAGGAAATAAAATTTCTCTTAGTTTCTCTGGATTCGAGTCTATTTCAGAGAGTAGCAGATGATCTGAACATTGGGAGTGATGGCACTATCCAAATCATCCCACAGCGCGGAGTTGGCGATCGCCAAATTCTTCATCTAGTAGTGGCGTGACAAGGCTAAAATGTTGCAATAATTTTTCTTGTGGTGTGGACATCTTGTCTGCACCGGACGGGCAAGACGCCCATCCCACAAGAGTTTTGTAATGCACTATTTTAGCCTTGCCACGCCAGTAGGGTGCGTTATCGGCGAGAGTACGGCACCAAAGCCCTAAGAATGGTGCGTTACGGCTTACGCCTAACACACCCTACAAATACTACAAATACTTAGATTTTTCAGAAATCAAATATGATTCCTATATATATTAAGTTATGCTGCAAATTTCAAATCTTATCATCATCACCGATAACGAACTCGAAATTAGTGCAATTGGTTCTCTGTAGGTACTGATTGCCAAGCAAGGCGATGTTTCCAGTGTGATGTGAAATTAAGTTGAACTGCTTGGTTAAAGTCCTCCAAAGCTGCTGAAAAAGTTTTCTCTTTTAGCTCACCTTGGTTGTTCAACTGTTTAGGGCATTGTGGATTCCATACATATTTTTGACAAGTTTGGTGGGCAATTTCTACATCACTGCCATTTTCAGGATTTTGAAAGAGGGGATGATAATGTAACCTGTTGCAGCAAACTTGCAACCATTCTTGCCACCCACAGTGCCACAAGCGGACTGTTCCATCAAGACTACCACTGGCAATCAGTTTACCATCAGGGCTAAAAGCTGCGGAATTTACCCAATACTCATGCCCGCGCCAAGGTCTACCAATGGGGTTGCCGTGAATATCCCACAAGCGCACTGTGGAATCATTGCTGGCACTGACAATCCACTGACCATCAGGGCTAAAGGCCACAGAATTAACTTCTTTTTCATGTCCGCGCCAAGGTTGACCAATGGGGTTGCCGTTGCTATCCCACAACCGCACTGTGGAATCATTGCTGGCACTGACAATCCACTGACCATCAGGGCTAAAGGCCACAGAATTAACTTCTTTTTCATGTCCGCGCCAAGGTTGACCAATGGGGTTGCCGTTGCTATCCCACAACCGCACTGTGGAATCATTGCTGGCACTGACAATCCACTGACCATCAGGGCTAAAGGCCACAGAATTAACTTCTTTTTCATGTCCGCGCCAAGGTTGACCAATGGGGTTGCCGTTGCTATCCCACAACCGCACTGTGGAATCATTGCTGGCACTGACAATCCACTGACCATCAGGGCTAAAGGCAACAGAATTAACTTCTTTTTCATGTCCGCGCCAAGGTTGACCAATGGGGTTGCCGTGAATATCCCATAAGCGCACTGTGGAATCATTGCTGGCACTGACAATCCACTGACCATCAGGGCTAAAGCTGACAGAATTAACTTCTTTTTCATGTCCGCGCCAAGGTTCACCAATGGGGTTGCCGTTGCTATCCCATAAGCGCACTGTGGAATCATTGCTGGCACTGACAATCCACTGACCATCAGGGCTAAAGCTGACAGAATTAACCCAATTCTCATATTTGCGCTGCGATCGCCCGATGACTCGATCTTGTAGTATTTGATGTAGCTCCCACAAACGCACAGTGCGATCGCCACCACTGACAATCAGCTTGCCATCAGGGCTAAAGGCTAGGGAATTAACCTGTCCTTCATGTCCCCGCCAAGGTTGAGTTACGGGGTTGCCATTGATATTCCACAAGCGGATTGTGCGATCGCTGCTACCACTAATAATAAACTTGCCATCAGGGCTAAACGCTACAGAATTTACACTTCCTTCATGTCCGCGCCAAGGTTGACCGATAGGATTACCTTGGATGTCCCACAACCGCACTGTAGAATCACTACTACCACTGACAATAAACTTGCGATCGGGGCTAAAGGCGGCGCAAATAATTTTTGCCTCATGTTTGTGCCAGGGTTGAGTGATGGTGTTACCTTGTAAATCCCACAAACACACCGTTCCGTCAAAACCAACACTGATAATGGAATTGCCATTTGGACTAAAGGCGACGGAAATAACTCCTTCCTTATGTCCGCGCCAAGGTTGAGTAATGGCGTTACTTTCTAAATCCCACAAACACACTGTTCCGTCAAAACCAACACTGATAATAGAATCGCCATTTGAGTTAAAGGCGACGGCAATAACTCCTTCCTCATGTCCCTGCCACGGTTGAGTAATGAGATTACCTTCTAGATCCCATAAACATAAAATTCCGTCAATACTGCCACTAACAATAAACTTGCCATCACGACTAAAGGCTAGACAATTCACCTCTTGCTCGTGCCCCAACAAAAATTTAGCAGTAGGATTGCCCATGATATTCCACAAGCACACCGTAGAATCGCTACTGCCACTGGCAATAAACTTGCCATCAGGACTAAAGGCTACACAATTAACCTCTTGCTCGTGTCCGCGCAAGCTATTCGTCTCTGTGGGTGTGTTCATTGCTTGCTTTAAGCTTCCCAAAACAGGAGCTAGAAGCTGGTTTGGGTATTTCTCTAGATTCTCACCCATTGTTTGAATTGCCAGCACCAAACCCTCTAGCGGTTGGACAGGAAGTAAATTCAAAACCCTGGCGGATTGCTCGCGCAGTTTTAATTCAGTCAGTGCAAGGTTTAACTTTTGAATCTCTTGTTCCTGGCGATCGCACCATCCGACACGAGCATTCATAAATTGATTAGCTTGTTCGCTGAAATAACCAAACGTTTGCTCTTTTAGTTCTTGATAAGTCTTTATCTTCAGAACCCGGTTTGCAATATTTTCTCTTTCCCACAATACGTTCAGGGTGTATGCCAGAAGTGGTAAAGAATCATCTTGTTGGTGAAAATCATCAATAATTTGCTCAACGAGTCCTGGTTCAAAGGTAACGCCATTTCTAGCAGCAGGTTCAGCGATCGCTAATTTTAATTCTCCATCGATCATTCTAGTGAGAATACAACTATAGCGATCGTGGATCTTCGCAAGTTGGGGATACTCACTAAATTTATCCAAAAAATCAGACCGCATTGTTAAAACAATTTTGACAGAGCTATCCTGCTGCTGGAACAGTTGAAAGAGACTAGCAACAAATTTCTCACGTTCCGGCTTTTGAGTTTTCGTAAACAGTTCTTCAAATTGGTCAATAAAAATCAGAACGCACTGATAATCTTGTTTGAGGAATGTGACAATTTTAATTAGAGTATTTTCTCTGATTTCTCTGGCAATATCCGCTATTGGCGATTTTTTCCCATAAGTAAAAGCAAGACATTGATAAAGAGATTTAAAAGGATTATCATCTGGATGAAAACTTATATTAATTAATGAATTGTTATTATTTCCTAAATAAGGAATTAAACCTGCCCGAATCAATGATGATTTGCCACTGTCCGCTGCTCCTAAAAGCAAGAGAACATTATCTTGGTTTAAGCGATCACCCAGATTAGCAATCCACTTCTCCCGACCAAAAAATTTGTCTCGATCTTTAATTTCAAAAGTTTTTAGTCCTAAGTAGGGAGAGTCTGTTTTAAGTGGACGACAATTAATGTCCTCAAATTTACTGTCAGAAAAAAAGTTGTATTCAGAAATACCTTGGACATTACACCCAATATTTACATTGCCTTCAGAACTGTTAACCATCTTATCTCCTTACCTTTGGACATCTCTGGCTAAATCTTTACCTCAGTTATAGGTAAGAATTCAGCACCCAGGAGTCAGAAGCCAGAATTTAGAAGGAATTCAGCATAAACATTACATTTACTTATCAAATTTTTTCTTAATTCTTTAAGTATTCTGGCTCCTGAATTCTGACTCCTGAATTCTTACAGTTATAGTTCCTTGGCTAATCTTTGTAAGTAACTCAACAAAATTAATTACATCTTTTGTGAAGCTTTCCCTGTCGCCACCCTATAGGATCGCAAGTCCAATTACCCCCCTTAATCCCCCCTTGGAAATGGGGGAAACAAGAAATCCAGTTCCCTCCCCTTGACAAGGGCAGGGTTAGGGTGGGGTAAAAGCTTGGCTAATCAGCATTTCAGACTTATGTGTACGCGGTAGCCCATAGGATAGAAGTTTTGTAAATCCCATCCGTGAAAAATTAAAGTTTTTAATAGCTTTATTCAGCAAAATTACTTAAGTAACTTTCAAAAATATGTAGTAACTTGATCCTAAAACGCCGGAAATGACAAACGAGATGGAAATTTTTGATAACCTACACCTTGCTATGTTTAGCGGCAAAGGTGGAGTCGGAAAAACGACAATCTCCTGCACCTTTGCATGTCGTTGGGCGCAGAAATTTGCCAATGAGCAAATTCTTTTAATCTCAACCGATCCGGCTCACTCTCTTGGAGATGTCTTACAAGTTAGCGTTGATGACATTCCTCGTCCCATAGCGGAACTACCCAATCTACTAGTCAGGGCGTTGGATGCAAAGCTTCTGTTACAAAAGTTTAAAGAACGTTACGGTCAGGTTTTAGAACTGCTGGTGGAACGGGGTAGTTTTGTTGAAGGAGAAGACTTATCTCCAGTTTGGGATTTAAATTGGCCTGGACTGGACGAGTTGATGGGTTTGTTAGAGATCCAACGCCTTTTCAACGAACAGCAGATAGATCGAGTAGTAGTGGATATGGCTCCTAGCGGTCATACTCTCAACTTGTTTGGCTTGATGGATTTTTTAGACACTTTCCTGCACTCTCTGGAACTGTTTCAAGAAAAGCATCGGTATATTAGCAAGACCTTTGCCGGGAGTTACACACCCGATCGCGCCGACGAATTTTTGCAAACCCTAAAAGCAGAACTATCGCAAGGTCGTCGTCTGCTTCAAGATCCTAAGCATACAGCTTGTTTGTTAGTTGCGATCGCCGAACCAATGAGTTGGTTGGAGTCAAAACGATTCCTAGAAGCCTTACAAACCATGCAGATGCCTTGCGGAGGATTGTTTGTCAACCAAGTCCTTGCCAGTGCAACTGACCGCGATCGTTACCAAGAACAACAACCGCTCATCAGCCAGTATACGGCTCTTGCTAGCGGAAAGCCGATGTTTATTGTGCCACAGCAAGATGAGGAGCCTTTGGGAATTGTAGCCCTCAGCCATCTCATCAACCAAATCCATGTTCCTCAGCTTGAACCGCTATCTTCTATTGATCTACTCCCAGTTCAATGGCCTGAAACAATTCCTCCTAGCTTTGGAGATTTTCTAACCAAAGGTCGCCGCCTGTTACTAATTGGCGGTAAAGGTGGAGTAGGCAAGACCACAGTAGCCGCTGCCATTGGTTGGGCTATGGCTCAACAACATCCTGAGCGTAAAATTCGCATGGTTTCTATCGATCCAGCCCACTCCTTGGGTGATGCCTTTGGTCTGAGTTTTGGACACGAACCATATCAAATAACTCCCAATCTTCGAGGTCAGGAAGTAGATAGCGATCGCATTCTCAATCAATTCAGAGCCGATTACCTGTGGGAACTGGCCGAAATGATGAGTGGCGAAACACAAACAAGCGAGGCTATTGAAATGGCCTATGCTCCTGTTGCCTGGCGCAAAATTGTCGATCAAGCCTTACCAGGGATTGATGAAATGCTTTCTCTGTTAACAGTAATGGAATTGCTAGAGCAACAAGAAGAAGACTTGATTATTTTAGACACTGCTCCTACAGGTCATCTTCTGCGTTTTCTAGAAATGCCAACTGCACTAGCAGACTGGCTAGCTTGGATTTTCAAACTCTGGATCAAGTATCAAAATGTCCTTGGTCGTACAGAGTTTATGGGGCGTTTGCGAACTTTGCGACAGCGCGTAGTCAAAGCCCAAAAAGTGCTAAAAGACCCACAGCAAGCAGAGTTCATTGGAGTTACACTTAACCAGACTAGCGTACTTGCCGAACAACAACGCCTATTCAAATCTCTGCAAGAAACAGGTGTAAGCCAGAATTACCTTGTTCTCAACCGCTTTACTTCTACAGCAACCATTAATTGCGATTTTCCCGGTTTGACAATGGTTCGCTTACCAGTGCTTCCTCGCTCAGTTCAGCCTTTAGAACGCATCCAAGCAGCAGCCGGCTGTTTATTTTAAAGACTAATTAGACTAAATACTTTCATACCCAGAGAGAAATTTATTATGCATCGCACTCCAAACCGTGGACAAATTCAAGCCAAACTTAGCTCAATGCCTCCTCAACGTTCTCAAGCAAGAGTTTACTTAAATGCTTACAAAATGATGTTGGAAAAAGAGCGTTTAGAGCAGGAACTAGAGAAACTCGAAGTACGCCGACATCAGATTCAGCAGCGTCTTGCTATTTTAAATAGTCAAACAATTGCTGAAGAGGACACTCATCAGCAAGTAAATACTGACTTAGAGGACAATACACCAAAATTCAACACCATAACATTGGAATACTAAGTAATCCTTCACAAGAAAATCTCTTCCCTCCTAACTTGAAAAAGGTTGTAGGGTGTAGAGTGTGGAGTGTAGGGAAAAAACCTTTTTCATCCTTGGTTTTGGGATTTTCCCGTGATGTAAAAACGGCAATATTATGTTTCCACCGACAGCAAACATCTCAAGTTATACTTTTCGGTTTACATCAGCTTTGCTAGTTTTGTACCTTATATTGGGTTAACAAATCATGTGCGATCAAGTCCAAAATAAAGCTTATAGGAACCGTCACCGTCACTAAGTAAGGGCGTGGCTAACTTGAAACTAACGCCCCTTTCTTCCGAGTTTCGAGTTCGTCCAGCGAGAACGACCATTTGTTTGGCAGTGATGATGAGTGTTGTTTCACCGATTTTGTCGTCTCCAGTACCAAGCGTTTCATTCAGTATTTCAGTAATCTTTGGAGAAATTGCATCGTAGATCGGTCCCGCCACAGGTGCAAGGATTGGTCCGATTACTGGGATAACCTTAATGAGTGAAACTAAGCCTGGGGCGGCTGTTCTGACAGCGGCTCCCACTACCTCCTTGTATTTGTTCGGGTCGCCTAGGTCGTGTTCCATGAGAAGAACGCTGACAGTTAATCCACAAGGCTTTCCCCGATAGATCTCAATAAGATCCGGTCGGCTTTCGCCAGCATCGACATCCTCGTATATCTGGCTTCGCAGTTCCAAAGTTCCGGCTGGGGTAATTATTCCCATCGCAACATAAGGTTCGTCGGCGCTTGATAATTCGGTAGTTTCACCAAAACACACAAGACCAGTGTAATTAACGACCAGATCATTCAGTTCGATAGCTCCAGTGTCAGGCCACCAATAAATTGCACCGCGCTCAAAGACACTTATTCTTCCATTCTCTGAAAAATCAGTCTCGTCTGTAACCGGATAGCCAAGCCAACTTCCCTCGCTTCCAAGAGACTGGTAGTGTTGATAGATTCCACCGTAGACACAAAGTGCTTTTGTCTCCCGTTTCCAGTACATAGAGCCGTACTCATATCGTTGGACAAAGCTGTCTGTTGCGTACTCTATCAAATCAGACACAGGCTGTCCAATAAAACCGATGTACAAAGGAACTTTTTGATTGATTGCCCGTTCAGCCAGAATACGCGGTGCAAAGATTAGATCTCCAGGATCTATAGGTAGCTGTGGTATGGATTGACCTTCCATAATGAATCTCCTCTAGTAGTTTGAATTGTCAGCACCTTAGCATTCTCCAAGTTTATTGCCATTTAAGTCGCTTTTTTAAGAGATATTGATTGAACAGCGTTTAACTATTTATTCTCGGAAAACTTTCCCTATATCATACTTAGCGATTCAAGTAGGGAAAGCATTAGAGGCAATCTAACGATAATATAAATACTGAGCATATCATCAATATCCGCCCATTATATGGGATTTTCCCGTATAAATATTTAATTCGGGGTAATTCAAGATTTTGGGGTTATTATGGTATATGGGAGACATATTAATATTCGGGCAAGAACGAATAGTCTTTAAGCTTTAGGTCAATTAAAAGGTAATTCAAAATTCTCGTTGGGTTGTCGCATTCTATCTGTTGCTGGAGCAAGCCAAAGTAATGATAGCTTTTTTGTTTGCTCGTATCGCATAGGTAAGTTTAACCAAGCCAAAGTCTTCTAATTTACCATAAAATAATTTTGCAAGAGATCTACTACTCTTGTGTCCGATCGCGTTCTTGCTTTTCTGCTTCCAGAATCGCTAATAAAAGGGCTTCTTCCTGAATTTCAAACTCTTCTTCCGGAATTTCTCCCATATCAAAAGCAAGTTGCAGTGCAAGAAGCTGCTTGCTGAGATTTTCCTTATCATCAATTTCAGTACTCGCTTGTTCTAAAATTTTTTCCCCAAGCCACGTTACCCCCATTAATGGGCCGGTAATCGGTAATAGTAAGAAACGCAGAACCATATCAGTTTACACTCGTGTGGATTAATTAAAGCTGTCCTCGCAAGACCGTAATCATGCTGATGACATAAATATTAAACATTACTAGTCTTGTGTTGATGCCAAAATGCGTGGGATTTGAGTCCAGTTAAGGCTTATTGACATCCGTATTTTATATATCAGATGTGCGAAAAATTACTTTTTTATAAAATTCCTATTGAGGAGGTACTTAGAGCTTGACAACAGTATTAAATGCATCTCCCCAGCGATTTGTCAATACCCCTGCTATTCAACGCGTCGCTCAACGTGCTTTGCGCTATCTACAATCAGGTTTTTCGGTACATTTACGTGGTGCCGCCGGAGTCGGAAAAACTACTCTGGCAATGCATCTAGCTGATTTGCTCAACCAGCCTATCATCCTGTTATTTGGAGATGATGAGTTTAAAACCTCAGACTTGATTGGTAATCAATTAGGTTACACCCGCAAAAAGGTTGTTGATAACTTCATCCACAGCGTTGTGAAAGTTGAAGATGAACTGCGACAACACTGGGTTGATGCCCGATTAACCCTAGCTTGTAAAGAAGGATTTACGCTGGTTTACGACGAATTCAATCGATCGCACCCGGAGGTAAATAACGTTTTACTCTCGGTACTTGAGGAGAGGTTGTTAGTATTGCCAACAAACCAACATCGAGCCGAGTATATCCGGGTTCATCCCCAGTTTCGGGCAATCTTAACATCAAATCCTCAAGAGTATTGTGGAGTTCATGCAACTCAGGATGCTTTGATGGATCGTGTTATTACCATCGATATGCCTCCACCTGATGAATTGACTCAGCAGGAAATTGTAGTTCAGAAAACAGGCATAGATTCCGACAAAGCAGACAAAATCGTGCGCTTAGTGCGGATGTTTTGGAGTCGTTCTGGCTCTGGGCAAGGCGGTGGCTTACGTTCCTGTCTGATGATTGCTAGAGTCTGCCACGAACACGAAATTTCCGTAAACTTTGAAGAGCCTAACTTCCAAGATATTTGTGCCGATATCCTGCTTACTCGCACAAATCAACCTCGTATGGAAGCAACTCGGCTACTGGAAGAGGTTTTGCGTGAATTGTATCGTAGTACAAACACTCAATCTCAGCCGGCAGAAGAGATAATACCAGACAGCCAAAATCAAATTGCACTGGAACAACGAGTACCTTACGAGCATGAAGTCTATAACTACCTGTGCAAGTCTCCAGGAAGGCGTTTCTCTGATTTGGCAGCAGAATTAGGGATCGATCGCAGTCAAATTGTAGCTGCACTCAAGTCTCTCAGGGAACAGGGAGTATTAGTACAAATGCAGGGCAATGCCGAGCCGCCGAGCATATCACAAACAGTTGCTTTTGATTCTGGCCATTTAATAAACAAATGAGTACTAATACTAACCGAGGAGTTATTACAGCAACTCAAGGTTCTACCTTGGCAGATATTCTCGAACGGGTTCTGGATAAAGGCATTGTTATAGCAGGAGATATTTCTATTTCCGTAGGCTCCACAGAATTGCTCAACATTCGGATTCGTTTGTTGATTTCTTCTGTTGATAAAGCCAAAGAGATTGGAATTAATTGGTGGGAGAGCGACCCCTATCTTAATAGTCAAACTCGCACCTTATTAACAACTAATCAACAACTTCAAGAGCGTGTTGCCAGTCTAGAAACAGAACTGCGATCGCTCAAAGCACTCAATCCTATTCATCATCAGAATGCAGGCGATTAGCAAATCAAAAGGTTCCGATTCAGGTTTAGCACCGTTATTACTGACGGTTGTTGAACTGATACGCCAACTCATGGAAGCTCAGGTGATTCGGCGCATGGATGCTGGCAACCTCAGCGACTATGAGTTAGATCGAGCTGCCGAAAGTCTGCGACAGCTAGAACAACAAGTTATTCAGCTTTGCGAGGTATTTGATATTGACCCAAGCGATTTGAATATTAACTTGGGTGAAATAGGAACTTTACTTCCCCAATCTGGAGGATATTACCCCGGTGAAACCTCTAGTCAACCCTCTATTTTAGAACTTCTCGATCGCCTATTAAATACGGGTGTGGTAGTTGAAGGTGACTTGGACTTAGGACTGGCTCAGTTAAGCTTAGTTCATGCCAAGTTAAGATTAGTACTCACTTCTAAACCACTGTAACTTTTTGGCATTACTGATTGAAAATATGAATCTAACTCACGCAAAGGCAAGGCAGCGCGTTGGGGGGGTTCCCCGACTTGAAGCGACTGCCGCGCAAAGGCGCAAAGGTACAAAGAAAAAATAATATTTTGGCATTTCATATTCTGATTCAGCAACGCCAACTTTTTTATCTACATTCTTCTTGGTAATACATTCTTATGAGTTATGGCTTTTACATTTATGGAATTTTGACGTTGCCTGCTCCACAAAATTTAAATTTAGAGGGCTTAGATCGGCAACCGGTACAAATTAAAATTTTGGATGATTTTGCAGTCATCTACTCGGAAGCACAGCAAGAGCGTTATTTGGCCAGCCGTCGTAACCTGTTAAGTCATGAAAAAGTCCTTGAGGAGATCATGCAAGGAGGCGATCGCTATTTACTGCCCGTGCAATTTGGACTTTTGGTTTCCAGTTGGGAAAAGGTTTCAGAGCAATTAATTCGTCCTCATCAAGAAGAATTGACGCAATTGCTTGCGAAGTTATCGGGTTGCCGAGAAGTTAGTATCAAAGTTTTTTGGGATACCGAGGCAGAAATTCAGGGACTATTGGCAGAACACCCAAATCTCAAAACCGAAAGGGATAAGCTAGTAGGCCAACCCCTGAGTATGGAGCGGGTAATCCAAATAGGGCAAACCATCGAACAGGGAATGAGCGATCGCAAACAAGGCATCATAGACATATTTCAAGGCACGCTCAACTCCATTGCGATCGATGTAGTGGAAAATACTCCCCAAATGGACACAATGATCTACAATTCAGCCTACCTAATTCCTTGGGAAGCAGAATCACAATTTAGCGAACACGTTGAAGCACTCGATCGTCAATTTGAAAACCGTTTGCGAATTCGTTACAACAATTTCACTGCCCCGTATAACTTTGCTCGTCTGCGATTATCCACTTCCAATTGATTAATTCCTTTCCCTGTTGAACAGCAATAAAAATTGAAAATCAAAAATTATTGAAACTTTTAATTTTTGGGGAAATTTAATTTTCAATTAAATTTTTCTCTACCTTTTATTTAAGAGGATGTTTGAAAAGTCCTCTTGTCGATAGCAAAACGTTCTAGAACCCCCCAAATCCCCCTTGTAAAGCTACGGTGTACGCACAAGTTATGGAATCACTACCAGTCATTGAATTACCCCACCCTAACCCTCCCCTTGTAAAGGGGAGGGAACTAGATTTTCCGGTTTCTCCCCTTTACAAGGGGAGGGAACTAGATTTTCCGGTTTCCCCCCTTGTAAAGGGGGGATTAAGGGGGGTTAGGGGGGATCTAAAAGTGCCCAAAATCACAGTGAAACACTTTTCAAACAACCTCTAAGTAAAATCAATGGACGACATATTTAAAGGATTTGAACAGCTATTAGAAATTGCCAAAGCTTTAGAAGAAAAAGCAGAAAAAGGCGAATTAAAAACTTCTATTCAAATTCGCTCTCATAATCTCAGTAGTATTCCCCGGCAAGGCAATATTCCGAGAACAAATAATTCCAGCCGAGTCAGATCCAATTCCACCGTTGGCACTACACCAATGGATGATGCTGATGTCACTCCCCCATCAGCTCGGACGAACTCAAAAACTTCTTGGCAAGGTATCGGCGGCTTGGCTGATGTTCTCCAAGAAATCAGAGAGTTAGTTGAAATTCCACTTAAACGTCCAGACTTATTGGTGAAATTAGGGTTAGAGCCTCCGCGTGGGGTTTTGCTTGTTGGCCCGCCCGGTACGGGAAAAACTTTAACAGCCCGTGTTTTGGCAGAAGAGTTGGAGTTAAACTACATTGCCATCAATGGTCCAGAGGTGATGAGCAAGTATTACGGGGAAGCAGAAGCTCGTTTGCGAAGCATTTTTGAGAAAGCAACTCGTTCTGCTCCCTGTCTGATATTTATTGATGAAATTGACAGTCTCGCCCCAGATCGCAGTCAAGTGGAAGGTGAAGTTGAAAAAAGACTAGTGGCGCAGTTGCTTGGGTTAATGGATGGGTTTGCCAAAACCGAGGGCGTAATTGTATTAGCGGCAACAAATCGTCCCGATCATCTCGATCCGGCGCTGCGTCGTCCGGGACGCTTCGATCGCGAAGTTCAGTTTCGGGTTCCCGATCGCAATGGACGATTGGAAATTCTGACGATTTTAACAAGTGCCATGCCCTTGGAGACTGCGGTTGATTTAGGAGCGATCGCCGATTTGGCCGTTGGTTTTGTCGGTGCCGATATCAAAGCTCTTTGTCAAAAAGCAGCCTACATTGCCCTGCGTCGTCAAGTCCCTTCCCTCAACAGTCCGATTCCTGAGAACATGACTGTTATGCAGCAGGATTTTCTCGAAGCAATTAAGGAGATAAAACCCTCAGTTCTCAGGGATGTAGCAATTGAAGTACCTAGTGTCAGTTGGGATGACATTGGTGGTTTGGATGATGTTAAACAAAAACTTCAAGAATCTGTGGAAGGCGCACTCCTTTATCCCGAACTATACGAGCAAACCAAAGCCAAGCCTCCCCGTGGGATTCTGTTGTGGGGGCCGCCGGGAACGGGAAAAACTTTACTGGCAAAAGCGATCGCTTCCCAGGCTAGAGCCAACTTTATTGCTGTGAATGGCCCGGAATTACTCAGCCGATGGGTAGGTGCCGCAGAACAGGCAGTCAGAGAACTCTTTCGCAAAGCTCGGCAAGCAGCTCCTTGCGTTGTGTTTATAGATGAAATTGATACCTTAGCACCAGCACGGGGAAGATTCACTGGTGATTCTGGAGTTAGCGATCGCGTTGTCGGTCAACTACTCACCGAACTCGATGGGTTGCATGAATGCCCGAAAGTACTGTTAGTAGGAGCAACCAATCGTCCAGAAGTGATCGATCCTGCCTTGCTCAGAGCCGGAAGATTGGACTTACAAATCAAAATCGATCTCCCAGATCGAGCCAGCCGATTAGCGATTTTAGGAGTTCACAATCTAGATCGTCCCCTGGTTGATGTCGATTTAGAAACCTGGGCGACAGTTACCGAGGGTTGGAACGGCGCAGACTTGGCTTTATTGAGCAATCAAGCTGCTTTAAGCGCAATTCGTAGATACCGCGCCCAGGGATTAAGCGACTCCAGCTTGATTCAGATTACAAATGATGATTTCCAAGTTACATACCAAATGCTTGCGAATCAGCATCAATCTCAATAGTGGTTCATCGTATTATGAGGGCTTATAGATCCCCGACTTCTTTAAGAAGTCGGGGATCTAAACACCCGCAAAAAACGCAGAATTTCAGTATTTATACAGACTTAATTACTTAATAAGTATCCCAAGTTTATGTCAATATACGCCTATGCTCTTCTAGCCCCCACCGCATCACCACTTGTTCTACCCTTCGGGATGGAAAGGAATATTGAACTCGTTTACTCTTCTGGTTTAGCTGCGATCGTAGAGCCAGAAATCTCACTGGAGGCAATACAGGCAACGGATGAGCGTTTACTTCAAGCTGTATTAAACCACGATCGCGTAATTCGAGAACTTTTTCAACAAACTCCCCTTCTTCCCCTACGCTTTGGGAGGGGTTTTACCTCGCAAGAAAAACTGCTGAATCATCTAGAAAAGCAGCAAGAGCAATATCTAGAAGCCCTAACTCAGCTAGCAGACAACGTTGAGTACACTTTAAAAATGACACCCTGTTCTTTACTTGACGATTCTGAAACTATTGATGCTAGGGGAAAAGCCTATTTATTAGCGAAAAAACAACGCTACCAAACACAGCAAGCATTTCAAACACAACAATGCCAACAGTGGGAACTCTTAAACGAGTTAATTCTCAAAACATATACAAACGTTATCTGTGAAACTCGACAGCCAGATGTGCGGCAAATCCACTTTTTGGCACAACGTAACGATTCAACGCTCAGTACGCAGCTGTTTTCCCTCTGGCAAGTACAATGCTCGCACTGGCAATTGGCACTGAGCGAACCTCTGCCACCCTATCATTTTCTAGAAAATACTCTCACATAAATTCATAAAAAATAATATTTAAAACTTTCCCAGAAAGAATAAAGACGATCTAATTTTTTATTTAATTTTTTTATTTTCTTATATTTATCTTATATTTTTGGGAACACTAAACCCAGGAAGAATAAAACACATTGTGTAAGTTTTACCTACTGCTCAATCAGAGCAAGATTAAATCAATAATTAGAGTTGTGAGAGGAAAAGAAAATGGCTGTTGAAAAAGTTAACTCATCTTCAAGTCTGGCTGAAGTTATTGACCGCATTTTAGACAAAGGAATTGTAGTTGATGCTTGGGTACGTGTTTCTTTAGTTGGGATTGAACTGCTATCAATAGAAGCTCGGATTGTGATTGCTTCAGTTGAAACTTACTTAAGATATGCCGAAGCAGTTGGTTTAACATCCCAGGCTGCTGTTCCATCTGCTGCTTAACACCACATTAGAAAAAGGGAGTCTTTATGGCTCCTATTTAACAAGAAAGAATTCAGGAGTCAGGAGTCAGAATTCAGTTGGGTATTCAGTATGACTGGTGGATAACGCAGCGTAAAGCCTTCTCTACGAGAGGCTTCTCGAAGAGAGGCTTCGCCAACGCCAACGCCAACGGCATGGCTTCCCTTAGAGCGAGTCCTCGATAGCGGAGCGTTAGCGAGTACTCGAGCGTTGCGTCTGAATAAGTGGGTTTAAGTCCCCCACCAAATTGATTCAGAATTCAGAATTCAGAATTCAGAATTCTGTTTTAATATTTCTAGTTAACAAAATAGGAGATTTCAGCTGATGGCTCTCAAGAATTTATGGGAACAAGAGCGATCGCAGCGATTGCAAATAACTGCTGAACGCCGTCAAAAAGTTAACCAATGGAAACAGCTAATTCAACAAGAATTTCAGTTGCAAGCAGATGTGCTTCATCAAGAATTGAGCAGTTTTGTTAGCACGCTTGACAACAACAGAAAGCTACAACAGCAGCAATTTCAGCAAGAGATTGTAGACCGGCAATTGGAAATATTGCAAATAAAAACAGATGTCTGGCAACGCCAGCAAGAATACCGCCAACAGCGGGCAGCAAAAGCTCAGGCATTATTCCAAAACTTGCAAAATTTCCGGGAAATCTTGCATAACAGTGTTTGGGGCGATTACAGTCATGAACAAGCAGTTTCCCCGACTCCTGCTAAAGAAGAGAAATTAGTTGCAACAGTTCCAAAATGGTCAATCTCCCGTTCTGCAATTAAAGCCAATGGTTTTCGTCCTGCCGTCAATACCATGACTAAGAAAGTGCCTACCTTGAATGCGGATACTGCTAAATCTAAAGTGCAGCAATACATTCAGCAAGCCCAAGGAGCTACTCTAATAGAAATTGAAGAAGTCATAGGCTTAAGCCGGGTGCAAACGATAGATATTCTGCGCTCCTTGATCAAGCAAGGCGTACTAGAACAACGCGATCGCCAATACTTTATTCGGCAACAAGCAATTTCTGGACAAACTTACAGCAATTTTCAGGTAAATGAACCACACTATTTTTATCTCACGCAAAGACGCAAAGGCGCAAAGGAAGAAAATAAGAAACAAGACTGTGGTCTAAATACATGAAAACTGCTGTAATTGCAGTTCATTTTTTGTATTTGCAGACTAGCTGGCGATCGCTTGTGTCTTTGGCCTTCAGCACGCATAGTACACAATCGATAAACATTAAAGCTGGTCTATGCTTTGTAGTATTCAACATTTCCATCTTTTTCAGGTCTGTATTGACAAGCAATTTGCTCAGTAGATGTAATATGGCAAAAAGTTAACCTATTGATAATTAGAAAAAGAGCTTAAATCTTTGTTCAAGTTTCCGGTTTTTAACTTTAAAAATATCCAGATTGGAAAGGGATATAACAAGTTTAGGTAGCTCAATCAAGGTTTTGAACTGTGCTATTGGCAATTGCACGATGAAGTTAGTAAGCTGGATTGTTTGAGGAATTCTAATGTAAATGCAAAACTCAAGATATATAAGGAGGTGCGATCTATTGTGAATCAATTGATCAACCAACTTCAAACTAAATTATTTACAGGCAGGCTGAATCTTGAAGCAAGAGATGGGCCGACTTGGACGCTATATTTTCGTTTAGGAAGATTAATTTGGCAGGCTGGCGGTTCTAATGCCGATGAGCGATGGCGACGACACTTGTTGCGGTACTGTTCTAATCTGGATGTGACACAGTTGGAGCAGCTTGTCTCTCCCCAGGAAAATTATCGAGAGTATTCTATTCTTGTTAAATTGCGAGAACAAAAATTAATCGAACAACAACAACTTGTTAGCCTGATTACAAGCTCAATAGCTGAAGTCCTGTTTGATATAATGCAGCACATTGAAGCCAAAAGAAATGGCGACAATCCAGCAGGGCAGTTGTCACATACTACCGTTGTTGGTGAAGTTCCTGGGGTTCTCCTAGCTGTAATACCAACAGAGGAAGTCTTGAAACAGGCTACACAAGCATGGCAAGAATGGCGAGATGCAGGACTGGCAACCTACTCGCCCAATTTATTTCCGATCATTCAACAAATTGAGCTACTCCAAGGACAAGCATCCTCTAAACAGATTATTGCTCTAGTTGATGGCACAAAAACTTTACGAGGTCTAGGGCAAAAAAGCGGTCGGGATGTCTTAGCTTTGACTCGGTTATTGATGACATTGGTAAAAACAGGGGCGATCGCTTTTTCACCCACCCCAAAGCTCAGGCAGGTTGGGATTAGTCAAGAAACTGGCAACCCATCCAATGCAGTTAATAATTCCAATTCTTCACTCAAGACAGAAGAGGACACTGTTATACAAGTTGCGCCCAATTTCAACAAAGTTGCTCCAGCAGCGACTAGTAAAGAAATTGTCAGCCCATCCAGTGCAGTTAATAATTTCAATTCTTCACTGAAGAAAGAAGAGAACACTGTTATACAAGTTGGTCCCCCAGCAGCTAGTAAAGCAATTATTGATGTCTCAAGACCTTTAGTAGCCTGTGTGGATGATAGTCCGACAATCTGTCGCAGTTTGGAGGAAATTCTCACCCATCAAGGTTATCGCTTTGTTGGCATTCAAGAGTCCTTGACGGCAGTTTTAAACCTAATTAAAAGCAAGCCCGACTTCATTTTTTTGGATCTGTTGATGCCAAAAGTCAATGGCTATGAAATTTGTTCTCAAATCCGTAAAACTCCAAGTCTCAAAGATGTGCCGGTTGTCATCTTAACCGGGAAAGATGGAATAGTAGATCGGATGCGAGCAAAATTAGTAGGGGCAACTGACTTTTTGGGTAAACCGGTAGAAGCAGAGAAAGTACTCAATGTGCTTCACAAGTATTTAAGCGTTTAGGTTGAAGCGGTAGTCATTTCAGTGGCTCCTCTATATCCATTTTCAAAAAAGATTTTGGATTGGGAATTGGTTTCTACATCTGGGTTGGTGTTAATTCATTTGTCGCAATTATTTTTCAAATACTGAATGAAATAGTTAGGAAATAAACGCAATTATTTTTCAAATTCTCAATTAAATAATTAGGAAAAAATGAAAAAAGTTCTTTTAGTTGAAGATAGCCTCACAGAATCCGAAAAGATGACACGTTACCTAGAGCAAGGAGGATATTCAGTTTATGAAGTTCGCAGTGGTGAAGAGGCTCAACTGCGGTTAAAACAACAAAAACCTGACTTGATTCTACTAGATTTGATTTTGCCAGGACAAAGTGGATTTGAGTTCTGCCGTAAGTTGAAAGCCGATCCGACAACAAAAGCAATCCCGGTAGTGATTTGCTCAACTAAAAACACAGATGTTGATAAAACTTGGGGCACTATGAGTGGTGCTGATGGCTATTTAGTCAAACCTGTAGATGAAAATACCTTGCTCCAGACTGTTAATAAATTTATTCGCTAAAGGAAACTGGGGCAATGGTACAGGGCAATAATAGCTTTAGAGAACTACCCATAAATAGCCAATTTCGACTTGAAAACTCTCCTCAAGGAAACAACCAGAGGTTTTTAAGATTTCCGTTGAATGGAAAGGTAAATGGGTTACTCCCATTAGCTGATTTGCGGGGAGTAATTCAGGTTGCACTCACCGAGATTTTACCAGTACCGCAGGTAGCAGAATTCTTATTAGGCATAATGAATTGGCGGGGAGAAGCGATCTGGATTCTTGATTTAGCATGTTTGTTGGGAGCAACACACTGGTGTCGGCGAGAAGGTGTGCGTAACTCTGGTATGGCGATGCTTGTTCAAGTCCAGAATCAAACCGTCGGGCTGTTGGTGGAACAAGTCAATACCATTGAAGTTTACGATCCCCAAGAGCGGTTAGCGATTTCGGCATCGATGTTACCCGCCAGATTAGGCTCGTTCTTACAGGGTTACTTTGTGGATTCTCAAGGTAGCCCTTTGATGTTACTTGACACCCATGTTGTGATTCAAGCCCTTCAGCCTCTGTGAACTACTCAGACTTGCCTATTTTCTTGTGGGGTGGACATCTGTCCGCCCAGATCATAGGGCGGACAAGATGTCCACCCCACAAGAGTGGATAATTTATTTCTTGGTAATCCCTAAGTAGCCCTCTGAAGCATTCTACTTCTTAACTCCGACAACCTTCATAGCAAGAAAGATCATGGTAGCGCAACACAATCTTAGATCCAGCCAACCTCACTCAAATCCCAGGAACGGTTATAAGGAAACTGATAACGGGCATACCGTTGATGTACCAGCAAAACAGCAAATCACCTCCGCTCTAGAAGAATTACGAACTGAACTGGATCAAGCTGATTGGGTGGAAACAGGGCCTTTGCGAGAGAGAATCCGCAAGTTAAAAGAACTGGTAAGTGTGTTGCCATATCAAGACGGAGGAGATGCATTAGAAGTAGAGCAAGTAGAGGCGATCGCCAGCAAAATCCGCCAATTTTCCGATCTAGATACCTTGCTGGCTACTGCTGTCATGGAGGTACAAAGCGCCCTGCAAGCCGATCGCGTGGTGCTGTATGAGTTTACGAATCCGACGCTGGGGATAGTTGTTGCGGAGGCGATGAGGGATGGGTTTACCCCAATGCTGAAGGAAAAACTGCCCGCCGTCACTTTTGGGTTAGGTTCTGCCAAGCTTTATCAACAAGAAAAATTAGCAGCGATCGCGGATACCTACATTGCAAGTTTGTCTCCTTACCAAAAGCAGCTCGTGGATCGGTTTCAGATCAGAGCTTGTGTGAGCTTGCCAATCTTAGCAAAAGATGGGGTTTGGGGTTTGTTGGTAGTACAGCAATGCACCGCTCCTCGCCAGTGGCAGAATGCTGAAATTCAGTTACTAAAATTAATCGCCCAGGAATTACAAGCGCAACTGCAAGTTGCCGTGATTCAGGCTACGTTGCAACAAGAAGTGGAAAAAGACCAAATCCTTACTGGTGTAGCGAATAAAATTCTCCAGTCCAAAGATTTGGATACCATCTTTCGCATTGCTACCCAAGAAGTAAGACAGTCACTAAAATGCGATCGCGTGACAATCTATCGTTTCCAGCCAGATTGGAGTGGGGAATTTGTCGCTGAATCTGTTGGATCTGAGTGGGTTTCTCTATTAGAAGAACAGCGAAACAACCCAGCAATTGTCAATAACGTTAACTATTGCAGTGTGAGGAACTTTGCAGACGAAGGCGGATTGGTTGGGACAACAGGGCGATCGCCCAGTGCAGATAGCTACATTCAGCACACCCAAGGCAAAAATTTCCATCGCGGACAGATTTATCGAGTCACTAATGATATCTACAGTGCTGGTTTTTCTGACTGCTATATCAAAGTTTTAGAAACCTATCAAGCCAAAGCATACATTATTGTTGCCATCTTCCAGGGAGAAAAGTTGTGGGGCTTGCTGGCTGCCTATCAAAATTCTCAGCCTCGTCAGTGGAAAGATAGTGAAGTTCGCCTAATGGTGCAGGTTGCATCTCTGTCTGGTATTGCTATTCAACAGTTGCAATATCAGCAACAACTTTATCACCGCTCTGAGGAGTCAGCCAAACTTGTGGAACGAGAACGTACTGTTTTCCGCATCATTGAAAAGATTGGGCAAGCAACGGATCTTCGCACTCTTTTCCGCACTACAACCCAAGAGTTGCGGCGATTTTTAAAATGCGATCGCGTTGTCGTTTATCAAATTTATCCAGACTGGAGTGGAGAAGTGATCGCTGAATCTGTGGCTGCTGGTTGGCCGTCACTGTTGGAGATGCAGGAACAAGACAGCATTTTAAAAACAGGTCTGATATCTTCAGAGCGTTGTAATGTTAAAGACTATGGCTCCCCTGTTAAACCTGATGCCGATACCTATCTGAAGGAAACCCAGGGTGGAATGTACGCCAAAGGAACGCGCTTTCGTAAAGTCAACGATATTTCTGCTGCTGGTTTTTCACCTTGTTATTTAGAAACATTAGAGAAGTTCCAAGCCAAAGCATACATTAATGTTCCCATCTTCCGCGCTGGTAATCTTTGGGGTTTGTTAGCAGCTTATCAGAATTCTGATGTGCGGAAATGGACTGAGGAAGAGATCGGTGCTTTGTTGCAGATCGGCGAACCGTTGAGCATTGCCCTCCAGCAAGCTGAATATATCGAACAGCTACGGTTAAAAAATATCGAAATGACACAAGTAGCTGAAGTAGAAAACGCGATCGCCCGAATGGCGGATAGAATGCGTCAGTCCCAACAGCTAGAAACCATCTATCGCACTACCTTGGCAGAATTGCGGCATTTGTTCAAATGCGATCGCCTCGCAATATATCGCTTCAACTCTGACTGGGGTGGTGAATTTATTGCCGAATCTGTAGGAAGTGACTGGGTGGCTCTGGTTGGCCCCGATATCAAAACCGTATGGGAAGACGAACACCTACAGCAAACCCAAGGCGGACGCTATCGCAACAATGAAACCTTGACCGTCAATGACATCTATACTGTTGGTTATGCCCAGTGCCACATCGACCTGTTAGAGCAATTCCAAGTTAAAGCTTACATCATCGCCCCTATTTTTGCTGGAAACAAACTTTGGGGCTTGTTAGGAGTTTACCAAAATAGCAGCCCGCGCCAGTGGAATTCCGAGGAGGTGCGATTGCTAACCAAATTGGGCATTCAGTTGGGGTTTAGTATGCTGCAAGTTGAGTACATTGAAGAACTGAAAACTAAGAATGCAGAGTTGGCGCGGGCAGCAGAAGAGGAACAGGTGCTAACAGGGATGGTGGAAAAAATTCGCCAAGCTCAAGAGGCAGATACAATTTTCCTGAATGTGCTGCCAAGTTTACGCAAACAACTACAGTGCGATCGCCTAGCAGTATTTCGCTTTCATCCCGACTGGAGTGTAGAATTTGTTGCCGAATCCGTAAAAGATAAATGGCTGTCTTTAGCTGGTTCCGACATCAAAACGATTTGGATGGACGATCACTTACAAGAAACTCAGGGCGGACGCTATCGCAATCATGAAACTTTTGTTGTCGATGATATTTACACTGTCGGTCACGTTCAGTGCTACTTAGAAATATTAGAAAAAATCCAGGCCAAAGCTTACGCGATCGCTCCTATCTTTACTGGAAACAAACTCTGGGGCTTTTTAGGAGCATACCAAAATACTGGCCCTCGGCAGTGGAAATCCAAGGATGTGCAACTGTTGCGAAAAGTAGCTGTGCAAATGGGTATAGGCTTGCAGCAGATTAACTATATCGAACAGCTCAAGAAGAAGAATGCAGAATTAGCCAGAACCGCAGAAGGGGAACGAGCATTGACACGGCTGGCAGAAAAAATCCGCCAAGTTCAAGAGCTAGATACGATTTTCCGCAATGCCTTACCAGAATTGCGATCGCATTTGGAATGCGATCGTCTGGCAGTGTATCGCTTCAATCCAGATTGGGGTGGCGAGTTTATTGCCGAATCCGTCAGTCGTGAATGGGTGGCTTTGGTTGGCCCCGATATCAGGACTGTATGGGAAGACGAACACCTCCAACAAACCCAAGGTGGACGCTATCGCCACAACGAGACGTTTGTTATCAATGACATTTACACTTCTGGTCATGCCCAGTGCCACATAAAAATTCTCGAGCAATTCCAGATGAGAGCCTATATCATCACCCCGATTATTGCCGGAAACAAGCTCTGGGGATTGTTAGGAGCATATCAGAATGATAGGCCGCGGCAATGGCAAGAGAATGAAGTCAACTTGGTAACGAAAATCGGCACGCAGTTTGGGGTTGCCGTCCAGCAATCGCAATACTTACAACAAACCTTAAACAAGAATGAGGAACTGACAAAACTGGCAGAACGGGAAGTAGCAAACGCCCGATTTTCCTATCGCCTGCCAAGTCGGTTAACAGAGATGGCCCAAAGTCATGGTGATGTTCTGGAATTTGTCCAGTTTGCCACCCACGAACTTCGTCAGCTACTCAAAGTAGATCGAGTTGGAGTTTACCGTTTTGAGCCTGATTGGTCTGGAGAATTTGTAGTTGAGTCTGTGACTGGGGATTGGCCTAAGTTGGTGGGAACTAGCCTGGCCAGAGTTAGAGATACCTATCTCCAGTACAACCAAGGAGGGCGTTATGTCCGCAAAGAAAGTTTGCGGGTTGACAATATATATAGTGTCGGTCATGACGAATGTCACATTCAATTGTTAGAAATGTGGGGAACTAAAGCCTACATGATTTCTCCGATTTTTCAAGAAAATCGGCTATGGGGGCTGATGGGAGTTTATCAAAATAGCGCACCGCGCCAGTGGGAGCAATCCGAGGAGGATGTTCTCAACCAAGCCAGCGTCCAGATTGGTATTGCCCTCAATCTTGCAGATTACCTAACACAGGTGCGTATTCAAGAGCAGCAACTAGCAGAAGCAGCAGAGCGCGAACGCACCGCCCGCGAAAAACTCCAACAAGGAGCTATCCGCGTTCTCATGGCTTTGGAACCATCCTTCAGAGGCGATCTTACCGTTCGAGCGCCCCTATCTGAAGATGAAATTGGGACGATCGCCGATGGTTACAATACTACGATCCAAAGTTTGCGAGATTTAGTGCGACAAGTGCAGATTGCTGCTGGCAGGGTGAGTGAAAATTCCAGCAATAATACTACCTCAGTAGTAAAACTATCTGACCAAGCTCAACAGCAGGCAGAACGGCTGGAACACGCTCTGGAACAATTACAAGTGATGGTAACTTCCACCCAGATAGTCGCTGCTGATGCTCAAAAAGTAGGACAGGCGGTTCAAAGAGCTAATAGCACCGTCCAAGCTGGTGATTCCCTGATGGAAAAAACCGTAGATGGGATTTTGGAGATTCGGGAAACCGTGTCGGAAACAGCGAAGAAGATTAAACGCCTCGGTGAAGCTTCTCAGAAAATCTCGAAAGTAGTAAGTTTGATTGAAAACTTTGCCACTCAAACTAATTTGCTGGCACTCAATGCTGCCATTGAGGCTACCCGTGCTGGAGAGTATGGCAAAGGCTTTGCGGTGGTTGCAGATGAAGTTCGTTCCCTGGCTTATCAGTCCGCTAGTGCCACCACAGAAATTGAGCGACTCGTGCAAGAAATTCAAGCTGGTACCAACGAAGTTACCGAAGCAATGGAAGTGGGTATTAGCCAAGTTGTCCAAGGCTCGAACTTGATCGATGAGACTCGTCATTCCCTGAGTGCGATCGTGGCAGCTACCAACGAAATTGGTGGACTGGTACAAGGAATTACCCAAGCAGTTTCCCATCAAAGTCAGCAATCTCAGATGTTGACAGAGGCGATGATGGATGTTTCGGCGATCGCCCGCAAGACTTCAGAAAGTGCCATCCACATTTCCGAGTCTTTTGAGGAACTACGGATGACTTCACAACAACTGGAAACCAGCGTTAGCCAGTTCAAAGTTGACTAATCTCGCATAACTGTTATGAACCAATACCATTCACTTAAGCTTTTTTCTCTCCCCCTGCCTCCCCTGCTCCCCCTGCCTGCCTTAACAGATAAATCTCCTTAACTGAACCGTGTGTTATGAACCCCGATCCCAGTAATCAAGAGCAGGCTTTTCTTGCGGAAGCGGCAGAGTTGTTACAAACCATTGAGCAGAATCTAATCGGTCTACTTGATGAAAAAACAATAGAAAAAGTTCATGCCTTGATGCGAAGCGCCCATACTATCAAAGGGAGTGCTGCCAGTGTTGGGCAAGAAACTATTCAGACAATTGCCCATCATTTGGAAGATGTATTCCAAGCGTTATACGCTCCAGAACTGGAAATCGATCCAGAATTGGGTGCTTTGCTTCTAGATGCTTATGAATGCCTGCGAACTCCATTGAGTGCAGCCTTGATGGGCTTATCCTGCAATGAGGCAGAAATACTCGATCGCACTGCCTCAATCTTTGCCCAACTTCAGCATAAACTAGGCGACTTTTTTGGTCGTGAGGCTCCGCTTCCCAGTTCGGAAGAACTTGGCTTTGATGTGGTAGAGTCAATCTTTTCCGGGAGTGTACTCCAGGATTTGCAACAACTTGAAGCTGACATCCAAAGCCAAGATCCGCAACAAATTCAAACAACACTCAACTCCCAAGCAGAATTTTTTGCTGAACTAGCAGCATCCTATGGCTTATCTGGATTAGAAGAAATTGCTCAAGCGACCCTAAACGCGCTCAAAGCACATCCAGACAAAGTATTGCAAATCGCTCCGGTGGCTTTAGAAAATTTTAAAGCAGCTCAAGCAGCGGTACTTGCAGGCGATCGCACTCAAGGGGGAGAAATATCTCCACAATTGCGAGAATGGGCAGGAATAACTACTCCTGTCCCAGAACCGCAAGAACAGCCAATTTCCATAGCTGCCCAACCAACACAAACGACTACAACTGAGAATCAGCCATCCCCCCTCCTGGGCGCCAGCGAAGCGGAATCAATTTGGTCGTTTTTCCCGAAGCGGACTGATAACTCCGTAGCGAAAGCACCGGAGGTACTGGCACCTATTTCTCAGGATTCGGTAGTAGCCCCCTCTGCCATAGATCGGATTTTACAGTCAATCTGGATAGGAGATCCACAGATATGTTACCGATACTCAGACTCAGATCGGCCAGCCTCTCCACCACCACCAAGCCTCCAGGCTCAATCATCGGCATCACTTCCCAGTATCCGAGTAGCGATAGAACAGCTTGATCGCCTCAGCCATACAATTGGGGAATTGCTAATCAGCGAAAACCAACAAAACCTGCAATCTAACCACATCCACAAAGCAGCTCAAGACACTCTACTACAGTTTTTGTACTGTCAACAACAACTTAGTAAAGTTTTTACTTGGTCGGATCGACATCTGTTGCTTCCCGAACGCAAGCAGCGACACATGCATGTATCTCCACGAGTTATCTCTGCTACCGAGGCACAATCCAATTTTGATGCCTTAGAAATGGATAACTATAGCGAGTTGCACATTCTCCTGCAAAATCTGACAGAAGACATGGTGCAATTAGGAGAACGGATTGAGGCTGTTAATGGCTTAGTTCAGCAATCTCGCTTCAGTCTCCCAAAGCGCAAGCAACTGCTTTCAGGAGCGCAGGAAGATTTGCTGCAAGCCAGAATGGTGCCACTGGGAACAGTGTTGAATCGATTACCCCGCCTCCTGCAACAGATGGTAGCAACTTATCATAAGCCTGTTGAACTCAAGCTTGGCGGTACGAAGGTACTGGTGGATAAAGCCATTTCTGAGCAGTTGTACGATCCCTTGCTGCATATGATTCGCAATGCCTTCGATCACGGCATTGAGCCGGTAGAAACCCGTCGCCAGCAGGGTAAACCCGAAACCGGAACAATTACAATTCAAGCTTATCATCAAGGCAACCGCACCACTATTGAGGTACGGGATGATGGCCGAGGCTTAAACTGGGAATCCATTCGTCAGCGAGCTATAGAAAAACACCTGCTGACTCCCGAACAAGCCGCCTACGCCTCAGAAGACCAACTGGCAGACTTATTATTTGAACCAGGCTTTTCTACCGCCAAGCAGATTGGTGAGTTATCTGGCCGTGGTATCGGCTTAGATGTGGTTCGCACTCAATTGCAAGCTTTACAAGGTTCCATTGTGGTGCGATCGCTTTGGGGGCAGGGAACCACCTTCATCCTGCAATTGCCCCTGAGCTTGACAACGGCACGCTTGCTCGTTTGTCAATCTCAAGGTATTACTTATGGCTTGCTGTCTGAAGGAATTAGCCAGGTTTTATTACCGCAGCCAGAGCAGATTCAAGTCCAGCAATCTTTGCACGGGCAAGGCAGTCAAAAATTCTGGCAGTGGGGAGAAGGGCAAAGTCAGCAACTAGTTCCCATCCGCCCGCTTGCCAATTTGCTGGATTACAAATATCCTTTATTCACCCAAGACCACAATTTAAACCTAAGTCCTTTTCCAGTCAAACAACGAAACACCATCGAACCTCTGCTGCTGTTGAAAACAGAGCATCAATACCTGTGTTTGCAAGTCGATCAGATTTTAGTCGAGCAGGAATTAGTAATTAAATCCCTCGGCAGAGTCCTAACTTTACCTAGTTACATCCAAGGCTACAGTGTGTTGGGAAATGGTAGTCTTACCCTAATCGTTGACCCGTTGGAGTTAGTTCGGCAAACTTGGGAGACAGATATGATGCCAACTTCTCCGGCATCAAGTCTTGCAACTAAACTATTACCTGCGCCTGAGCCTGTTCTTGCTCTAGAGGGGCAGCAATCCGAGCTAAGTACGCAACCGCAACAACAGCCGATGGAAGTCAATACAGCCGTTGCTCAACCTAACCGGCTGATGGTGTTAGTGGTGGAAGATTCGGTTGTACAAAGGCAAAGTTTGGTGCAGACGCTCCAGAAAGCCCATTATCAAGTGTTGCAAGCAGGCGATGGTCGAGAGGCGATCGCACAAATACTGCAACACGGTGATGTTGATTTAGTGATTTGTGACATTGAAATGCCGCAGATGAATGGATTTGAGTTTTTAGAACACCGTCGCCAAGACGAGCGTTTGTCCGGGATTCCTGTGGTGATGCTGACTACCCGTAGCGGACAGAAGCACCGCCAATTAGCTTTAGCTCTAGGAGCAAAAGCTTACATGACCAAACCCTATTCAGAACAGAATTTCCTGTCCACGATCGCTGAACTGGTTCATACCTGAGATAAGGCGGGGGGCAGGGCGCAGGGGGGCAGGGGGGCAAAGGGGCAGAGGGGCAGAGGAGTAGATGGAGATGGAAAAAGAACCAATTAAAAATCATCAAGACTTGAAAGTTTATCAAATGGCATTTGATGCAGCCATGAAAATCTTTGAAATCTCTAAAAAGTTTCCTGTCGAGGAGCGGTATTCATTAACTGATCAGATTCGTAGATCATCACGTTCTGTTTGTGCAAATCTAGCTGAAGCTTGGAGAAAGCGTAGATATGAAGCAGCTTTTGTGGCTAAACTCAATGACTCTGAAGCAGAGGCAGCAGAAACACAAACATGGATTGAATTTGCTGTTAAGTGCAATTATTTGGATGTTGAATTAGGCAGAGAATTATATGGAATCTACAATCGGATCTTAGGTGGTTTGGTAAATATGATTACTGACCCCTCACCTTGGCTAATAAAGCGTTAATATTCTTTCTCCCCTGCCCCCCTGCCCCCCCGCTCCCCCTGCCCCCCCGCTCCCCCTGCTCCCCTGCTCCCCTGCCCCCCTGCCCCCCCGCTCCCCTGCCCCCCTGCCCCCCCGCTCCCCTGCCCCCCCGCTCCCCTGCCCCCCTGCCCCCCTGCCCCCCTGCCCCCTAACCACAGTTTTCAACACCGACCGACTTATGCTTAACACTCCCTTTCCGTTTAAGCGATTATCTGGCGCTGTGAGCGAGCGCGACTCATTACGAGTCGTTGTTTTTGCGATCGCAGACTATTTATTTGCCCTGCCAGTTGGTGCAGTTCTCAAGGTGATGGCTTGTCCCCCTATTAGCAGTACGGTTGAAAGTGGTATTGGGATGGTTGATTTGGGAGCGCAAACTATTACGATTGTGGACTTGCGCCAGAAGTTCATTCAGCAAGTACAAGACCAACAGGCGCATCAAGTTCCCTCTGCGGTTGACACTCCAGGGCGCTTCTTACTTCTGACTCAAACCCGGACTGGGGAAATTTGTGGCATTCCTGTGGACAAGCCCCCTGCCTTAATCGATATTCCTTTGGAAACAGTGCGTCCGGTGCCTTGGTCTTATCAGCAAGTGGCGGAGTTAAACTTTGTTAGTCACATGGCTGTTTTGTCTGTAGCACCAAACGAGGAACCACTCAAAGTACTTCTTCTAGGCATGAGCCAGATATTGGCTGATAAGTTGGGGCTGCCCGGAACAACCCCAACCTTGGTTCCTGGGCTGACATCAGGCGAACAACAGCAAAGATTTCTCCGTTTTCCCTTGGGGAATCAAGGAAGTGGATTGCTACCATTCCACTCATTACTGGACATTATTCATCTCGCTAGCCAAGAAATTTCTCCAGCCCCGGCCTTACCAAGTTGGATTTTAGGTTTCTATAATTGGCGAGGACAGATGCTGCGGCTGGTTGACTTGGAACATTTGCTTGGTTATGCGCCGCTTTTGAAGCGGCAGTCACCACCAGAAAAGCCAATGGTTCTGGTTCTCGAAGTGCAAAATCAGGTAATCGGGTTTTTGGTGGCTCATGTCTTAGATGTAGAGTGGCAGGATTTACAGCAAGCACAATCGGCACCAACCGACTTTTCCCCAAACAAACTGCTAAATTTTGTTCGAGGTATTCTGTCAGGCGATCGCTGGATTTTAGACACCAGAGCGATCGCCCAGACATTGCAATGGCAAACCCACTGATTTAACTTGATGCTGCAAGGAGTTTTCTGTGACGATCGCAACCTTAGACCCTAATTCTGAAACCCAGCCTGTTGAAAATGAAATCCAGATAGAAGAAATTTTGGCTAATGTGGCTGTAATCAAAGCAGTCTTTCAATCTGCTAAGGGGCCAAAGGTCGCTCAATTGCAGCAGAAGGTAAGTCAAATCGAAGCTTTTATCCAAGCTTTGGCTAAGGATTCGCCCAGTGACAATGATGAAAATGTTCGAGGGGCTTTTCAACTCCAGCGAGAACAACTTGCGGCAATCGATCGGCAAATGCAACAGGCAAAAGGTCAAACTGCACTTTTGGAGGTTACAGTCACCGCCCTGCGAGATGTTCTCAACGCCGATCGCGTTTTGATTTATCGTTTTGAGGAAGATAATCGCAGTCGGGCGATCGCTGAAACGATACAAGCGGGTTGGACATCCCTGCTCAACCAATCCCTACCGATAAATTTGTTTGTTAATAAACCCGATGTTGGCGACGGAACTGAAGTATTAGAACTAACTCCCCGCCAACAGCAATTTTGGCAACGCTTTCAGGTGCAGGCTAGCCTCTGCTTGCCCTTGATTGTCAAACAACAGCCTTGGGGTTTTTTAGTTATTCATCATTGCCTCCAACCCCGACAATGGCAGGAAGCAGAGCGCAGTTTGCTGCAACAAGTAGGAATGATGTTGACAATTAACTTGCGCTGGGCTGAAATAGTAGCTCCACCTGCTCAACAGCAAAAGGCTGAATCTTGCGATCGCTCTGAGTTACTAGTGCCATTTCAGCAGGTGAGCCAGTCGGTACAAGCAGGAGCAAGAATCGCTGAGCTTGCCGGCGAGCATTTAATGTCTATTCAAGATACTGTTGCTATTACTAATAAACAACTGGAATACCTTGGTGAATTTTGCCAGCAAGCTTCTGGCTTTATTCGCCTTGTGGAAGGCTTGAGTAGCAAAATTCAGATTTTGTCCCTGAATACAGCCATCGAAGCCACAAAAGCTAGCGATCAGGAACGAGGTTTGCTAGCTGCTGCTGAACAGGTGGAAATTCTTGCCCGTCAAGCCCGCGACAGCACCTTAAATATAGAGGAATGGTTCCAGGAACTACAGGTGGCAGCAGGAGATGTTGCTTCTGCGATCGAACCGTGCGATCGCCAAATCAGTGCGGGGCTGGAGTCAATCGCCCAAATCCAGGAGCAATTTAGAGCGATCGCCGACATCGCTGCTTGTAGCCTCCAAACAATATCGAAGCCATAGAAATGCAGGAGTTGTTCATGAGTACCGATTTTGTCCCCCAACCGCAGAACGACGATCGCTTTCTAGAAGAAGCGATCGATCTGTTACTGTTCTTGGAGCAGGAGTTGCCTAACTATACAAAAGACAGTAACCCTGCTACAGCTTTGGCTCTCATGGAAGCTGCTAGCTCTCTGCATTCGATTGCCATAGCAGCTGAGTTAGATGCCATTGCCATAGTTGCGGCTGCACTAGAAGAGATTTTTCAGCTTTTGCATCAGTATCGGGCAACTGTCAACGCCCCAATCGCCTCCCTGTTGTCGGAAGGATTAGATTGCCTACAGATGCTATTGATGGCATTTTTAACAGCCTCGCAAATTGACGAAGTAGAAATTCTGGAGCGGATGTCTGCCATTGTTGCTCGTTTGCAAGCAGAGTTTGGCGATTCCCAGGCAACAAACCTTGAGACATTGATAGAGCAACCGCAGGAATATCAACCAGTTATTCAGTTTGGCGATCGCTTGCCCAAGGTAGAATCTTGTGCAAAGCAAGTTATCGTTAAAGACAAGGAAAGTCTTGACAGGGAACTAATAGATGAAACTAGCCTCCAGTCTGGCAGCCTTGTTCGCGTAGATACCGAGCAGCTTCCCGCCAAGGTAGGGGAACTAGCAAACCCGAAGGAGTATGGAGAAGAAGATTTTCATGCTTGGTTGGGGGATTTTTCCCTGCCTACTGAAACTTCTGTTGCATCCCTGGTTAAATCTGTTAGCGATCGCCATCCACTCTCTTTGCAAGAATCCATTTCTACCATTGTTGCAACAAGTATTCCAGCCGCCACACCCATCAATATTAAGCATCTCGAACAACTAAAGGTGCTAGTTGCAACATTATTAACTACATATAATCAGCAAGCCTGTCAAGAAGAAGAACAACAACATACGATCGGGCGGTTGCTCAGACAAGTTAAACGATTACAACACCTGCTCGATAATCTACAGGAATGGTCAGGACGTTTAGCAGCAATTTCAGATACTCTTTCTCCTCTAGCTGCTTCTCGCTCTCAGCAATTATACAGTACTCTGCAATCTGTTTTAGCCCAAGCGTCTCAGGTGGCATCAACTGTTGATTCGCTGAATAACAATCATCATCAACTCAAACAAGAACTGATACACCAGGAAAAGCTACTTAACCATTCCTCCAATTTAGTCAAAAAAGTTACAACTATTCCTTTAAAAGTAGCCTTAGAACCCTTGCATCGGCTTTGGTCTCAGTTACAAGCTCTACAAGATAAGTCTGCTAAACTACATTTACAAATTAGTGATATCCAAGTCGATCGGGCATTTAGCGATCGCCTCCATGCTCTCCTATTGCATATAAGTTGCTATTTACTAGAGCAAAGTATTGAGTCTTGCCAAACACGCCAACAGCTAGGTAAAAATAGCAGCGGTATTATTGAAATTCAAGTTTACCAGCAGGGAAATCAACTGATTATTGATGGCTGTGATGATGGCGTAGGAATTAACTTATCTCAAATTTATCAACCGGCTTTAGCCCAAGGACTCGCCCTGACAAAACCAGGGGATATCTTACAAGAACTGGTACTTGAACCAGAGGTTTCATCTGTTTTATGCGATCGTGCTGCCTTAGAGTTAGGAGTAGAATTAACTGAAGTTTGCAAGCAATTAACAGCTATTCAGGGAAGAATAGTATTGAAGTCTAAAGTTGGACATGGTACAGCCTTCTCGCTCCAAATCCCCCTCGATCAAAAAATTGCTCAACTTATCGTCTTTCAAGCTAACTCCAGAGTCTATGCATTTATTGCCGATTCTGTAGAGCAGATTTGTCTATCCCAGTCCGAACAAATTATCCAAACTCAAGCGGGACGCATGTTATTTTTGCAGTCTTCTGGCAGCTCCAGTGGCTTCCTTGGTTGTACTGATGAGCATGTAACAACAGAAACGCTCGTCCCTATCCACTTATTGACTGATGTGCTGACTTGTCCTAACCAGCTTCCTACCTCAGTTACTACTTACAGCACAGATACAGCAAATGCTTTCAAGCAGGATAAGGCTTTATTAGTATTTCGTTACTTAGACAAACGATGTGCTTTAGAAGTAGATTCCATCATCGGCAAGCAATCCGCTGCGATCCATCCTTTGGGGGAAGCAATCCCAGTTGCTGCTTATATCCAAGGAACTAGCATTCTTGGCAATGGGCAACTTAGCCTGGTTTTGGATGGTCAGCTTCTCGCAAAATCTCTAATACCAATTTGAAAAAAGAATGCGACAAATACGCTGGGTAGGGGCGCACAGCTGTGCATAGGTGTCAACTTAAGCTCAAACGCTTACCCGACAGACGTTTTACCCCACCCCCAACCCCTCCCCTTGCCAAGGGGAGGGGAGGTTTTGGCTTTAGACAAAACCGGGGTGGGGTAATGCGGGTAGTGATGGGGAGTGAGTGATATCATGTCCGGATAATTAGTTATGATTCCCAAAGTCATTGCACCCCACCCCCAACCCCTCCCCGCTCTTCGGGAGGGGAGACAAAGCGTAGCTTTGGCGGGGTGGGGTTCTTGGGGTTTAATAAGTAATCAAGCGGACATGATATGAATTCATGCATCACGTCTTGACAAGGATTTCACGTTACAGCAATTTTCAGGTAAATGAACCACACTATTTTTATCTCACGCAAAGACGCAAAGGCGCAAAGGAAGAAAATAAGAAACAAGACTGTGGTCTAAATACATGAAAACTGCTGTAAGTTCACACCAATGACAGCTGTACTACCCTACAGATGATCGATGTGTTGCAAAGATTGTATAAATAAATTTAGTTGCTCTGTACCTTTTTATTTCTGGTCACATTGAAAGTACTTTCTGTAAACAAACCAATAATTCTTTGACAGTATAGGGTTTGGACAAAAACGTATTAACACCAGCCTCAGTTACTGCGCTTAGCTTACGATCGGACATCAATCCACTGCTGGCAATAATTTTGACTTCTGGGTTGATTTTTTTTAAGGTACGGATGGCAGTTAAACCATCTAGGGAGGGCAGCATAATGTCGATTAATACGGCACTAATTTTGTCGATATTTTTAGCGTATATTGCGATCGCCTCAATGCCATCACCAGCAATTAAAGTCTTGTAGTTGTGAGCTTCCAGTGATGATTTAGTAATCTCCTGAATGGCAACTTCATCATCCACAACCAAAATCAATTCTCCATGTCCTGTCTCTGGTATCGAATTTTCTATGGTGAATGTTTCCATTCCCCCTACGGCTGGTAAGTAAACTTTAAAACTAGTGCCACTTCCGGGTTCGCTGTACACGTTCACAAAACCTCCGTGGCTTTTAATGATTCCCAGCGCCGTGGAAAGTCCTAACCCTGTGCCTTGTCCGACATCTTTTGTGGTATAAAATGGCTCGAAAATTCTATCTAAAATTTCACTAGGAATGCCAACTCCATTATCGGAGACGCTAATCACTGTATAAGGACCAACCTTGGCTTCTAGGTTCATCCGGGCATAATTTTCGTCAATAAACAGATTTTCCGCAGAGATTCTCAAAATACCGCCATTGGGCATAGCATCACGGGCATTAACGCAGAGGTTCATCAGTACTTGATGGAGTTGGGTACTATCTCCAGAAACCATCCACAAATCCTGTGGTATGTCAATGCTAACTTCTATAGATTTGGGAAATGTTTCTTTGAGAATCTTGGCAAGTTCTACAATTAAATGCCTGACTTGCAAAGTGATGCGTTTTCCTTCCACACCCCGTGCAAAGGACAGCACCTGCTTGACTAAATCTGCTCCGCGTTTGGCGTTGATTTCCAAAATCTCCAGTAAATGGCGAGTCCGTTCATCTGCATCGGGAAATTTCAGTGGTAATAGTTGCGCTCCTGCCAAAATCGGCGTCAGAATATTGTTGAGGTCGTGAGCAATGCCACTGGCTAAGGTGCCGATGCTTTCTAAGCGTTGAGCGCGAAATAATTGGGCTTCTAAGTGTTTTTTCTCAGTAATATCTGTGTCAACGCTGAGAATTGATTTGGGTTTTCCCTGTTCATCACACACCAAACTCCAGCGACTGGCGACGAGGATTTCTTTGCCAGTTTTACTAAGTTTAGTTAACTCCCCTTGCCACTTACCTTTACTAATAACTTCTAAAAGAGCTGCTTCGATTTCTGGTGAAGCTTCGTCAAACAAAAGCTCGCTGACACTTTTTCCCATAGCCTCCGTAGTTCGCCAACCATAAAGTGTTTCTGCGCCTTTGTTCCAGAAGAGAATTTGATTCTTTAAATCTCGCACCAAAATAGCATCTGTGGTGACATCAAGTAATGCTGCTTGTTCTTTGATTTTTTCTTGGGCTAATTTGTGTTCGCGCAATGCGGCTTGCCGTTCGGTAATATCGATACTGGCGCAAGTCACCCCGACAACTTCTTGGGACTCATTCCGCAATGGCTCAATTGTCAAATCATAATATCGAGTTATTTCTTTAGTTGTAATTGATACTTCTTCTCGTGTCCCGATGCCACTGTTCAATACCCGAAGTTTGATAGTGGTGAGGCGTTGAGCATCTTCAACTGGAATGATATCCGAGTCTTTTTTGCCTAATATTTGCTCAACAGTCAATTCATAGGAAGGATTGTAAATCCAAGTGTAGCGTAACTCCCGATCTTGGTTGTAGACAAAAATCGGAGAGTTTTTTAGGGCTACGCGAAATCGCTCCTCACTCTGTCGCAGTGCGTTATCTGCTCGTTGACGCTCAATTGCATAACGCATAGAACGCACCAACAAATCCCCAGTTACTTGCCCTTTGACTAAATAATCCTGCGCTCCTTCCTGCATTGCCCTAGTTGCCAGGGTTTCATCGTCTATACCCGTCAGCACAATGATTGGAGTTGCTTTTGCCTGTTGGTAAGCAGTGACAAAAGTTTCTATTCCCTGACTATCTGGCAGGGAAAGGTCTAAAAGAATGACATCAAAAATTTCCTTTGCTAGGTGGTTGAGTGCTTTCTCAAGCCGCTCAACTGGCATCAACTCAACTACAACTGTGTTAACTTCCTTTAAAAACTCCTGTAACAAAAATACATCACCAGGGTTGTCTTCTACTAACAAGACTTTAATATGTTCACCTGCCATTGCCATTACTCCGGTGGCAGTTTTACGATCGCAAACCAAAAATTTTCTATTGATTTTACAATTTTAACGAATTGATCGAAGTCTACTGGCTTAGTTATGTAACAGTTTGCTGATAGATTATAAGCTTTGATAATGTCTTCTTCGGCTTGGGAAGTCGTCAAGACGACTACGGGAATTCGCTTGAGGTTTTCATCTGCTTTAATTTCTGCCAATACTTCTCGCCCATCTTTTTTAGGGAGATTCAAATCCAGCAGCACAATATCTGGATGGGCTGCGTTGACATATTTTTCCTGTTTTCGCAAGAATGCCATTGCTTCGACACCATCTTCCACCACGTTCAGGTGAATCGAGATTTTGCTATCTTCCAGGGCGATGCGTGTAAGTTGGGCGTCGCCAGGATTATCCTCTACTAACAAAACCTCAATAGGCATAATGGCTTGCATGTTTACGATGGCTTAAGAGCTTTTATCTGGAAGTGTAAAGTAGAAAGTTGAGCCTTGACCCACTTTCGACTCAACCCAGATACGGCCGTCGTGGCGTTCTATAATTTTTTTACAAATTGCTAGACCAATACCAGTACCTGGATACTTATCTCTACCGTGCAAGCGTTGAAAAATTATAAAAATACGTTCAGCATACTGGGATTCTAAACCAATACCATTATCGCGCACCGAGAAAATATATTCGTTGGGTTGAATGGGGGGTGGCAAAGGGGCAGGGGGGCAGAGGGGCAGGGGGGCAGAGGGGAAAGATTCTTGATTGCTCCCTTGCTCCTCTGGTCTCCTACTCCCCATCTCTCCATCTCCACTCCCAACTCCAATGTGAATTTCTGGCTGCTGATTTTGGCAAAATTTGATGGCGTTAGCGATGAGGTTTTGAAAGACTTGTGTCAATTGGGTCGCATCAGCTATGACTTCAGGTAAAGTATCATAGGTGATAACTGCTTTACTATCTGCGATCGCCAGTTTGAGATTTGCGATCGCCTGTTTTAAAACAATATTACAATCAACTCTCTTAAAGGGCTGTCCACGGGTGCTGACGCGGGAGTAATTCAACAAATCATTGATTAAGGTCTGCATCCGCCGTGCCCCATCTACAGCGTAGTTGATAAACTCGTCGGCATTAATATCGAGTTGATTTTTGTATCTTTGCTCCAGCAATTGTAAATAACTGGTTACCATCCGCAACGGCTCTTGCAAGTCATGGGAAGCTACGTAGGCAAATTGTTCTAATTCGGCATTGGAACGGGCGAGTTCTTGGCTTTGGCGGGTTTGTTGTTCTAGTAGTTGCCCTTGAGATAAAGCAATGCCAATTTGGTTACCTAGTTGCTGTAACAACTCTGTCTCAAAGTTATTCCACTTTCGAGGTGCAGCACATTGGTGAGCTAACAACAAGCCCCAAATGCCCTCTCTGACAAGAATTGGCACTACGAGGTTAGCCTTAACTGCAAACTGCTCCAAAAATTCTCGATGGCAAGGTTGAATATAAGCAGTTTGAATGTCTTCAATTGCACTGATTCTTCCCTGGCGATATCTTTCTAGGTATTCTTCTTTAAAGCAGGGGTCGATAATATTTTCTCCTAAAATTACTGGCCAACCAGGTAGTACAGCTTCTTGTACTACTGTTCCCGAACCGTCAGGGGAAAGTTGGAAAATTAAAACTCGGTCAGCTTGCAGTAGTTTTTGTACTTCTGTAACGGTGATTTGGAGAATTTCGTCTATTTGTAAAGATTCTCGAATTTTGAGCGTAATTTCGGAGAATAATTGCGATCGCAGATTCTGCCGCTGTAATTCTTCTTCTGTTCTCTTGCGATCTGTGATATCAGTATAAGAACCAACCATTCGCACTACATCACCTAATGCGTCCCAAAGCGCCTGTCCTCGATCCAGAATCCATTTATAGCTGCCGTCTTGGCATTGGACTCGATACTCACAGACATAAAACGGTGTTTTCTTGGCAAAGTGATCCTGAAAGGTCTGAACTACCAAATCTCGCTCATCGGGATGGATTCGTTTTGTCCATTCATGCCAACAATTGCAAATTTCGTGGTCTTCATACCCCAGCATTTCCTTCCACCGAGTTGAGAAGAACACTTCATTAGTCTTGAGGTTCCAGTCCCAAATACCATCATTATTACCCTGTAATGCTAATTGCCAACGTTGTTCACTTTCTTGAAGTGCTTCTACTGTTCTTCGTCGTTCAGTAATGTCTTGAAAATAAACAGATAAGCCGTCTTTTCCTGGATAAGCGTGGACTTGAAACCAGCGGTTGAGGGGCACAAAAAACTCCTCAAATTCCACACTCACTTGTTCTAAAACTGCCTTACGGTACTGCTTTTCAAATGTTGTGCCGATAATTTTCTGAAAAACTGTCCAGATACTTTTACCCAAAAGCTGATTCTGGGTTTTTTGCAACAGTTGTTCTGCTTGACCATTAACGTAGGTAAATCGCCATTTTTTATCCAAGGCAAAAAAGGCATCAGTGATACTTTCAAGAAGATTGGTGATACGAGTTCTGGCTGCTTCCGACTGGGCGCGTGCTGTTTGCTCCTGCGCCACTAGTTTCTCGGTAATTTCAGATACTTCAGTCACATGACGCCTGAGTTCTAGTTGGTCAATCACTAGACGACTCAAAGCCACAAGCGCCTCGACTTGTTTTTGGCTCAATTCTTTGGGAACTTGGTCAATTACGCACAGAGTTCCCAGCATATCTCCTCTGGGAGTGATTAGAGGTACACCTGCATAAAATCGCACATAAGGATAGCCAATTACTACCGCATTCTTCGTCAACTTTTCATCAGCTAGCGTATCTGGAACCACCACAACGTTACGCCGTTCTTGGCAAAGGTAAGATAACCCAACACTCCGGGGCATTTCTGACACATTTAAACCTACTTTTGCCTTAAACCATTGACGATTTTCATCAATAAAATTTACTAAGGATATGGAGGTGTTACAAATAAATGCCGCTAACTGAGCAAGATTGTCGTAGGCTTCTTCAGGTTCAGTATCAAGAATTTGATACTGACGCAGGGCTTCTAGCCTCGCCTCTTCTGTAATCATGTCTCCAGTTTTCATGAACTTTTCTTAATAAATCTCAATTATGATATCCAGTGAGCAGCACCACTACCCCAAAAATAGATTAACCTTTTTTAATAGTTAACTATTTGTTTGCTTGTGGTTATTCAGAGTAGTTTTGAAAAGAAGGCACAAGGCCTGTTTTAAATTTGAGAAAAGCCATGCCCAGCAGTCAAGTATCCTGTCTACATCGCTAACTTTAGCGATCGCCATAATCCTAGTGTAGACAAATTTGGCACGGATATTATTTACAAATAAACATTAATGTGCATCAGCAGCGTAGGGTAGCACAGCTGTGCTACCCTACAGAATTTTGTCCTTTGCTAATGCCCAATGCCCAATGCCCAATGACTAATGACCAATGACTATTAAACCTTAAGCAAAACAGCCTCCCGCAGCTTGTTAATCAAATCACTCAAATTACCAGTGTTCAGACGGTAACTGAGGGGATGGGCAATTAACCGTCCTGTACTTTCATAGAGAGTAGCGATTTCAATCAAACCATTTTCGCGTAGAGTCCGCCCTGTGGAAACTAAATCCACGATCGCTTCTGACATACCAGTAATTGGTCCTAGTTCCACTGAACCATACAACGGCACTATTTCCACGGGTAAATCCAGACTGTGGAAATATTCACGAGCGCAGTTGACATATTTAGAAGCAACTCTACCATGAGTTGGTAAATGTAGCGGCGATCGGTAAGAACTCGATGCTTTTACCGCCACCGACATGCGACAATATCCAAACTGCAAATCGACTAAGTGGGCAACTTGCGGTTGTTTCTCTCGCAGCACATCGTAACCAACAATACCCAATTGAGCCTGACCATATTCTACATAAACAGGTACATCCTGTGCCCGCACCAATAGCGCTTTTGCAACTCCCTTAGCGTCAGTAATTTGAAGTTGGCGATTTCCTGAATCTAAAAAAGCACTAAAATCTAAGCCGACGGCTTGTAGCAACCGGATGCTATGTTTAAGAAGTTCCCCTTTTGGTAATGCAACAGTCAGCATTCTTTTTCCTAGTATCCTGCGTCTTTGCGTTCAATAATATTGAGAATATCTCTATATGCTTACCACAAGCAGCATGAGAATTTTATTAGTTGATGATGAAGTTGAACTAACTCAACCCTTGAGTCGCTTGTTAACTCGTGAGGGTTATGCTGTAGACGCTGCTTATGATGGAACAAGCGGTAGCGAACTTGCACGAGGCAGTTACGACCTACTAATTTTAGATTGGATGCTGCCAGGAAAAACAGGCTTAGAAATTTGTCAAGAATTGCGACGGCAAGGCAAAACTACTCCTGTGCTATTTCTCACAGCTAAAGATACTTTAGATGACCGCGTAGAAGGTTTAGATGCTGGTGCAGACGATTATTTGGTGAAACCTTTTGAACTGCGGGAACTACTAGCCAGAGTCCGGGCTTTGTTGCGTCGTTCCGGTTCCCAAACTTATGAAACCACCACCGGACGACTGACTGTAGCTGATTTAGAACTTGATTGTGAAAATCAAGTAGCTTATCGCCAAGGAAGAATTATTGAACTTTCGCAAAAAGAAAGTCAGCTATTGCAATATTTTATGGAACATACTGGACAACTGCTGACTCATGCCCAGATTATGGAAACTTTGTGGACAGAAGAAGAACAACCAAGCAGCAACGTTATAGCGGCATTAATTCGCCTGCTGCGGCGTAAGATTGAAGTCGGGAAAGAAACAACGCTGATTCACACAGTTTATGGCAAAGGCTATCGTTTTGGTGCTTCTGTTGTAGAGTCTGTTTAGCGAAAAATTTAATCAACTTTTGCCTTGTTGTACTAGGAGAGAAAAAACAATGGTTACCAGCCTCAAAGAACTCTTAGACGACCCCGAACTTGCAGATATTGACGATCCAGAGGAAAAATTCGTCACTAGTGGGGTAAGCTGGCAAATGTATGAAGCCTTACTAGCCAAACTAGAAGATAACTCTCATTACCGTGTCACTTATTTAGATGGAATTTTAGAAATTGTGTCACCGTCTATTAGACATGAAAACATTAAAAAACGGTTGGCTATTTTAATAGAACGCTATTTTTATTTAAAGCGAATTCGATTCAGCCCAATGGGCAGTTCTACAATTAGAAAACAACTCAAGCAAGCTGGAGTTGAACCAGATGAATGCTACTCGATTTTTGAGAAGAAAAATATCCCAGACTTAGCTATAGAAGTCAACATCACCAGTGGCAGCATTGAGAAATTAGAAATTTATCGGCGTTTGGGAGTTGCTGAAGTTTGGATTTGGCAAATGAATCGACTCAAACTTTATCATTTACGCGAAGAAACACCATCTGATTTTTTAGATACTTACGGTTACCAACAGATAACCTCAAGTGAATTATTGCCAGAACTAAATATTGTTTTATTAGAACAATGCGTCCAGATTTCAGATGACATTCAAGCTATTGATGAATTTGAAAAAGGTACTTTTTAGACTGGCTATTTATCAAAATAAATGACACAAGAATTAATAGAATTAAGACACCATTTAGCAGAATTACCAGGAGGTAAAGATTGGTTTGAGTAAGTTTAAATTTATAAACCAAGTTTGGTAGGGTGCGTTATCGGCGAAAATACGGGCAATACGGTTCGGTTAAGGTTTTTTGATGAAAATTCTACATTGCAAAGACGCGATTTATCGCGTCTGGTGCCTTAACCGAACCCTATTGAAAGTACGGCACCAAACATCATTGACCGTCGCTTCGCTCAGTACAAGTTGCCTGTTCCCTCTTCCCTCTTACTTAAGATGCTTTCGGTTGCTGCCATAAGATGAGTTTCAATTGAGGACAGTAGCAAGTCCCGTTACTGATTTGGTGTTCGCGGTCGGCTAGCCAATCATAAATTTTTGCAGCTTTTGCTAATGCCGCTTTTTCCGAACGATAAAGTGCAGGAGTAGGACAGTAGGCTTGGCCATTAATATGTATGGCTGCAATCTGATAATAGTCGCTGTCTTCACCCTCTGGTATAACTTCCAAAAATCCGCTATTGTAAGGCTCGATTATTCCTATATTCATCTGCAACTATCACACTTTAAACTCAGGCCACAACAAAGCTGATGCCAGCCATTCAACTAAGGATAAGCTGGAATCACCAGGGAATTCAGTAACAACCCTTGTTAATGATTTTGTATGCCTGAGCAAGGGAAATCTGAATTATTAGTCACGGAATTTTAGATTTTTGGTATAGTGACGGAAAACTAATAACTAGAGATTTTTAACGACACCAAAAACTTTCATTCAATAATGTTTCTACATCATGAGGAAAAGGGCAATCATCAGGAAATTTTGCTTCATATTCCTGACTCATGTTTTTACGGGCATTTTGATAATATTCATCACAAACAGTTAAGAAATAATTACGCAAACTAGGAGAATCTCGAAGAATACGGTTTAATTCCTGTTGTGTGCGGCTAATGGTTGCTTCCCAACCGCCATAACATTCTGGTAAATTTACATAATTCCGTTTTAAGGCGTGTTCAAATAAAGTTGTCAAACGACTTTCTAATTCTCGTCTATCTCTCCTCCCCAATGCTTCTATTTCCTCAATTAAATTTTCCCAGTCCACATTGCTATAATCTTGGGATTTTAAACTGCTGACAGTTTGCTCAATCCACAAAGCAAAGTCTGTTACATAAAGAGTTTTTACTGGCGATTGAGTCATGATGATAAATTAAAAACTTTAGGGTGTAGCAATAGTTTAACGTTGAAGCATGGCGATGCCTACGGCGGTAAACTACGCATTTTTTGAGAGCGTGTTTATTCAATAGGACTTGGATAAATACCGTATCGTATAAGTTATTAGACATTCTTCAGATTCACTCCGGTTTGTTTCAATAGACCTCTTGCAAAAATCCTTGAATCACCCCTCCCCAACCCTCCCCTTGTGAAGGGGAGGGGGCAAGATTTCAAGTTTCCCCCCTTTATAAGGGGGGATTAAGGGGGGTCTATTCGACTTATGCAAGAGGTCTATAGCAATCCTAAATCATTTGTGAAAATCAATCATACATAAATATTTTCGGAAAATTGAAAATTTCATGCTCAACAGCGAGTTCAAATAAACGCTTGACAATGGTAAAGGATTTACATAAATGA
>JAHHHB010000173.1 GCA_019359545.1 Desmonostoc geniculatum HA4340-LM1 | reverse complement strand
TCTCTGATTCTCATAATTTTCTCAGTTATGGACAGCATTCGTATAGCCCCCCCCATTAATTCGCGAGGCATCATCGCGAATATTTTCTCCTTTCTTTCATCTTCTTGCCAAATTGGGATGCTCCCTAGTCAGATTGAGTAAGTCCTGCATCGAATTTTATCTACAGCTATTAGTTAAAAATTAACGCTCCAAAATCTCTTGAATTAATTAGTAGATTTTGAATTATTAATCAGGCGGTCTACTAACTGCTGCCTCCAAATATAAACCTCTGGTATATTGGATTTAGCAATCATACAAACTTCCCACCAAAGTTTAGTTTCATTGATTTTGCCTAATGCCTCTTGCGTTTGAGATAGCAAACAGACAGCATCTATTCTTTCATTGTCTAAATCAATTGCTTTTTGTAGATATTTTTCTGCCTCAGTATACTTTCTTTGCATCAATCTTGCCCAACCTAAATTCTTGTAGAAGGTAGCTTGTATTTTGGGATCTTTAGTTTTCCTTAACCCCTCCAGCGCCAGTTGAGCAGCTTGGTTATAATCTTCTTTTAGATTTTTTAACCGAGATAAATTATTAATTGCAACTACTGCATTATTGTTGAGTTTAATGGCTATTTGATATTGCTGTTGAGCTAGTTCTTCTTTTCCTTCATCATCATAGAAACTGCCTAACCTATAATATCCTTCCCAATCAGGCTTTAATTTTAAGATTTGTTGATAAGCGTCAATTGCACAATTCAGTTCTCTTAATTGTCGGCAAACTATAGCCAAGCTATTATAAGCACCCAAATCTCTTTCGTTATATTTTATTGCTAATTGATAATATTTTTTAGCCAATTGCAAGTTACTAATATTCCGAGAAGCTTGTTCTAAATAAAATTTCGAGACAGTAAATTTAGCCGGAGGATGGATACTCGTAGCTAAATTAAAAAGATTTTTGGAAGTTTGAAAATCATTCGCTATTTCTAACTTCTCTCCTTGAGAAACTAAACCATTAGCTATTGCTGGTAAAATAACTCTAAACAAAATAAAAACTAGTAAACTTATAGATGTAATTAATGCACTAATTACAAATGTTTTAGACCTAGTTATTCTCTGAATTTTACTTTGGAAAGGAAGCTTGTGTAACCTCTGCAAAATTATTTGAGTATTTTGAGGGCGCTGACCTGGAAAAGGAGCCATTAGATCATCAATCAAATCAGCCAAAGGCTTATCTATGTGACGTGCTTTATCTCTCCAAAGCAGTCTTCCTGTTTTCTCATCACTTTTAATTTTATTTAAAGAAATACCAGTAACTAAGTGAACTAAAGTTCTACCTAGTGCGTAGAAATCTGACTGTGGTACAGCCTGTCCATGAATTTGCTCTAAAGGCGAATAATAAGCTGAGCGAACAGCAGTTATTTCATAACCTATGCTAGTTCCTGTACTTGTTCCTCCATTAGTACCAAGTTTCGCTAAAAATGTTCTACTAATTTCTCTTGCACCACCGAAATCAATTAGTGCAATTTTACCATCAGGTTGATGAATAATATTGTCTGGTTTAATATCTCTATGAAAATATTCATTTCGATGTACGATATCAAGAATATTAACTAATTGTGATAACCAATCTAAAGCTAGATTTTGGGAAATTCTTCCATAAGATTTTATCCATTCAGCTAAATTTTTTCCTTCAAATCTCTGCATTATCAAGCAGTGCATTGTTAAACGATTATTAAGCTTAACAGTGAAATAATCATCCTTATATGATTTAGGTACTCCTGGATGGTCTATAATTTGTAATATTTTTGATTCTCTATCGAGTAATTCAACTATTTTAGAATCATCAATCCATTTTAATACTTTCATTACTCTTAACTGAGGTTGAGGGCGCTGCTCCGTCGTAGCACTATCCTTAACCTCAAAAATATCTGTATAAGTTAATGGATCTTCAGTTAAAGAGCGTAACGGACGCAATAAACGAATACGTCCGTTTATAAGCAGAGGATTTCCACAAGCTAAACAATTTTCAGCATTGTCAGGATTTAATCTTTGAGGACAAAAAGGATTTATACAGTAACTCACCGGGTATTAACCGCCTGTATATAATTATTGATTTGGGTTTTATCAGGTTCTTCACGTACAAAACCAAGAGGGTCGATTAAAATATACTTTTTAACAACCGGCTGTAAGTTGTAACTAACTTCCTCTTGATTCGCTTTTGTAGTAGTTTCAACTAATGAGCGTTGTTCTAAAATCTCCATATCTGCTATTACCTCAGAAATTGATAATTCTCCTAATTGCTTTTTGAAATACTTAATGATTTCAGAAAATTTAATTGGAGTTGGATCTTCTCTAAGTTGCTCTGCTAAATAAATTAATACTTGCCTTTGAAGTTTACTTAAAAATCCAGGATGTCCAAATTGAAAATGTAGCATTAATTGAAATCGAGAGCCAATTACAGTCGTTCTACACTCAATAAATTTTTGTACACTTCCTCCAAAATATCGGTTAATTTTGTGAGCAACTGCCTCTAATTCTGATGGATTACCGCGATAAATATCAATTAACTCTTTACATTCCTCTCCTTTTAAACCTTTTTCGTACAACATCTGCATTGCTGCATGTACTTCTAAACCCTCCAACTTAAAATATAGAATAGGTAAATTTGTAATCAAATAAGCAAATTCTTTTAAAGGTAACTGACTTGTTATAATTGTACAACTCTGATATTGCTCCTTCGTAATTTCTATAAAAAAATGTTCATATTCTAATTTCTTATTTCTCCCAAAATTTTCAGATTGTGCTAGTTTTTCAAATCCATCTATTACTAGAAGACAGCGGCATAAACGAAGTTGTTTTGCTACCAAAGAAATTTGTTTGATCAAAGGTTCATTTTCCAAATGTAAATTAAAATTTTTAATTATATCTCTAATTATTTCATCCAAAGAGGAACAAACATCAACATTCTTCCAAATCACATAATCATATGCATTTGAATTTTCAATAAGTATTTCCTCTATTAACTGTGCTACTAATACGCTTTTTCCAATTCCTCCAATACCAGTTATAGATATACAGCGCTGTTTAAAAAGTTTAATTTGATTTTTTAAATAAGAAATATCCTCTTTTCGCCCATAAATAGAAGCTATTTCCGGCAACTCTCCATAAGTTCTAGTTTTACCTACTAGAGCATCGCTATCCAACTTGGATACTTCTTGCTTAAGCAAGTCTTTCCTTACTACTTCAAGCAAAACTTTTTTCAAAGTTGTTTTTTTGACTTTTACCCCTTCATCAATAACATCTGAAAGCATTATCCATAACGAGGGGCCAATTGCTGACTGCAAGTAGTAGGCACTGTATCCTGAATTACATGCTATTTCTTTATAATCTTTACCTTCCCAAGACCCTTTAATTACAAGCTTCTCAGCTTTAGATAAGTACCTTCCGGCACGCTGAAACACTCGCTCCTCCAAAATTTCCAGTACCTTTTCTATTTGTAAATCTTTATCTATGCTCATGCCCACCATGTGTCGTGAAGTTACTGTAACAGACCTTATACCTTATTTTTACTTGTAGCAAACCTATAATTTACTTTTTAAACCTATAGTTCTTTATATTTTTTAACAAAAATTCTCTTCCCAAGAGTCTATCGAGAATATAAGATTAAAATGTTACATTCCAGATATAGCAGTACCAGTAGCAAAGTCTAGATCGCAGTTCAGTTTGAGCTAAACCTATGCAAAATCACAAATGTGGAGAAACTTAAAGCAAAAAATGAAGATAATTTCAGATATCAGAAGTCTAGAACTTCTGTAATATATAGCTGTTGTTTGAATAAAGCGTGTATAGGAGGCGAATATATAGCAGTATCAATATCAAAAGATAAAGCGCCACCCAGGAGTAGCGCTTTGTTCTTAAACCGGGGTTAGGCTGTTGGGGGTTGTAAGAGTACCGCCTCTAGAGCTGAGTCTTGATGCACTAGAGAAGTGGAAAAGAGTATTTATTAGCTCTTTTGTGGACACTCGCTTCCAGAATGTTTTAAAAAGAGCGGCTTTATTGCAGCGAACAAGCTTGTTCTGGTATCGTGAGTGCAGTACCGAACTATGCGATCGCGCAATTGCAATCATTGGTGCTACAAGCAATGATTACAGACAACTCTTAATTAAACAGAATCAGTTGGCGAACGCGGTAATTGAGTCAGACCCAGAAGCTGAACTACTACTGTTGATTTCGCCTCTTCAAGATTTTGTATTTGGCACTGTGTTGTCAACCGGAGATAGTTTTTGCACCCACATCCTTTTCATACACAACAAACAGAGCTTCTGGAGTGGGGAGCGCTGTAAAAGATGGGAAACTGAACAAGTAGCAATTAACAATTCTGTTTCCTCAACAGCCTCAAAAGTTTTCAAATCGGAGGTAACACAACTCAACAATCATATTCTTGCTAGATGCGAAAATAACCGAAGTTTTGTAAGATCGAGCTTGTCAACGCGTACAACCAGAAATGGAGGAAAATAAGGCATACATAAAAACGTAGGCAAAACCCTACTAAGGAGTAGCGCTTTGCCTTAAAGTTCAGACAATTCAATAATTCCAGAGCGGGGTTGATCTCGTGATGACGAAGAAAGTGGCAGTTAAAGTTTGGCGACTTAAATCCACTGACTTGTCAAAAGATCCCACGCTGCTTTACTTTGCCATTATAGCGATAAAGGGAAAAGTACAGCTAGTTTCTGCTAACCGTTTTTGGCAATTTGATAGAAAATTTATATTTGATTTATGTAAATTTTTATAAAGCAGTGTGAATAGGAGCAATCCAGAACTCAGAATCCAGCGGTCGGAATTGATTATGGGTCGATTTTCCCTTACAAGTCTTTCACTTCAAGATGAGGTGAAGGACTTGGCAGATGCGATCGCGCTTACGAAGGACTCTAATTCCTCTGACTCCTGATTCCTGAAATCTAGATTGAAAACCCCTCTCTGAAGCTGTAAACCATAGCTACCAGAGGAATCTACTGTGTCAAATAACCAATGCTCACAAGAGTTGGGCGTTGGGGATCAAATGTTGTCATCTAACATTTGTGAATACCCCAATAATCTCACGGCTGCTGAATACCATGAGCTAGCGGTAAGCAGCGCGATTCATCCATCGTTGATTGAGCGCAACTTTTCTCATATCGAAGGAGAATCAGTCTACGATTACCTGTTTATCTCCAACAAAATCCCCCGCAAAAACGCTGGTCGAGTTACAGATGGTTTTTTGAAAGCCTATCTGCATTTAATGGCAGGAGGATTATGGATTAGCGGACTTGACCCTATTGTGAACTGGCGACCAATGGAGTGGGGACGGATGAAACCTTCCCTACCCCGGATTGACTGGGAAAAGGGCAAGCCAGTTAAGTACGAGTCACCACCCAAAATAGCTAACCGAGTTACATACTTTGATGTGTCCGACGATGTTTGGGATTTGGTGGCACGACGGTATAACATTAAGAGATACCATTCACCTCTGGCACTGAGGTTACAAAATAGGCTTACTCCACTGATATTTTGGGAATGGGTACAGCGACACCCGGAAATACCTGTAATCCTTTGCGAAGGTGAAAAAAAGGCGGCCTGTTTACTCAGTCTTGGTTTTGTAGCGATCGCACTGCCAGGGATATGGAATGGTCGCGTGGGTAAAAAGGATTTTGATGAACGGTTGCATCCTGATTTAATGCCACTGGCACAGCCGGGGCGCAAGTTCATTATCCTATTTGACTACGAGACGAAGCTAACAACCCGCTGGTCAGTGTTTCAAGCCACTGTTCGCACTGCAAAAGCAATTGAGTCTGCTGGTTGTGAATGTGAAGTTGCATTACTGCCAGGACCAGAAAAAGGCGTTGATGATTTTGTAGTTGGTCGCGGTGAAGATGCCAATGGACTACTAACTGCTCTAGTAGATGATGCCAAATCACTTAAAGATTACCAGCGTTCATATAGGGCTAAAAAATGGGGACTGAGCAAGTACAAACCTGATATCACAGTCAATATTAAATATTTGACCCAAGCTCTGTGCATTCCCGATCTGGAGGAAAAATGCTCATCCGCCCCGGCTATTTATGATATTGCACAAGAACAATTGTTTACCCCCTCTATTAGAGGAGCTTCTGGAGCAGGGAAAGCTCTTGAGGCTCTTGAGGAAAGAGAATTATTGTTCAGTAATTCTTCTTCTGCCCCTGCTTTAGAAGCTTCTATCTCCCCCTGCTCCCCCTGCTCCCCCTGCCCAAGAGCCTCTTTCCCCCCTGCCCTCAAAAAGTCTTTCCGTTTTCCCCAGAAAGGATTAGTTGTACTGTGGAGCGACATGGGTACAGGGAAAACCCAACTCATGCGTTGGTGGCGTGACCAAAATCCCGAAGCGCGGTTCCTCAACAATGGGCATCGCGTTAACTTGTTGAAAAATCTTGCTGAACGACTCCAAACTGCGATGTACTCAGATTTGGGTTACACAGGTTTAGCACAGGCCCAAGCCCTTAGTATTACTATCGACAGCTTGCATAAGCTCAATACTCAAGCGCTCACCTACGGTTGCATCTTTATTGATGAAGCTTGCCAATACCTCACCCACCTACTACACAGTAATACTTGCAAGTCACATCGTGCAGCAATCTTGGAGGTACTGGAATATATAGTATACAACGCGCCATTGGTCGTCATCGCTGATGCACACATGGATGACCTGACCGTAGATTTCTTTCGCTCCATGCGACCAAAAGAGGAAATTCCTTACATTATCAAAAACGAATGGCGCAATGGAGATCGCACTATATATTGGTATGAAGGCAGTAATTCCAGCGCCCTAGTCGCACAAATCTCGGCAGCGCTGATGCTTGGGCAAAAAATCATGGTTGTCAGTGATTCCAAGCGTTTCATCAAAAAACTCGACAAATCCTTTACTATTAAGTGCGAAGAATCTAACTCTGAACAATCCCATACACCTCAAAAATGGCGCATTTGGTCTGTTCATTCCGATAATTCTGGAAGTGAAGAAAATGTCGCTTTCATCAAAGATATCACCAACGCCGTCAAAAACCTCGATGCCTTGTTCACCTCTCCCAGCCTCGGAACTGGTGTAGATATTTCAGAGTATCATTTTGCAAAAGTGTTTGGTGTCTTTCACGGCGTTTCACAAACTGCTACAGAGTGCGCCCAACAACTGTACCGCTATCGTCCCAAAGTCCCGTTTCATATTTGGGTGGCCCCGCGTCCCCCATTTGGCTACCAAGATACTAACGCCGCCAAGATTAAAGAACGGTTGCTCCAAACCAATGAAATGACTGCTTTTGTGTTGCGGATTGACCGAGAAACAGGCAAGCGCGGAGCAGAGAAAGATTGGGCGCTAGAGGCTTACTGCCAAATTTTGGCTAACCGCCACTATTCTCTAAATAATCTCCGCGACGATTTGCGATCGCTCCTCACCGAAATGGGCAATACTTTTATATGCCTGGGTAGCGATAACGATCGCCAAGCAAGAGAAAGTCTAAAACTTGCGGCTTCTTCTTTGGACAGTGCCCACAATTCGGCTGTAGCCAAGGCTAACAATATTACTTTGAGTGAGTATCGCGCCCGTCTAAGCAAAGATTATTTACCACCCCAGGAAATTTTTGAATGTGAAAAGTTTCGCATTTCTGATTCTTATGGGATCGAAGTAACAGAATCGCTGGTGGAAATGGATAAAGGTGGTCGCTTAATAGGAGCCTTAGCCGGACTTGAGGCAATTTTAGCAAAGCCTGATGAATCAATTGTTGACCCCAAAACTGGGCACAGTTATCCCACGCCACCAACAATTGTCACCCAAAAAGACCGCACCGAACGCGACAATCTACCTTTGTGCATAGACTGGGGTAATTACTCGGCGCGGTGGCTAGCACGGTTTAACCTGGGGCTGCATCACATTTTGAAACGCCTAGTTGCTGGTGATGAATTTACTGCCGATGATACTCAATTAGTTAACATGACGGCTAGAGCTTTTGATTGTGCTGCTCACGTCAAAGCAATTCTTGGGTTTACTATTCCCGGTGACTGTAAACCCATTTGGTTGCTAGGAACTTTAGTTGAACAGTTGGGGCTAAAGTTGACCTTCCGTAAGCAGGGTAAGCGGGGTCAACAGGTGAAACTTTTCTCTTTATCTAAAAAAGAATTGGAATTTGCTTTGCATGTAATTGCTCATCGTATGGCAAAGCGTAATCAAAAAGAAAACCGAACCTATTACGCTACCGAAACTCCGCCTGAATATAGTCTTAACCCGAATCAGCATCCCGTATCCACCCCCCCCGATAATGCTATAGGTAACTCCCATAAAGAAGGGGGGGATACTACGGATTTTGAACCGCCTCCGACTGATCGCATTACTCTACTTCATTGCGTGGAAATACTTCGCTCTGGTATCGCCAAGGGAGTGGACGCGATTAAAGGCATTCTCAAGCGATGGCGGAGTGATTTGCGCTGGGAGACGGTGCTAGAACTTGAAGCGATCGCCCGTCAGGAACTGCGACAAGTCTATGAGGCAGTACCGGAATTTTACGCTTTGCTCTCTGAAGAAGTGTTGCCGATGGAGGGATAACATTCTAGCGATCGCCCTGTCCCCATTTCAAGGGACAATTACTTATCAGAATCTTGCTTATAAGAAGAAATGTTCCGATAAGTAAATGCATGAAACCCTTGAAAACAGCACCCCTTCTTCCCTGGCACTGGCTTCTCCCATTCCGCTGATCGAACACCCGGCCCAAGTCTACTTGGCAGGGCTTTCCCCAGGTTCGCGCCCAGCTATGCGCCAAGCTCTCAATGCGATCGCCCGATTGCTCACAGATAATAGTTGTGATGCTATGACTCTTAATTGGGCAGCGTTGCGCTACAAACACACGGCGGCAGTTCGTGCGGTGTTAGCTGAAAAATATGCACCAGCTTATGTGAACAAAGTGCTGTGTGCTTTACGGCGAGTTTTAAAAGAAGCTTTGCGGTTAGAGATTATGAGTGCTGTTGATTTTGCTCGTGCTGTAGATATTCCCAACGTTAAAGTCACCAAGCAATTGCGGGGACGTGTTCTCACGGCAGAAGAAATCGCCCAATTGATGCAAGTTTGCTTTGATGACCCTACCCCCACTGGTTACAGAGATGCTGCAATATTTGCAATACTCCGAGGTTCTGGAGTCCGCCGCTCTGAAGTGGTGAATTTAGACTTGAGCAACCTTGATCTCAATAGTGGCGCAATAGAGGTGCGCGGTGGCAAAGGTGGTAAAGACCGGACTGTGTACTTACCTGAAAGTGGTTTAACTGTCGTTTTGGACTGGTTATCGCTTCGAGGCAACGAGGCAGGCCCTTTACTATGTCATATCAACAGAGCTTCAAGGATAGTAAAAAGACAACTTACCTCTCAAGCAGTGCTGTTCATCTTGCAAAAACGTGGTCAACAGGCTCTTGTAACAAATTTTTCAGCTCACGATTTCCGTAGAACTTTCATCTCCGATTTGCTCGATGCTGGTGAAGATATTTCTACAGTTCAAAGGTTAGCTGGACACGCCAACAGTGACCAGACAGCCAGATATGACCGTCGCGGTGAAGAAACTAAACGCCGTGCTGTCCAAAAGTTGATTATTCCAGGTTCGCGTCAAAATTTAAGGGGGCTTCATTAGTTTCTACACCCAATTCTAAGTGTTTAAGCCTGAGATAATTTGCGTGACTCAGCAGTTTTTGATGGGGTTATCTCTCCTTGTTCCCTACCCCCTTCCTCTTTGTTGAGGAATGCGCTGACGATGGTAGCATCAAGGTAATTATCATGATGAATTACGCGATTAAATGAGCGCGGACACTTACGGCTTACCAAGAAGGGGAAAGGGTTTAATTGTTCCTTTTCTTTTTAACCTTTACCCTTTGCCCTTTGCCCTTTCCCCCTCTTCTTTACCTAGGGTTTGCAGAATAAACGAAAAACCTAGATAAATCAAGAGATTCGGGAGGATAAAAGAGAATAAAGTGCAAGTAAAAAGGATAAAATAGGTAGAAACCCTTGTACCGAGTTGCGTTGAGATGTAT
>JAHHHB010000172.1 GCA_019359545.1 Desmonostoc geniculatum HA4340-LM1 | reverse complement strand
TTCACCGCCCCGTAAGAGGTCATCGCCATTATTACCATTAATGATGTCGTTACCCCCTTGACCATTAATTACATCATTGGAGTTGTAAAAACCTGCGATGTTATTGTTAAGGTCATTCAAGAAAGTGGTGGTAGCCCCAGTCTGAAAGCCAAACACTACATAGCTCTCCCCGGCATAACTCTGACCGTTGGGGGAGGCAAATATTGCCCCGATAATCACGTCATCGATGCCGTCGCCGTTGATATCTCCTGCATTGCTAACAGAAATGCCTGAGTAGTCAGATCTAGGACTTACGCACTGTACAAAAGAACTATTTTGTGTATCAACGTAAATACGTTGTTCCAGGCTTTTGGAGGTTGCTTTTGATTGCTGGCGATCGCCAAAATATGATTGAAAAACCTAGATAAAAGCTTTGAAAACTCTATCTGCCATTTTTGCTTTTATGTCAATGCGTAAGTCCTAAGATCTATCAATGCCGTTAATCACAAAGCCGTTGCTGCCGTTAAGGTCAGATAGATTTAAAACTGCATTAGCCATTCTTGTTGATTCTCCTTATTGTTTTGCTTGTGTTGTTTATCGGGTGTCCAAACGTGAAATTTCACGTCTGGACTCATCCCATCCTGACCATCCGCCGAATTTCATCACTCTTAAAACCGATCGCCATTGGACGACGCACCCCCGCTAGTGCCACCACGTCGTATAATTCCATTACCACCCCCTCCATTCGCAGAGAATGCACAATATCCCCACTCCTCAAATCAATCACCAGTAGCCCACAGCGAGGTTCGGCGTTTTTTTGTTGCAATTTCTCATCTAGGGGCAACCCACTAAAGGTCTTGTTGTGCCTGGGTTGGGAAATTCCCACGATCGCAAAGTCCCCATGAAATGCACAACCGCGCATATATCCCGGACAAAAAGCTACAGGTTCAAATCTGCCCCGTTCCAAGTCTACGTAGCCAAAATCTCCTGTGCCAGAGTTGAGTAACCACAATTTCTCTCGATACCACCGAGGAGAATGGGGCATGGAAAGTCCTTTAAGTACGATCTCGTTACTCTCCACATCAATGACGCAACCACCATCAGCCCGCCTGTCCCGCCATCCCTCCGCCACATCCGATTGACTGACAACGGTAACGTACCTGGGTTGACCATCTCGCAGTGCTAACCCGTTGAAATGACACCTGTCTTCTGCCGCCAGTTTGCTAATAAACGGCGGTTGCCAAAAGGGAATGAAACTGTGGGTTGGACTAACTTTGGCTAAACAGCTAAATAAAGTATTGACAAATATCAGATTCTCTGATTCATTTAACTCCCGTTCAGGAATTCTGCCGTTTGGCAGTGGGGAATTACTCAGGACGATATCATGGATATCTAAATCTCCGGTCACGTAACTCATCTGGGGCAAATAGACGGCATCATAGTTGTCGTGAATTTGTCCCGGTTGTAGGATGTTTTCAAAGCGCCACAGTTGATACAGCGAACTCATATACAAACTGCTGCCACTGGCATACAAACCCATGCAGCGTTCAAAGGTACGCTCGAATACAGATAGTTTACCGCTCGGTTGCAAGCCGATGAAAAATAATTTACCTGCTTGATAAGTGGTGAAAGCTAAGCTGAGATTCTGCTCCAACAGCCAGGGGCTAAACTGCCGTGAGGCATTCATTTCCAAGCTATTAGTTGCAGTTACAGGATTTTGATTCATTTTTTCTACAGGGAGGAGAATAAAACGTGATTTCTTGCCGATGCTAGCCCGGATTTCTCACCACATCTCTCAAAACCTTGAGCAGGGGAGTAGGGGAGCTCTTGAGCAGAGGAGAGTTCAATGTGCCAAGTTCAATCCCCTCTACCCCTCTGCCCCTCTGCCCCTCCGCACATCTGATCTCAAGCTTGTGAGAAATGCGGGCTGGCTCCTTCTCATTTTCCGTTGAATTATCTATCTTTTAAGTAAAATCACGTAACCTACTTCACCAAATCTTGAAGATGTGACTTTTTTTAAATCTAATACATTAGAAAAGTTGCATAAGCTGAATTTTAACCTTCTCACAGATATATTTTTTTCACTTATGAAAAATTCGGTATCTGCTGAAATTCTCTACGTTTGTTGACAAAAACCCATTTTCTGATTGCGCTAAAAATCATTATGTGATAATAATTTTTGCCGACAAAACATAAGGAAATTTTATCAGCGTCAAATAAAGATTAAATTTACAGATTCTTTATATAATGATGTTAATCGTGAGAAATCGGCTCAAGACTCACATTAGCAAGACTTATCTCGCTGTCGTCCCCATAGTGCCACAGCAGCATCAGCAGCTTCGCTAGTATTGCTATCTGTCGCGCTAGCAGTTGCTTCGCTTCCTTTACCGAACCGCGCTGTCGCTGGTGAATCGCTTGGTGCAGCCCTGTGTGAACATTAGTTGTGCGGGCAATTAATGAACGTAATCAACTTTATGATGATATTTAGATAATGATACAAGCAAGATGAAAATTATCCTCCACATCACTAAACGCCAACAATGGGAACAAGCAAAAAACTTGGGCAGCTATCGGGCTGATTCACTGGATTCTGAAGGTTTTATTCATTGTTCTAAGTCAAACCAAATCCTTAAAGTGGCAAATAGATTTTTTAATAATCAAAAAGATTTGGTTTTACTTTTTATTGATTCCGATCAAGTTGAAGCTGAAATTCGGAATGAAGAGGCAGAAATAGGAGAGTTATTTCCTCATATTTATGGGGAGTTGAATATTGATGCTGTGTATCAGGTGATTGATTTTGCCGCTGGGGAAGATGGTTTATTTAAGTTGCCGCAAGAAGTTATAGATTTATAATTAACGAACCGCAGAGGCGCAGAGGACGCAGAGGAGGAGAGATGCAAGATCGAGGGTTTGATGTGGGTGAGTATGTTAAGCAGATGGGGTTATTGTTGGATTTGGAGGTAAGAGATGAGTATTTTGATGGGGTGGTGGCAAATTTTGAGAGAATCAAGGCGATCGCTAATCTCGTAAATTCTTTTCCTCTAGCAGAAGAAATTGAAGTAGCATCAATATTTGAACCATAGTCGCTTCAAGAATTGGCTAATTTGTAGTAATTTTACTGATTTATAAGTATAAATGCAACACTAACATATTAGCCGACGATGCTATGGGAAAGATGAAATGAATAATTTGAATGATGCTGAGTCGTTGAAGTCAGCGGGTGTGGGGAAGTTGTTGGTGCGTTTGCTTTGGCTGGTTTTGGGAATTGGGCTGGTATCTACGCTGTTCTCTTTGTTGCAAGTAATCGCACAGCCGATTTATCAGCTACTCGCTTTTTTTGATGGATTGGTATCAATAGTTTCGTTGATTGTTGGTCTAATTTCAATGATTGTTTTTTTAATTTGGCTACATCGTCTCCATGCAGATTTAAAGAATCTCTTCCAAGAATATCCAATTACGCCAGGAGGTGCGATCGCCAGATTTCTCATTCCGATATACAGTCTTTGGGGAATGGCTAACACTTTATCCACTTTTGCTGACCGGTTTCAAGGCGAAGGTGGTGATTTAACGAGTTTGAGCGAAAAAGTGCGCTCGCTCATAGCACCACTGTATGGTTTTATCATTGGCTCAAATGCTTTGAATCGTATTGCTTTTACAGAAGCTGCTAAAAATCCTGAAGATAAATTTCTGCCAATTTAGTTTCTATTATCTTGTATTTTAGATCTAGGTCTAACAGCTATTTTGCTGCAACTAGCAAAAACTATGCGGACTGCTATTACTCAAAAAGCTAAACGTGGAATCTCCTAAATATTCCAGCATGAATTTTGATTCAGCCGATGCCTTTACAATATCAACTGCTGTACGTGAAGGCAATGTTAGCGCGGTAGCTGTTACTAAGGCTGCGTTAGTACGAATAGCGGCACGGAATCATCTATTCAACTGTTTTACAACTATAACTGCCGAGGCGGCTTTGGCTGATGCTGCACGCATTGACAGGGAAATTGCCCAAGGTAATAACCCTGGAATGCTTGCTGGTGTGCCTTTTGCGGTGAAAAATCTCTTTGATATTGCTGGTTTAACAACTCTGGCGGGATCGAAAATTAATGCAGATAACCCAGCAGCTACCCAAGATGCAACCGCAGTGGCGAAGTTGAAACAAGCGGGTGCAATCCTGCTTGGGGCTTTGAATATGGATGAGTACGCCTATGGGTTTGTGACAGAAAATTCCCATTATGGTGCTACTCGTAACCCCCATGATTTACTCCGAATTGCTGGGGGTTCGTCGGGTGGTTCAGCGGCGGCTGTTGCTGGTGGGTTGGTGCCGCTGACATTGGGTTCTGATACTAATGGTTCCATTCGCGTTCCGGCAGCATTGTGTGGTGTTTTTGGTTTGAAACCGACTTATGGTAGGTTGTCTCGTGCTGGGGTAGCTTTATTTTCTAGCAGTTTAGACCATATTGGTGGTTTTGCACGTTCGGTGCAGGATATCGCAACGATGTTTGATGTCTTGCAAGGAAAAGACGATCGCGATCCAGTTTGCATTCAGCGTCCTCCTGTAGAGACGTTACATGTAACGTCTCTACATAATGTAAGATCTCTGCATCAAGATATCTCTGCAATCAAAATTGCGATCGCTGCTGATTATTTCACCAAAGGTGCAGAACCTTCAGCTTTAGCCGCTGTGCAAACAGTTGCTGATGCTTTGGATGTAACTGAATATGTCACCATACCAGAAGCACACCGCGCCCGTGCAGCGGCGTTTGTGATTACGGCAAGTGAAGGGGCAAATCTGCATTTAGATAAGTTGCGTAGGCATCCTGAGGATTTCGATCCAGCAACACGCGATCGCTTTTTGGCTGGGGCATTAATTCCCAGTAGTTGGTATGTGCAAGCGCAACGCTTTAGAAGATGGTACCGCGATCGCCTGGGGGAAGTGTTTCAAAATGTCGATGTAATTATTGCCCCAACTACACCAATATCTGCGCCGCTAATTGGTCAACAAACGATGATTTTGGACGGCGAAGAAATTCTGATTCGTCCTCATTTGGGGTTATTTACTCAACCATTATCTTTTATTGGTTTACCTGTTTTATCAGTGCCAATTCAACGTCCCAATGCCTTACCTTTGGGGGTGCAATTGATAGCAGCACCATATAATGAACCTTTAATTTTACGAGTTGCGGCGGCTTTAGAAGCAAAGGGTATAGTTTCAGCACCAGTAATTTTTAATGGCTAATCTCATATCATGTGATTTAAACCAAAAACTCAAAGTATATCGTCGCAATGGAGTACAAGAATATTTGGTGTGGCGAGTTGATGACGGTGAATTTGATTAGTTTAGGTTAAATGAAGGGGAATATGTTCAACTTGAACCCAATAGCAATGGTCTAATACGCTCTCAGAGGATGTTTTAAAAGTGGTTGGCTGTGATTTTAATAGAATGATTACCCCCCTTATAAAGGGGGGAGACCGGAAATTAATCTAATCTAGTTCCCTCCCCTTTATAAGGGGAGGGTTAGGGTGGGGTAAAAAATATTTGATACATCAATCATGACTTTTAAAACATCCTCTCAGGTATTTCCGGGGTTGTGGTTAGATAAAACAGCTTTATTAGCGGGAAATTTGGCGGAGGTTTTAGAAGTATTGCAAGAAGGTTTAGCAAGTGGAGAACATCAAGATTTTGTGCAAGTTTTGGCTGATAAATAGCTGGGACGATCGCTAAAATTATTAATATCACTAAGAGACCATCAAAAAAAAGTTATGATATTTGCTGACACAAATTTTAAAGTGAAGAACATCAAGATTTTGTGCGAGTTTTGGCTGATAAATAGCTGGGGCGATCGCTAAAATTATTAATATTAGTAATTAGTCCTAAATTATTTCCAAAAAGTCCGTAAAATTCATGTTGAACTTAACCAACTGCAAAGCCTCCCAATCTTTTGAAAAGATTAGCAGGCGTCCTTTATTATTAATCGGAGCGGCGGGATTCGAACCCACGACCTCCACTACCCCAAAGTGGCGCGCTACCAAGCTGCGCTACGCCCCGAATATTCAATATTGGATTTGAGATTTTGAATTTTGGATTTTCCTAATTACAAATCTTAAATCTGTTTATTGACTTTTGTTATCCTAGCATGAACTCAAGCAAAAGTATAGATATTTTTTTTAAAAAACTTTGAGCATTCCAGTGGCTTGCAGTAAACCTGGAACAGCAAAAGCATCCCATTTACCTTCTACACATCGCCCTCTGTTGAGCATGAAACGCAGACTGTAGGCGTGGGGATAGCCTTCTACCTCCATCCATAATAAATCGCTTTCAGCTTCACAGGTGATTTTCTCTTCTTCCATTAATTCTGTTGCGAGTTGTTTTATGCTGTCTGCTAGCTGTGCCAGTAGACGACAAAAATCGTTCAACTCGGCTTCGGTTAACTCGATTGCCCAGTCATCTGTGCCTATTAAACCTTTAAATTCAGGTGCATCGGGGTTCCAGCCAATACGCCAACCAGATCCACTTTTGACAACGCGTTCCATAATTTAGTTAGGAATAAGTAAGTCGGTGCAATTTAAAGATAACTAGTGAAGGCTGTCATTTGTCCTTTGTCATTGTTCATTGGTAAGAGTTTCAAGCCTCTTTACGTTTCGTAATATAGTTTGTTTGATTTCCACTGACTTACTTAGAGACGCGATTAACCCTTGTCTGTACAAGAGTTATATCAGGTTCGGTTAAACACTTATAATATCTGTAGGTTGGGTTGAGGAACGTAGACGCGAACGCATTGCGTCTCGAAGAGAAGCGGCTTGCCGAAGGCTAACCCAACATTTGATCTAGATTAATGTTGGGTTTCACTGCCGTTCAACCCAACCTACATTGACAGCTTTTATTACAAGTAATCATCCGAAGTTGATATTACGAGTTATTAATTTACACTCATTACTCTGCCATTAGGGATTTCCAAAAAATAAATTATCCCAAATAATTTGTACATTTTTCGGGTAGCACAGCTGTGCTATCCTACGACGGGACGCTTTTTTCCTTGTAAGTCCGTTACTTGAGTAATTCGGCGCCTCCTTGTTGGGGTGCTTGTGGAGTTGTTGAACTATTAGGACTGGGCGTGGTGTTGGGGCGAGGGGCTGGTATGTTTTGGGAAGTAGGATTAAATATATTGACTAAAACTTCCAGTAGGGCATTTCGTTGGCTGCGATTCAGACGGGCGATCGCACTTTTATCGCCTTCTATCGGATTTTCCCGCAGTGTATCATTTCCTGGATAGCTAGTATCATACATAATTTCATTCGCACCCAGGTAATCAGCTAAAGTTAGTTTCCAATCCAAGCGATAAATTGGGGCACGCCCTTTGGTATAAATATGATATCGAATCAACCGATTTGCCAGGGTATTGTTTTCGGCAACTTTGCCATTTTCTTTGCTGACATACTTATTTTCTCGGGGAAAATCTGGCAATTTTTGGTATACTATCTGCCAAACATCACTGGGAGCAATTGTTTGTGCTATCCCCGGTTGGTTACTAAATAACCCTGAACCCAAAAAAATTAAACTCAGCATTAACGCAAACAGTATTGCTAAGTACTGAGTTTTGAGTTTTGAAAGAACTGATTTCAACAGAAATTTTTTCTTTTTCATAGAACAAGATTTTGGGCGTTGCTGAGTGATAAAGATGAATATTCAGAATTCAGAACTCAGAATTCACAATTCCTAACTGCTAACTCAGCACTCAGCACTCAGCACTATATTTTATAGTTCGCCAATAATTTCTGGCTGAGTCAATTCATCGGACATCTCGATGATTGCTCTTAGCACTGGCTTCATCATCGCATCTTCGTTATTTTCAAAGTCTTCATAACGCCGACGCTTGGCACGATTCGCCACCTGAACCGTAATGCGGTAACGATTTGAGGCTGCACTTATCAAATCCTCAGCACGATGCATAATTTGAGATTGTGTTGTCTCGAACTTAGAACGCTTTAGCATAAATCAGTGCTTCTTGGGGACATTCTCCAGTGTAACAGCACTAAATCAGTCTGCTACTGTCTGTTTAACCGCCAGCAACCTTTCTAGTGATAGAGGTTAATAGTATTTTAGCCACCTTATAAGTAACTTATAGTATTATTTAACGCATCCTCATGGCTGACCTTGTGGAAACTGCGATCGCCGCAGGAAATTTCAATACGCTGATAAAGGCTGTTCAAGCTGTAAATCTCATCGAAACTCTCAAAAATCTTGAATCTTTGACACTCTTTGCACCCACTGACGAAGCTTTTGCCAATTTGCCAGAAGGAACTTTAGATTTGTTACTACAAGATATTCCCAAGCTGAGGAAAATTGTCGCCTATCATATCGCTAGTGGGGATGTGAGATCTGATGATTTGGCACAAATTAATGAGGCGCAGACCCTCGAAGGATCAATTGTAGCTATTGAATCTGTCAACGGCAAAATTAAGGTGAATAACGCCAATGTCATCAAAACAGACATTTTGACAGACAATGGCGTAATCCATATTATTGATGCAGTGCTGATGCCTGCAATGGTGGCGGGGAAGTAAGGGTATGGGGAGTGCTGAGTTAGGAGTTAGGAGTTAGGAGTTATTATTCTCCCCATCTCCCTAGCCCCAAAATGCAGCCAGTACGTCCAGAAATAGTTAATGACAACTGCTGAGTTTCTCCTTGACTATTCCACTCAACTTCAGCACTACCATATAAGAGTTTGTTGGGTTGAGTGTGCAAACTGGCGATATCTACATTCGCTGTTGCCGAACTTGTCCCAGCATTGATGGCAATTATCAATTCTTCTTTCTCCAAGGTTCGCGCAAAGATGTAAAGTTGTCCTTGAGCATGGAGGACTTGGTAATCACCTGTACGTAATGCTGGGTAAGTATGGCGGAGGGCAATTAATTGGCGGTGAGTATTGAAAATTTCTAGATTCCAGTTAGTCTCTAGGGGAAAACCACGGCGTGAGTCTGGGTCTATAGCGCCGGGTAAGCCGACTTCATCGCCATAATATATACTGGAGGCACCGGGAAAGGTTAGTAACAGCAGAGTTGATAATTCTACACTGGCTATATCACCTCCCGCAATGGTCATCAATCGGGCTGTATCGTGGCTTGCTAACAAATTGAGTTGAGTCAGCTGAATTTCCCAAGGATAAAGTTGCAGTAATTCTTGGATTTTGGTGGCGTACTCGGCAGCAAATAAGGGTGGATAAGGTTTATAGTCGCGGCTTTGGACTTGTTCTAAGACTACGCGATCGCCAGCCGCAAAGGCAATTGTTGGCCCAGCAAACAAATAATTCATCACCCCATCAAATTGCGTCCCATCCAGCCACTCACGGGAATCTCCCCAGACTTCGCCCACAATGTAAGCTTCAGGATTGATGGCTTTGACGCGATCGCGGAACTCTTGCCAAAAACCAGGGGTTTTAATTTCAAATGGTACATCCAATCGCCAACCATCTATGCCGAATTTAATCCAATATTCGGCAATTTCCATAATGTATTCCCGCACTTCTGGATTGTCGTGGTTAAATTCTGGCAAGGCACGATTTCCAGCCCAACCCACGTAGTTAGCAGGAAAGTCACCATTGTAAGCCGAAAGCGGCCAATCCTCAATTTTAAACCAATTTACCCACGGGGAATGCGGCCCATTTTCTAAAACGTCGTGGAAAAAGAAAAATCCCCGACTGGAATGGTTAAATACTCCATCCAGAACCACTTTGATATTCCGTTGATGGGCGGCTTCTAGTAACTCCTTAAAAGCTTCGTTGCCCCCCAGCATCGGGTCAACTTGATAATAATCATGGGTATGATAGCGGTGATTGCTGGCAGATTGAAAAATCGGTGTAAAGTAAATGGCGTTAATGCCCAGATCCTTGATATAGTCCAAACCTTCGAGGATGCCCCATAAATCCCCGCCTTTATAACCTTGCAGTGTTGGCATAGCATCCCAATCTTCCCAACGGGCTTCGCGCAACAGCCGTTTGCGTGGCTGTTTGCTTCTAGCAAAGCGGTCTGGAAATATTTGGTAGAAAACAGCGTGCTTCACCCAGTCTGGTGTTTGAATTTGCATGAATTACTCTTAGTGGCTTCAGAAGCGATCGTTGCAAATATTAGCTTCTTTGTGGCTCTTACTTATGATAGAAAATTGGGAATTGGGCATGGGAAGATTTTTTTCCATTTTTTATTATTTATTTAGAATAGACTTTATCTAAGTACAAGTCACCGCAAAAAAGGGTCGGAAATAGAGGAAGATATTTTTTGTAGGGTGGCAAAAAAATCACATATGCAGGGACGTAGCTCAAATATCCAGGTTGAAATGACAGGTGAGCAACA
>JAHHHB010000171.1 GCA_019359545.1 Desmonostoc geniculatum HA4340-LM1 | reverse complement strand
CAACGCGCTGCGGTTATTCCTACTCGTGTTTCTCTAATTTTACCACACACTGGTAGCTTAAAAGCCACCAAATAGTTTTCATCCCTGGACTGAAGTCACAGGGTTTTCAACATAGTATCCCTTATAATTTCGGGACTGATCTGCGTTAGCGAAGCTTAACAAACAGGACTTACACACACTCTACGAATCCTTGGCGTTCTTGGCGTCTTTGCGGTAGCCTTCGGCAAGCCGCAAAGCGTCTAGGGTAAATTCAGCTTTTTGGCAATTTTTGCGTAAGTCCTGAGACTAAACAATAGCTAAATCAGTTAAGTTACCGCTAAAGCCAGTTATCTCTATGAGCGCATCATTTTGAACCGAAAAGCCTGCTACTCCATCATTAAGAGCCAAGAAAGTACGACCGTTTCGAGTAAAGGTTGCACCTTGGTTAGCTTTGAAGGTTTCTGAATTTAGAAGTTTTTGGATCTGGCTTTGAGTGAAAGTGACAACAGCACCAAGTTGAGCAATTTGCGAACTGGCAATTGCTGTAGGTGCATCAATGAGATCGATACCGATTGTCAGATCGCTAATGCGATCGACTTTATTGAATAAAGAATCGCTCAGAGCCTTAAAGATAAAAGTATCAGCGCCACTTCCACCCATCAAAACATCCATTCCAGCTCCACCTTGAAGTAGATCGTTACCAGCCAACCCTTTGAGAGTATTATTTTGATCGTTGCCAGTCAAAGTGTCGTCAAAATTAGAGCCAGTAACTCTTTCAACACTTAAGAGAATATCTCCTTCGGCGTCGCCGCCACTACCAGTATTATTAACCAAGTCAACTGCAACTCCAGCAGATGAGGTTTCATACGATACAGAGTCAAAGCCATCACCCCCGATAATTAAATCTTCTCCACCACGACCAATGAGATAATCATCGCCACTTCCACCACTGAGGATGTCATTTTGCCTACTTCCCCTTAAATTATCGTCTCCTAGATTGCCATCTGCAAAAATTTCTCGATCTCGGACATTAACATCAAGAACATCTTTATCCTCTCGACCAAAAATCGGATTTCGTAGTGCATCTAAATACTTACTCAAATCACTACCTAGCGCAGTCTTAAGACTATTATCGTATTCACTTTCGCTGAGATTAAAACGGTCATTGTGTGCGTCTAATACGCCAATAGCATAGCTCCAGTAGCGCATGGCATCAATGCCTGCTTCTGGTAGATTATTTTGGATCTGTTCTAAGAGATCGCCGAGACTAGCCTGAGTTTCTAACGATTGACTGCTAATGTTATAGCTAGATTCAGAAAATATATCTCTCATAAAGCTTTGGGCAGCTAATAGGCTGATAAAACTATTACTAATATCAGCCCAAGATTGACGCAAACCCCAAGTGTGTCCTATTTGAGTGATTTCAAAGTCTATCGGTTGCTGGAAGAACTTTTCTAGGAAAGCATATTTGCGGGCATCGAAGAATCCGCTTCGACTGTTTGGATCTATATCTTCGACTCCTGCCCATTTGAAAAGGAAATCCTCGACTTGACCGTATACTTGTTCGAGATTCTGATCGTTTAACTGCACTAACTCGCGCATTTCGGCTAGTAAGTCTTTGTCGAGACTCATAGCAATATTAAGATTGGGGAGTTGACCAAAACCTCGGAGATTCGGTAAAAACTCCGTTTCTGCTTTTAGTTCAACGGGTTGATTGTAGATAGTATTTACCAGGCTTACTTCAAATGCTATGGCTGCTATTTCACTCTGGCTACCATTGTTGAAAGTAAAGTTACCTGTGGAAAGAATGGAACCCCCACTCGCCAAATCAGTACGGTTTAAGCTGATAGATTGGATCTCCCATTGAGCAAGGGTTCGCAGTTCTCCCGTATCGGTGACACCATCTTCATTGCGATCGATCCAGATTCGTAAATCATTGAATTGGGTATCGTTGGCATCAATGAGATTATCCAAATTACTGTCGAGAGTAGCAAGTTCGTCAAATCCGTTGGTTGATGAATCACCAAATAGCTCGGAGATGTTGTTGATAATGCCGTCGTTGTTGGCATCCAATACTAGCAACCCATCATCAGCACTAACCCAGCTTGTGTATTCTCTAAATCCGTTGGAATTGGTGTCGAAGAAGGTTCTTGACTGTTCAAGAGATATTAATTCAACTCCATCTCCATCTAAGTCTAGAACTAATGGATCTGTTGCACCAGGGGGGTTGGGATTGGGATTAGGATTGGGATTGGGATTAGGATTGGGGTTGGGATTGGGTTGGGGTTGGGGTAGGTCTGCTGGGCCAGGAGCATTAGCAGTGGATGGAAAACAGAATATAGCACATGCTACTATCACTACTACCGGAATCCAGAAAGCTTCCCCTGTTGGATCTGTAATACTTAAGGGATTATTCAACCCATACTGATATAAGTTTTCATCCCCTCCATTTAATCCAAGCGGATCAGTTGCCGTAAACCTTCCAGTAAGCGGGTCATATTGCCTTGCTCTCATGAAATAAAGTCCACTAGAGTCGTTCATGACTCCCAATTCACCCACAAACTGGAATGGGTTATTTACCCCTTCAACAGCGTTTAAAACTCCGCCAAAAGGTTCATAGGTATATTGGTTAACATAACTTCCCGAATTATCTGTCAACCCATTAACTGAACCAATTACATTTGTATCAAAGTAAACGTCTCCACTACTACTAAATTGACCTACTAACCCCAATCCATGAGCATAATTAGCTGTCAATACACCATTTGCATCGTATTCACCAACGACACTATCTAGTTCTAAAACGGTATTACCTAGTCCAAAAGAACTAAAAGGATCGACTAAATACTCTGTTCTTACTCCATCTTTAATGACCGCAGTCCGATTGCCCAAGGGATCATACTCATACTGCCAAACACCATCCGGGGTTTCAGTCCGAATGATGCGATTCTCATCATTGTAGGTATATTTATAGATATCACTGCCATCTACAACCTGAATGAGATTGCCATCTGCATCGTAGGTATATTCAGCATCTCCTACATTCGAGTATTGGTTGAGATTGTTGGTAGTATAGTCAATTATCTCCCCATTAATAATGGTCTGTACTCGGTTTCTCGCACTGTCATAGACATACTGTAAATTTTGATCTGCAATATTAGGATTGGTCGAATCAAACTGTGCTTGAGTTAACTGACCTGTTGCATCATAGGAATAAGTCCAACTACCATCATTATTTACTTCACCTATCCTTCTTCCTGAAGCGTCATAGGTATAGCTAAATGAAGAGTTGATTACATTCTCTGAAGCATAATTAGTAATCCCTGTGAGTTGCCCAGCTAGATCGTAGTTGTAAGTGGTAAAAGTACCATTGCCATTGGTTTCCTTAACTCACATCTTGCACCAATAAAAATTGATTGAATTTGATTACTCAGTAAAAAAGTAAAATCCCTGATTTAGCGATAAAATCCAATAAAAATCAGGTAGCTTTATCGGACATCTTTTTACTTTATCAGGGGTTGTACGGTGAGGTGCAAGATCTGAGTATACTCAAATGTATCCCCACTGCGCTCTGTTTTCTGGATAACCTGCCCAGATTCATCATAAACATAGCTTTCTGAAGTGCCATCGATGTATCCTACCTCCGTAACGTTTCCTCGTTCGTCGTAGGTAAAAGTTAAAGGATTCCCCCGTGCATCTGTAACTACTGTTGGTGAGTCAGAATTTCCACCATAGGTATAACTTACAGTTTGATTGAGAGGATTTGTCTGAGTTAAAAGTCGATTTTCACCATCATAAGTAAATTGACTAATGGTATTACCTGGAGCGGTAATTTGGCTAACATTGCCGTTGCCATCATAAGTCAAACTAATAACTCGATTTAAAGGATCGGTTAACTGAAGCAATGACCCATCATCCGTGAACCTATATTCAGTTGTTGCTCCATTAGCATCAGTTACGCCAATAGTACCGGGAACAGAATAGTTATAAGTAGTAGAAGCCATAATTTCCTCAATTGCATTTAAGAGAGTGTTTGAAAAGTATTAGGACGACTACAAGTCGCAACTACACAAGCAAAGTCCACATCCCTGGACTAATGCAAAATCAAGGGATTGCTAACCCAGGTTAGTGGGTTTTGTCAGTGTCGCTGCGACTTATAGTCATCCGGCGAGTAATAAATTAGACTTTTCAAACACCCTCTAACAGAGTGTTTGAAAAGTACAGCGAGACGCAAAAAAGGTCGTCAGGTATAAACAGATACAGTTTATTTCAGCCCAAAATCCTTGGTAGAGACGCTAAATTTAGCGCCTCTAAATGTCAAAAATCAGTACCGAAAATCCTTAACTGAACCATATTTAGGTATAAAAAACTATTTATCACTATTTCTAATTCGTTTAAACTTATTTACGCAATCTTAAATATGTTATTTTTTGTAAAATCTTATACATCACGAAATAAACATTATATTAACTTTATTCTTCGTCTGAATGTATTTTGTTCACTGATTAAAAATTCGACACCTTCTTAAATTTCGTTTGTCTATTGATGAAAACGCATGTCATTGTTGTGAAAAGCGCATGTCATTGTTATGTCAGTAACCATTTTGTAATATTGACTTGTATTGAAGAATATATAAGCTAATTTTATTGTTTAATTTGAAGACATCTTCGCATAAGTAACAATCAAGTTCATAGAAGCTTCATATTATGCTCTTAATTGTCGAGAAGCTGCTCTGACTTTTCATGGCATCTGGAAAACGCCATTTTGAGCTTTTTTCAAACCCTGATTTTCACTCAACCATTTTCATTAACTTAAAACTATTGAGAATTAACCTATGGAAAAAGTCACGTTGTTTCACGGTTTGAGGAGTTCCCGTGAAAAGTCGGAGAGGCTGCTGATTAACTGGATAAGCAAGTTTTAAGCATCAATTTTTGTGTGTTTCTGTAGTCTTAGCATGTATTGGCAGTAAACTCAGCGTATAGATAAGGTAGCGAGCGATTTATCCATAAGACATCTCCGAAAAAGAATGTAGAGACGCGGAATTTATCTTGTCTACAAGGGTTTGAGGTGACGCATATTTAATTTCTGGAGATGTCTAATGTATAAGTTCTGTGATTTATCTCAGGAATTTAGCTGAATAAGTGCTAATCATCCAGTATAGTTTTGCATGGGTTTTACAGCAGCTTACAAGACTGCTAAGTTTAACCTTGTTCGACATACCGTAATTCAGCACATCACAGACTTAAAAATGAAATATCGGGGTTTTCACACTTCTGGAGCGAAAAGTTTTCGCCTTCTTTCTAGCAATCATCTCAGATATACTGTACGCATAGCAGCCGGACTAACGGCTTTGTTAGTTGTTTCTGGTGGGTCAATAGTATTACCTGGTGAGGTAAATGCTGGTGCTACTCACTCAAAAGAAATCGCTCCAACTCTCACAGCGCAAGTTCCCACCACTGCAACAGTAATTTACGTTAATCCCACAACTGGTACAGATAGCGCTGGTGCTGGTGCAACAGCCAACGCACCGTACAAAAGCATAAGTTTCGCTCTAAGTCAAGCCCAATCAGGCACAGTAATTCAACTCGCACCTGGGAACTATAGCCAAGAAAGTGGAGAAACCTTTCCCATCTTGTTGAAACCAGGGGTGACACTGCGGGGTGATGAATCTACTAGAGGTCAGGCGATATTAATTTCAGGTGGAGGTTTCTACACTAGTCGCACCTTTGCCAGACAGGACATTACCATCCTTGCCGACCAAAATACGACTATTACGGGCGTTACTGTCACCAACCCAAATAGCCGGGGTACGGCTGTGTGGGTAGAGTCAACAAATCCCATCATCAAAAACAATACTTTTACTAACAGCATCAGAGAGGGCGTTTTTGTCACTGGTACAGGGAACCCCAAAATCGAAAGTAACATCTTTGTGCAGAATAAAGGCAATGGAGTCTCAGTTGCTAAATCTGCCCAAGGGGAAATTCGCGGTAACTTATTTCAGGATACTGGTTTTGGGATAGCGATCGGTGGCACTTCTACACCCCTAGTTGTAGAAAACCAAATCATCGAAAACCAAGACGGTCTTTTTATTTCAGAGTCAGCTAAGCCCATATTGCGTAAGAATATCATTCAAAACAATAAGCGGGATGGTATAGTAGCCACTGTTAGTGCTTTACCTGACCTTGGTACCAATGAAAATCCTGGTGGCAATCTCATTCGCAATAACACTCGTTATGATGTAAACAACGCTACTAAAACTGGGACAATTCTCGCTGTTGGCAACGATATCGATCAAAAACGAATTTTTGGTTCTGTAGATTTTGTTGCCGCAGCTGTTGACATACCCCCTGGAGGGGCTGTCGCCTTTAAAGATGTGGCAGCAAATTACTGGGCAAAAGTCTACATCGAAGCTTTAGCTTCCCAAAATATTATTGCTGGGTTCCCTGATGGCACTTTTAAACCCAATGAACCTGTAACTCGCGCTCAATTTGCCACCATTATCACTAAAGCTTTGACACCACCAGTCAAACGCGCAGGTATTCAGTTTAAGGATGTAGCAAGCAATTTCTGGGCTTACGCTGCAATTCAATCTGCTTACCAAAGCCAGTTTGTTTCTGGTTATCCTGATGGTACTTTTAAGCCACAGCAGCAAATTCCGAGAGTGCAGGCGTTAGTCGCTTTAGCCAATGGTTTGGGCTTAACTGCCAACAATCAGAATGTCCTTTCGTTTTACACCGATGCTGGCCAGATTCCTGATTATGCGATCGCTCCTGTTGCTGCTGCAACAGTACGACAATTAGTAATCAACTATCCCACAGCTAAACAACTCAATCCTAATCGTCAGGCAACTAGAGCCGAAATTGCTGCCTTTGTTTACCAAGCACTCGTCAATGCTGGACGTGCCCAACCAATTCCTTCATCCTATTTAGTAACAGTTCAATAAAGAGTGCTGATTTTTGAGTACATACCAATCAAGGCTTAATTGATTAATTGAAAGCGCCAGACTAACAATTTATTAGTCTGGCGCTTTCAATATTGTGAGCTTTATTAAATTTCAGCGTCTTTATAGCAAAAGCCTTGGTGATTAGGACATTAACAGATGATAAAACTTATCCCTCTTTTGTTACTACGGGGAAAGTATAATCAGGAAGAAAGCAGACAAAGCAAGTAAGAGGAATGGTTACGGCGCGCAGACAGCCAGTAAGCACAGTGGCATTCATAGATAACTATTGCCAGCACTATTATTCAGTATTTGAGGATGTGAGGCATTTTGAAGCATTCAAATTCTTACATTTGGGCATACTTTCAGAAATTAAGAGAAAAACTCTGCCAGAAATAGCTAAAACAGTGGGGCTAAAAGATAGCCAAACACTACATCATTTTCTGAGAGATGCACTGTGGGATATCAAAAAATTAAGAGAAATAAGGCTATGGTTAACAAAAATGTTTATTGGAGAAAGAGAAATAATTTTATGTATTGAATATGGTTTTAAACAAGTTAAAAATGAACTGGGTTGGGCTGATTTTCGTCTGACTAATTATGAAAGTATTGAACGCTGGTGGGAAATCATTTTTAGTGCTTACTTGCTCGTTAGCATTCAGGCTACTTATTTTCAACTTTATGCCCAAACTCAATCAACATCTAGTTCAGAATCACCTTCATCAATAGACTTTAATAGTTCTCAATATAGTCAACATCCTAATTGGGAATCTGGTATAACATGGAAGAGTGCCTTAAATAATCTGAGATTGCTCATTCAACCCTATATTTTTTACTGTTTGATTCAACCTTGGCTCACAGTATTTAACATTCCTGGTATGAAGCGTTGCTTTTTGAAATTAATCGACTTTATGAATGATTTTCGCGCTTCTCCAGTCAGTTTCTCTATTACTAGTTGAATCTCTTGTCAATTTTTCTTTTCCTAAAGTAACAAAAGAGGGATTAGACACAAAAAGACTTTTCACCTAGTCACCAGTCCCCAGTCCCTTGCTATATATAAAATTTGGGGTCTTTAAATATAGTTGACCCCATTTGAATGTGATTGAGTTTATGGTCAGGGTCTTTATATTAGCTGACCCCGTTTCAACGATTTCCAGTTTCTCATAAATTTTTGCTTTTTGAGATTTTGTAATACTTTTTTTATTTTTTCTTTCCTGATATATTAATTTTTTATCAAAACATTAATATATTCATAAAATATGAAGATCCCTAAAAAGAAAACCGCTTTCTTCAGGAATTGGCATTTTTACCAGATTTGTGGCTTTCTTGCCGACGCTGCTCCCAGCGCCAGAGAAACACCATCAGGGTAACGATTCCTATTTGCAGAGCCAAATTAGGCAAAGCACTGTCAACATCGCGTCCAGCAAGCAGTCTGAAAAAAAAGATGAATGCCCCAATTAAGCCAGAAGCACCAAAAGCAATATAGATAAATTGTCGTAAGCCGCGATAAGGGGCTGCCACTTCTGCTTTGAGACGGGCATATTGTTCAGGGTTGAGGCGATTTTTGGGATTTGGATTTACCATAAGTGAATTATGCTATAATCTGAGGTTGTGTACGCCGATGTGGCTCAGTGGTAGAGCAGCTGATTCGTAATCAGCAGGTCGTGGGTTCAAATCCCATCATCGGCTTGGGTTTTAAAAATCATATTTTTATCTTGACCGAATTTTGACCATTTACACTTAAAACCTGTGGCATCGCGCCACTCAAATGCTACTCATTCAAACCGCCCAGTGGACATGCCAAACAGTCCACTGGGCTAATCAAATGCGATGTGACGAAAAGGGGATTTTGGACAGTGACGATTTATTTTGAGCAGTATAAAAAACTGCGATTAGAAATTTTTTATACAGAGGATGGTTACTGCTACGCTGTGTGTGACCATCCTTTTCGACTTGAAACGCTTGAATCAGAGTTGTGCTACGAGCCAAAACAAGCCTTTGAAAGGCTAAAAAAGAAAATTGATTTTATCTACGATGACTGGGTTGAGTGACGAAATGGAGATTTTGACTAAATAGGTGGTGACGACCAGCCGGAACTTTTTGCAATTAACGCGACCGGAATCGGTACGAACGCTGGGGTTACAATTGCTTTCCCCTCATGGTAAGTTGTTTAACCACAACCTCACGCGCGTCCTATTGTTGCAGGCACGTCACCGCTTAATATTTTACTTGATGCCTACAATTACTAGAGTGAAATCCCCGTGCGATTCGTTGTGAGTGAATCCCGGTATCCAGCCCGCAAATAAACTCACCAACTCGCAAGAGTTGAACTCTCAACTAGATGTAGGTGAAAGTCCTACCCGCCAGGTTCAGGCGTGACTCCTTATCTGCCCACACCGAGCAAGCTCGATTCTTGCAGAGTGAAGCTGGGAACAGGACGCAATCAGACAACCGTTATGGATTGACACTGGCGTTAACGGGGAGCTTCCACGGTGAAACAGAGCCTAGAAAAGTAACCCACACTCAAGCGGGGCATAACACAAAAACCCCGACTTCATCAGAGTCAAAACCCGCTGCATTTTGGAGGATGATAGCAGCAAGAACCAAGGGTTTCTGAAGGTTAAATTGGCTACACCTAACGGAGCAATCAATCTGTTGAGGGAACGAATAAAAACGAATTAAGGGTCTAGGGTAAAGGTCGAGCCCCCAAAGTAGGCTAGACGAGTAGCGGAACTCCCTTAGTTCGGGTAGGACAGACCGTAATTGGTCTGAGGTGTTCAGAGTACATAAATTGGAGTAGAGCATGATTAGACACAGCAGTAATGCTAGTGAATCCTGGAAAGCGTTACCGTGGAAGAAATTCCGACGTAACCTTTTCCGCCTGCAAAGAAGAATGTACAAAGCTGTTCGAGGCGGAGACTACCGGAAAGCGCAGTCCCTTCAAAAGCTGATTCTGAAATCCACCGCAGCAAGATTACTGGCAATTCGTCAAGTAACTCAACTAAATGCTGGGAAAAAGACGGCAGGAGTTGATGGTAAGGCATCGCTCACCTTCGAGCAAAGGTTCAAACTGAGTGAAGAACTTAGAACCAAAGGTAATAACTGGTACCATCAATCATTACGAGAAATCCCAATCCCTAAAAAGGATGGAAAAACCCGTATCCTCAAAATCCCCACAATTGCAGACAGGGCTTGGCAATGCCTAGTCAAATATGCACTGGAACCAGCACACGAAGCAACCTTCCATGCGAGGAGTTACGGCTTCAGAACGGGGCGGTCAGTACACGACGCACACAAAATCCTGTTCCAAAATCTAAACTCCCAAGCCAATGGAATAAACAAACGAGTTATCGAACTCGACATCGAAAAATGCTTCGACAGGATTAGCCACTCAGCCATCATGGATAGACTCATTGCCACTAGCATGATGGGTTATATTCTCTACACGGAATTTGGCTCTCATAATGAATCCCCGGAATTTAATTGAAACGTTAGAATACTTGCTCTCTCTACCAGCAACCGTTATAGCCTACTCTGATGACT
>JAHHHB010000170.1 GCA_019359545.1 Desmonostoc geniculatum HA4340-LM1 | reverse complement strand
CCCTCCGCCCCTCTGCCCCTCCGCCCCTCTGCCCCTCTACCCCTCTGCCCCTCTACCCCTCTGCCTCTCTTCCCCTCTGCCCCTCTGCCCCTCTACCCCTCTGCCTCTCTACCCCTCTGCCCCTCTGCCCCTCTACCTCTCTACCCCTCTGCCCCTCTGCCTCTCTACCCCTTTGATCTCAAGCTTGTGAGAAATGCGGGATGAACTACCAGCCCTGACTTCGTTGAAGGGCTGGTTTCTACATCCAAATCGTAAAAATGTACAGAAATCTGTAATATTACTTGCTAATTACGTGATTTTATAGTTAATTGTACTTGTAGCATCTGTCTTACCAAGAAATATATTTTTCAGGCTCAATCCCTCACGCATTAAAGATTTGAGTACTCGTTGTTTTGCAAATTTACTTGAATATTCGAGGTTAAACTACTCATGGTTTTGACCAAAGACTCTAACTCTGTTAACGAAATATCTGGTATAAAAGCTAGCTATTCATCATCACAAATATCAAATATTTTCGATGATGCTAATAACTACTCTGCCTCTAATTTGACTGGTGTAAATACTTTTAGAGCTAGCGATCGCACTACTTACACTCCCGGTGGCATCAACACTCCTCAGAATGAATACGTTGTTAAAAGTAATAATAGTAACAAGAGTGATAGCCAAGAATTCGCTCTTGCTGCCCTTCAACCAGACTTGATAGTACGAAACGTCTCAAATCCCACTTCTGCGGCTGCTGGCAGTACGATTCAAGTAAACTATGAGATTCTAAACCAAGGCAGTGGAAGTGCTGATTATAGCTACACCAAGTTTTATCTCTCTAAAGATTTGACTCTCGGAAATAGTGATGATGTCTTCTTAAACTATGACTACGTTACTAGCCTTTTCTCGAATTACTATAGCCAAGAGTCAACTACACTCACCATCAGCGATAGCGTCGCCGCAGGTACTTATTATCTGGTGTATGAAGCCGATGGCTATAACTATGTTGCCGAAAGCAACGAAAGCAACAACGCCATTGCTAGCACCATTAACATTACTAAACCAGACCTCATACTACAAAATGCTGTAGCTCCTAGTTCTGCCTCCGTTGGCAGCACCATTTCAGTTAGCTATCAGGTAAAAAATCAAGGCAATGCCAATGCTGGCTATAGCTTTACCAACTTCTATTTGTCCCAGGATTTGACTTTAGACAGTAACGATAAGTACATCGGTTATGATTACGTTGCTGACATTGGAGCGGGTATTTCTAGGTCAGAATCAACTACACTCACTATCGACAGTACCATCAATGTCGGTAACTATTACTTGATTTATCACGGTGATGGCGATGGAAACGTTAGCGAAAGCAATGAAAATAACAATCTCATAGCCAAAGCGATCGCCATTAATCCAGCAGGGAAACCAGACCTAATAGTACAAAATGCTTCGGCTCCTAGTTCTGCTTCAGTTAGCAGCACCATTCAACTGAGCTATCAGGTGAAAAACCAAGGCGTTGGTAGTGCTATTGCTAGTACCACCAAGTTTTATCTGTCCAAGGATAACGTCTACAGCACAGATGATGTGTTGTTAGGCTCAGATGCCGTTAACAGCATTGCCGCAGGTGCCACTAGCTCAGAAACAGCATCTTTGGCGATCGCCAATACTATTGCCACAGGCAATTATTACCTGTTGTATAGAGCAGATGCCGATAGCAAAATTGCAGAAACCAACGAAAGCAATAACGTTGTCAGCAAAGCCATTACCATTACCAAAGCCGACCTGATAATACAAAACGCTGTAGCTCCCAGTTCTGCCTCAGTTAGTAGCACTATTCAACTGAGCTATCAGGTGAAAAACCAAGGCGTTGGTAGTGCTATTGCCAGTACCACCAAGTTTTATCTGTCCAAGGATAACGTCTACAGCACAGATGATGTGTTGTTAGGCTCAGATGCCGTTAACAGCATTGCCGCAGGTGCCACTAGCTCAGAAACAGCATCTTTGGCGATCGCCAATACTATTGCCACAGGCAATTATTACCTGTTGTATAGAGCAGATGCCGATAACAAAATTGCAGAAAGTAACGAAACCAATAACGTTGTTAGCAAAGCCATTACCATTACCAAAGCCGACCTAATAATACAAAACGCTGTAGCTCCCAGTTCTGTATCCGTTGGCGGCACTATCAACATCAGCTATCAGGTGAAAAACCAAGGCGTTGGTAGTGCTATTGCTAGTACCACCAGGTTTTATCTGTCCAAGGATAACGTCTACAGCACAGATGATGTGTTGTTAGGCTCAGATGCCGTTAACACCATTGCCGCAGGTGCCACTAGCTCAGAAACAGCATCTTTGGCGATCGCTAATACCATCGCCGCAGGTAATTATTACCTGTTGTACAGAGCAGATGCCGATAACAAAATCGCAGAAAGTAACGAAACCAATAACGTTGTTAGCAAAGCGATCGCCATTAATGGTCCCAAACCAGACTTAATCATTCAAAATGTTTCAGTTCCCAGTTTGGTTGACCCTGGTAGCTTAATCACTCTCAACTATCAACTGGCTAATCAAGGTACTGCCACTGCTGGTACGAGTACAACAAAGTTTTATCTGTCTAAAGATGCCGCTTTGAGCAACGATGACACACTCTTAGGCTCTGGCCAAAACTACTTATACAATGGGCTGAAACCTGGTTACTATAGTTCAGAATCTTACTATGTCAGTATTAGCAGTAGCACCACTAATGGAAACTACTATCTGTTATTTAAAGCAGATGCTAATAACGAATTGACTGAAACTAATGAAAACAACAATGTCACTGCCAAAGCAATTACAATTACTGCGCCAGACTTAGTAATACAAAATGCTTCGGCTCCTGCTAGCGCTAGCATTGGTACTACAATTCAAGTCAGTTATCAGGTGAAAAACCAAGGCAATGGCACCGCTGGTGTTTTCTCTACATCCTTTTATCTTTCCAAAGATCAAAGCTTAAGTAACGATGATGCTTACTTGGGTTCTGACTTAATTAACAACTTTGACCTTACACCTGGAAGTGTAAGTTCAGAATCTACATCTTTTTCCCTTCCTCGCAAACCTGCTGTGGGTAATTACTATCTGCTGTACAAAGCAGATGGCTTCAATATGGAGAGGGAAAGCAATGAAAACAACAACCTCGTTGCAAAAGCAATTACCATTACTGCACCAGACTTGGTAATAGTAAATACTTCAGCTCCCACTAGCGCTGCCATTGGTACTAAACTTGAATTCACCTATGAGATCAAAAATCAAGGTAATGGCAATGCTGGTACTAGCAAAACAGGTTATTCTCTTTCCAGAGACACAATTCTAGGCAATGATGATGATATATCGATAGGCTATGACTCTGTTGCTATCCCAAGCCTTGCACCCTCTGCTACATTTTCAAAGTCTATATCTTGGACTATTGACACCATAATTGCTCCAGGCCAATACTATCTGATGTTCACAGCCGATGGATTGGGAAATGTTGCCGAAAGCAATGAAAGTAACAACTCTGTTTACAATACACAAGCAATTACTCTCACTCCTGCTAATGGTGGTGGGTTTAACTCAACTACAGGTTACGGCTTGATTAATGCCGCAGCAGCAGTAGCTAAAGCTTTAGGTCAAACTACCTTTGCTGATGTTCCTGACTTAGGTGGTGATAATTGGGGAGCCGACGCGATTAAAGCACCAGAAGTTTGGGCAAAAGGATACACAGGTCAAGGCGTTCTCGTAGCTGTGGTGGATAGTGGAGTAGACTACAATCACCCTGATTTGAGCGCTAATATCTGGAAGAATAGCAAGGAAATTGCTGGCAATGGCAAAGATGATGACGGTAATGGTTACATTGATGATGTATACGGCTGGAACTTTATCCACAACAACAACAACACCTTAGACGGCAATGGTCATGGCACTCACGTTGCTGGTACTATTGCAGCGGTGAAAAATAGCTTTGGTGTCACTGGCATTGCTTACAATGCCAAGATTATGCCAGTGAGAGTTTTTGATGATGATGGTAAGAGCAATGGTACTGCCATACCTCATGGAATTCGTTATGCAGCGGATAATGGAGCTAAGGTCATTAACCTCAGTTTAAAAAGTACTGCGAGGAGCGATTTACAGTCAGCTATTCAATATGCTGTTAGTAAAGGGGCAATTGTCGTTTCGGCAGCAGGTAATGATAGCGAGTTAGAACCAGCTCACCCTGCTCGATATGCTGACAAGTGGGGAATTGCTGTGGGAGCAGTCAATTATGATAGAACATTGGCCGACTTCTCCAACCGTGCTGGAACAACTACACTGGCATACGTCACAGCTCCTGGAGCATACGAAGACTATTTTGGAATTGGTATCTACTCGACAGTTCCGGGTAATAAATATGATTTTAAAAGCGGAACATCGATGGCGGCTCCTCACGTTGCGGGTGTAGTTGCACTGATGCTTAGTGCTAAGAAAGGTCTGACTGATGCTCAAGTGCGTCAGATTCTCACAACAACCTCAGGAAATGGTGTGAAATCATCCAGTGCTAGCTTAAATATCAATTCTATTAGTGATAGCAATGCGAAACTATCTAGCTTGAGCCTCAGTTCTACAAATCGGATAAACTCAGTCATTTCTAGTTATCCCACTGAGAGGAAAGTTGCAATTTCTAATTGGAGTCCAAGCTCTAACAAACAGAGCGAGATTGCAAATTTTGAAAATCCTGACAAATTCGCTGATAAACTTTTCTGGGAAAATTCAGTGAAATTCTATGACAGTCAGGATGGTGGCGAAAATAGTCTTGCTGAATATGATTGGGAACAGCTATGGGATTAGTATTTGATTTATAAATCAAATATGATTCCTATATAATTCTGACTCCTGAATTCTCCTGTAAATCTGGGAATGCAAAATTTTGTAGTTCAAAAATTAATTTTTGAACTACAAAATTTTGCTGTTAAAAATAATACAGATTTGAATAAAAATAGTCACACGTCTAGATTCCAAAACAATCAAATTTTGCATCATAGATTTTGTAAAAAAAATAGCATTTTACTATTGATTTTCATAGTAATTATTGGCAAAGGAGACAAAATTAGTCTTTAAAACCTTGGTGAAAAGGTTTTAACAGTTAATGCTGCTAAAAAATAATTTATTTATTCGAGGAGAAAATACTTATGCCCATTAATGACACTAGTAGCCAATTACTTTCTCATAGCGGGCTAAATTCTACTTCTATCTCCTCAGTAGATACTTTTCGTGTCCAAGATGACTATACCTTGAACCTCAATAGTAGTAGCTATTACCCAGAAGCTACTGCCACAAGCACCGGAAATTACAATTCTACTAATGGTTATGGCTTGGTAAATGCAGGGTCAGCAGTCAGTAAAGCTGCTGGTCAAAATCCTTTTGCTGATGTTCCCGATCTTGGTGGGAATAATTGGGGGGCAGACCTTGTGAATGCTCCAGAGGCTTGGAAAAATGGATACACAGGTAAAGGTGTTATTGTTGCTGTTGTAGATACTGGGGTTGACTACAATCACGAAGATTTGAGAAATAATATTTGGACGAATACCAACGAAATTGCAGATAACGGTATAGATGATGATGGCAATGGTTATGTTGATGATAATTATGGCTGGAACTTTTCTGGTAACAACAACAATACCTTAGACAGAAACGGTCATGGGACTCATGTTTCTGGCACGATCGCAGGAGAGAATAATAACTACGGTGTCACTGGCATTGCTTATGATGCCAAAATCATGCCTGTCAAAGTTTTGAATGACTCTGGCTCCGGTTCCTACAATTCCATAGCCAAAGGTATTCGCTACGCTGTGGACAATGGAGCCGATGTGATTAACCTCAGCTTAGGAGGCGCATATTCTAATCGTACTCTAGAGTCAGCCATTAACTATGCCAGCAGCAAAGGAATAGTTGTCGTCATGGCAGCCGGTAATGATGGTGACTCATCACCAAATTATCCCGCCCGCTATGCATCAAAATCCGGAATTGCTGTTGGGGCAGTAGATAGAAATAATAATATGGCTGACTTCTCTAACCGCTCCGGAACAAGTCAAATCAGCTATGTCACAGCCCCAGGAGTCAACGTCTATTCATCAGTTCCAAATAACCAGTATGACACTTATAGCGGCACTTCTATGGCTGCTCCCCACGTTGCTGGTGTAGTTGCCCTGATGCTGAGTGCTAACCCTAATCTAACTGATGCCCAAGTACGTCAGATTGTTACAGAAACCGCAGGAAATAGTACACAAAGTACAAGTTTTAATTTGAATATTTATAATGTGAATTCTCTGGCGAATCAGCTAATTACACAAACAGCAGAATATTTCACACCAAAGACTATTTCTAGTTTTAATAATTCTGATTTTGGTTTTGTGAGTAATCAGGCAATGACAGAAACAGCAAAATATCTGATGCCACAAACAATTGCTAATTTTGATAACTTCGATATTGGTTATGTGAGTAATCAGTCAATTACAGAAACAACAAAATATCTGACATCATCTGACGGTAATGATACATTAGTTAATCCAGAATTACGGTTTCAATCTCTAGACTATGAGATGATATTCATCGGCATCAATATGAATAGTAATGAGAACAATCAAGATCGGAATAATCTTGATTTTGGCAAACTAGTAGAACAAATGCAAAAACAATTAGAACAATTAGAGCAGGTGAGAAAATTCTTAGGTCTCGGTTGAAAATTATAGTAATTTGCCAGACAATAATACTTGGGTAGGGGTTTAGCATCGCTCAGTGGTGTCAAATTAAGCTCAAAGACTTGTCCCACAGGCATTTTACCCCCCTTAATCCCCCCGATGGATTGGGGGGAAAAAGAAATCCAGTTCCCTCCCCAATACATACGGGGAGGGTTAGGGTGGGGTAACGCGGTGAGTAACCCTAAGTGAATGAACTCAATATCACGTCTTCACAAGGGTTTCACGTTAAGTTGACACCAATGAGCAATGCTAAACCCTTAAGACAAACCTACCTCACTGAAAAAGCCTCGTTGAAGCGGCGCGTCACAGGCTCAGTAATAAAGGTCAAAATTGACTTTTTACGAGTGACAATTTCACCTGTAGCAGCCATCCCTGGTGTAAATTCGACTTCTTGACCCCGGACGTTGACTGAGTGTTTACTTAACTTAATTCTTGTGGGGAAAACTAAGCCCAATTCTTTATCAACAATTGCATTGGGGCTGACTTGCATGACTTCGCCTTCCACAGTACCAAATTCTTGGAAGGGGAAAGTTGCCATTTTCACTTTCGCTCTCATTCCTTGACGAATAAACCCAATATCGCGGTTGAGGACTTTCACCTCTAGGAGCATTTCTTCTCCTTCCGGCAAAATTGACACCAATTCTTCACCTGGTTGTACTGGGCCTTTGGTGGCTTTGACTCTGTAAATCGTACCACTAACAGGAGCGTCGATGGTTTCCAAAGCTTGCTGCTTTCTCGCTTGCTCTAATTGACCTTGAACCGTTGTCAATTCTTCTTTACGTTTGTTTAACTGGGTCAAAATTTCACTTTGGCGTTCTGATGCTACACGCTGGGCTTGATTTTGTGCAGCTTTGTAAGCTTCTTGGGCTTGGCGAATTTCTTGGGCTTGGGCGGCGATATCTTTTTCTAATGATGTGACTTTATCTTGAGCCTCAGTTATTCTATTCTGGGCGTTGGTTACTTCGTCTTGTGCCCTGGTGATTTCCGTCTTTGTACGAGTTAATCTTTCTTGGGCTTCCAGGTAATCAACTCTTGGTACAGCGCCGGGAGTTATGAGGGTGCGTAGACTTTTTTCTCTTTCTTCGGCGATCGCCAAATTACTTTCAACTCTAGTACGGATGCTTTCGGCGTTGACAAGGTTAGTTTTAGCATTGGTGACGCTGCTTTTTGCAGCCACTAAGTTATCTTGCAACCGAGTCAACCGGACTTTGGCTTGATCGATGAGTGCTAGTTGGCGATTTGCTTCAGCTTCGGCTCCGGCTTGACGTGCTTGGAAATCTTGCAAACGGGAGCTTAAAAGTTCATCTTGCAGTTTCGTACCAGCAACTTTACCTCCAGTGCGTTCTGCATCCAAACGTTGCAAATCGTCCTGAATCAATCTAGTAGATTTAGCTAAACGGGAAACATCAGTTTTCTGCAAGTCTGGATCTTTTTGAACCAAAATCTGACCTTTAGTGACGCGATCACCTTCTTGCACCTTCACAGCTACAATTGAGCCTCCCCCCAAGGATGTCACCGGTCTTACCTGTGTAGAAGCAATTAATTCCCCTGGTGCTGTTGCTACTTCATCGATTTGGGAGAAGTGCGCCCAGGCGATCGCCCCAAATACTATAACGCTAATTGTTCCTGCCAATAATCTTGTGTACAGAGGTGGTAATTCCTGTACCGCCTTCCCCAATTCATAAGTAAGTTGTTCCTCAGGTTGGGCGAATCGCTCTTTTGTCTGACGTGCTTGAGCAGCATTTACCATATATTTTTGTCCTTTGTCCTTTGTCATTAGTCATTTGTCATTTGTCCTTGGTTATTCACTAATGACTAATGACTTGTGTTTAATTCAAACTGCTAGATAGCGCCGCAAAAAATTTTCTAATGTCTCCAATTGGAAGTTAAAAATCGCTTCTAAATTGGCAATTTCATCTTTTGTACAGAAAAATTCATTTGCTAGCAATGTGCGATAGGTTCCCAAAGCTTTTTGGATTTGGGGATTAAATAAACCCAATGTCCCTTGTAACCCATCAATTACAAATAGTGGTGAATTAATTATTACTGGTTCTTTGGCGAAGATCCGACCAAAAATTCGGGGAATATCTTCTCTTAATAAAATCTCCGGCCCTCCCACTGGTAAAATCTGGTTGCGAGCGCCTTCAGCTGTAAAAGAATCCACTACTATCCTCGCCAAATCATCGGTACTGACAATTGAGGTCCGATTTTTGCGATCGCCAATTAGCAGATACAATCCTGTTTCCCGAAATCTTTCTACCAGTGGTAGCAAGTTAGATGCTAATCCAGCTGGGCGTAAAATTGTGTAATCCAAGCCACTAGCTTCTAAATATCGCTCTACTGCTCGTTTGGCTTTGAAAACGGGAGCATCTTCATAACCGCGATCGGCTCCCAATACAGAAATGAAGACAAAGTGCTGCACCCCATTAGCTTTTGCTTGGTCAATCAGTTCAATATTGGCACGGTAATCTAAGGATAAAGCATCGCTATCAGAACCGTGGGCGCTGATAACATACTTCACACCTTGACTAGCCTTTTGAATGTCTCTTTCCCGCTCCAAATCACCGATGAAAATTTCTGCACCCCGGTGTTCTAACTCGCTGTAGCGCGAGGTAAGACGGGCAAATGCCCTCACAGACTGCTCTCGTTGACGTAGGAGGCGCACAACTCTGCGACCAATTCCTCCCGTTGCTCCAGTTACTAGAAACATATAAATACCTAAATTGAATAGTTACAGTGTTTATAGTTCTCGAAATGCTCCGTATATGCTCAAAACCCGTTTATCAATACTTAAACAGGAAATATGTGCATATTTTTATACTTTGTAACCATGCTCAAGATATCCTCACGCCAACTCAGTCAATAGGTCACATCTTATTTATCTTAATACTCTAAAAATTATCCCCCACATCGTTTGTAGATGCAGGGAATAGGATAATGGGATTAATTTTACTAGCTCAACAAGTTAATAGCTTCTTCAAGCGACATCTTAGCCTTGTGCAAATTCAGCAGGTTCTCTTGGTCATATCGGTCAGGATAGCTCATTTTCCTGCCCTCTAAAGTTATCCGAATTAGGGCTGCTTGCTCATCTGTGGGTGAATTCATCTCTTTTATAGCAGAACTGATTATCTGGATAGCGTTAAAGTTAGGGAATTTTAACCCTTTACCTTGCTTCATTTGTTGCAGCGCTAAAAGTGGAAATGCCATCAAAGTTACGATATACGAGGTTTTGTATCCTGCATTCCCAGTTGGTTTAATGCCGTATCTACGACACAAATCGCGTAATTCTTTAATAGTCTTGATTTCAAGTTCGGAACGCGTGAACATAAAATAGTAGTGTCCATTTTTTGAATTGGATATTAGTGGTTGTACTTCCGGCAAGTTGTAGCAACCACTAAAAAAAATCTATTGTTTTGGCACCAAGTAAATCAAGCCTTGTTTATATTTCTCAATAATGCCTAATCCTAAAGGAAACCCACAAAATTTACAACCAATTAAATCAAATAGAGAAGAATCATTAACAGAAAGGATTAACCTACGCATTACCAAGACTATGAAGGAAGAACTATCCACCAAGGATGATCCTCCAGAATTTTGTCGTCGTGCAATCCAGGAAGCATTAGAGAAGGATAAAGAAAAGTAATCTGACAGGGATATAGCGATTTTCATTTAAATGAGAGACACGGTAGGGGCGCACATCTGTGCATTGGTGTCAACTTAAGCTCAAACGCTTGTCCCACATAGGCTTTACCCCTCCCCTTACTAAGGGGAGGGGCGGTTTTGGCTTTACTCACATCTTGCACCTGGAAGTATGAATGTCAAAACCACAACTACGTGCAAGGGGAGCTAGGCGTTCAATTTCAAGTAAAAGAATAGACACGACTATTTGGGGAAAGATAGACTCTAAAGCA
>JAHHHB010000169.1 GCA_019359545.1 Desmonostoc geniculatum HA4340-LM1 | reverse complement strand
GCCTGAACCTGGCGGGTAGGACTTTCACCTACATCTAGTTGAGAGTTCAACTCTTGCGAGTTGGTGAGTTTATTTGCGGGCTGGATACCGGGATTCACTCACAACGAATCGCACGGGGATTCTTTGAAGACATAACCTTAGTGATTTCGCAGTAAGCAATGAGCAAGGTAAAGCAGATAGTTACTATATGGAATGCAGCAGTCAAAATCCCTTGTATATTCATCTGAAAAACTCCTATTTATTTATGACTGGCTTGTTTGTAGCGATTGCCAGCATCGAGTATTTCTAAGCTTTAGCTTGTTGTTATAACAATATAATAGCTAGCTTCCAACTTGTAATTTAAAGGATAAGTTCGTTGTAACAGGAACCTAAGATGGTATAGCAGTCCTATTTGATTTTTGAACTTACGCCTGATGTGAATTAAAAATCGTCATTGTCTTTCTCGACCAGATCAGGGAGAACTTCAGGCGTAAGTTCAACGCTGTTGACTGGAAGAAGTGCAAATGCTTTTGGCGTTAATGAGATTTGTGCTTTGGTACTATAAGTGTCTACAAGCTGTTCTAAGCGTTCAACAGCATTGCCCTGAAGGATGACATAATTGCCTTGATTAGTGACAATCAACAATAGCTCGGATGCCCATTGCTCGTAGCTAGAACTGCCAATAATACCACTAGAGGATTGAATGTAGTTAACAAGGATGTTGTCATTGAAACCAAAGCCACTTTCACCCCAGATGCAAGCAGATTGCAGCAAATACTCATAGTCTGCGAACACTTTAAATCGGGGGTTCCATCTTGCAGCATTGCTTCGGTAGTGGACGAAACCATTGCTGTCGAATATCTCTTGTTGCCATAGAAGCTGCTGTAGGGAGCAGCAATTGCTAGGCGAAACAAACGGCTTACCCTGGCGAATAACACTACCATTGCAGGTGACATCGCGGCGGCGCTGCTGTCTTGCCATGCTGTATCGGATATTGGGATGTTGTTCAAAATACTGCCGCATTGAGGCAACGAATTCAGGAGCAATGCTGTTGTCATCGTCCAGGTATGAAACAATATCACCACCAGCTGCATCTAGTCCCAGGTTACGAGCGTAGCACAAGCCAAAACCACTGCTCGGTTCAGGGTGTTCCATTTCAATGTAAGTGATGGGGAAATCAGCTCTTGCCTTAATGCTGTTGATGATATCTTTGGTATCAGCATTAGCCCCATCATTGATGACGATCCACTCGAAATTGCGGTCAGTTTGACTTTGAATGCTTGGCAGTGCAGTAGATGCAAGCTGCATAGGTCTATTGTAGGTTGCAGTGATAATTGATAGTTTCAAAGCTCTATACCTCTATCAGTTGATTGCGTTATTGTTGAATTGATCGCGGCTTGAATTTGCTGCCAAATAGCGAGCTTATTTCTTCTTAGAAGAATGTTTGAATCTGACGTGCTTCCCAACTTCTATATCAGCAATTGCACTCACATCCTGACCCTGTTTGTATGCTTCTATAATTCGTTTGGTAAGAGGGCGATACTCCACACGTACCTCAAGAAATTCTTCTGGAAACTCTGGCTCTTCTGGATTGACTTTCAGTAGAACTTTGGGAGGATTATCAAAGAAGGTAATTTCCCTCTCTAATCCAAGGTTGCGGTCATTCAAAATACCCTGTTGGTAAAGATATACCAAGTAGAATTTGAGAGATTCTAGCTGCTTTTGTTTGCGAGTAATGACTGTGGTGTGCAACTCAGTAATTGCCTCCAGGCGACTTTGCCATATCTCAATATCTACTTTAAGTTGGTCAGCAACGTAGGCGATCGCATCGATTTTGCGCTCTGTTGCACCCTGCACTTGGAAGAGTTGCTCTAAAAGATGCTCCACAGAACCTTGTTCGTCTCCCACTTCTTCTAGCTGTTCCCAAAGTCGAGCTGCTTCTAGAGAGAGTTGTTGGAGAGTCAGTGAGTTAATATTTTGTTCAATTTTTGTTGTCATATTTTTCAGGTATAAATAACCGTTACCTGCCCAATTGTGGGCAAGTATTTATTCAGTAGGTACTGTAGGCTAAGTGGTAGTAGTAGGAACGCTCGAAGGCTAACTGAGCAAGCAGTTCCAATTCTGAGTTTCCGGCATGATTATGCTGTTCAGTGTGAGCGATTGGATTATTGTTTGTGTTTTTAATTTGTGGATTTATTGTGGGTGGTGCGCTTGGATTGGAGGAGATTTTCTTCATAGCTTTTGTATTTTAGTTACTCTCTCCTCAATGGGCGCGTAGCGCATTTGCCGGGGGTTGAATTTCACTCTTTACAGCTTGGGGGACAATAATTTCTGGACTGACTATCTGCAATAAGTGGAGAAAGCCACCCTTGGTAAAGAAAATCACATAGCACTCGTGAGAGAAATTAAACTGGTGTTATGCCAAAAATCAACAAGTGTGTAGGCGTATTTAAAATTAATAAAAATACTAACTTACCGGATGATATAATCCCGTATTTTCGTTAAATTCCCACCCCATACCCGATCTATCCTTCCCCTTGCACCATGCCACAAAAAGCGGTGGGTGCAGCTTAATTCGCTGTTCGCGTACAGTTTCTATCGCTAAACCAAGTCTTGAAGCTAAACCTTCTTCGGTCAATGGTTGGATTCGGGGAGTATGCCCTTTGAAGGATGAATTATTGTACGATTTATTGCCCCGCCTCGGTTGGTTATTGAGATGATTTTGAATTTTAATAATCGCCTCGGTAAACTGTGTCATTCGGGCTGTTATCCCCTCAATTTTTTCTGATAAATCGGCGAGATTATGGATTGCTCCGGTTTCGTTGCTAGATTCACTTGAAAACTGTGACTCGAGCTTATCCAGTCGTTCGCAAATAGCTAATATCGTTTCATTCGTCAGACTGGGGTGACTATTGTTACCAGCAACCAAGTACTCCTCAACACTTGCCTTAATCTTAGAGTCGAGGCGTTTATCTAAATCATTGCCACCAATTGCATCAAGGTTATCTATATCATCTAGGTAGAGTTCGATAAATTGGGTCAGCGTGGCTGTTGCCGTCGTGCCTTTTTTTTTGCAGCGGGCGATAAACTGCTCCCACATCTTTTGGTCACAGTTAAAAGATGCCAGTTTCTTGTTTTTCCCTGTTTGGCTCATGTCTAGGTACTATCTAGGTAAAACGGGACTGGACGCGGCTGAGTGAGCGCGTCATCCCGAAAAGATAATTACCTTGACAGTATCATTTTGGAGCGCCCATTTGAGGCGATGGCGTACTCGCCCGCCGCAGGCGGGAGCAATTCAATTGATGAATTACATGCAATTCAGTTGTGTCCAAAGGCTTAAAACCAGCGATGACCTACTACTCAGGAATTGGTGCATTCACACTACTAGTAGAGGGTACGGGGACGTGTTCCCACAGAGTTGCGGTAAAATTCTATCCCGTCTAAATGCTACACATTTATGACAAAAAACACCAAAGCCTTCTTTGTTGCTTGGCGACAAATACAATAGCCAGCAATGCCGGCACATCCACTTAAGCCTTAGAATAATATAAAAGCTTCCTGAAAATGGACTTCCAGGAAGTTAAATATATATCGGGAAGTAACCTATTTTTTTATATGGACGCTGCTGATACTGGTGTTAATTCTGTAGAAATTCTTTCTCCCAACCATCAACAGAGTGTAATTAAAGCTACTAGTCAGCAGGTTACTCCTGAAATGGTTGAGGAAATTATTAGGCGATACTACTACCGTACTCCTGCTGTTAGTAATGATTCTGAGTTAATTTTGGCTTGGGCTGGGTCGCAGAACCGCGAACAAACTAAGCGTAAATACTATAGCTTTGGTCAAAAATTACTCAGATGGGTACTCTCTGAAGGGATACCAGATTTACGATTAGTGCAGCAGCCAAAGTTACTCGATTTTATTAATAGTTGGGGTGAGGTTTCCCCTTATACCAAATCTAACCACATTTTGATGCTGCGTTCCTTGTGGAGTTACGGTAGTGGGGAGAGTATTGGTTATTTTTTACGGAATATTGCAAGTACGATTTCTTACGAGAATTTCAGCAATTTACCTAAAGCCGACCGATATCTTGAAGACTGGGAAATGGCAAAGTTGGCTTCGGCTGCTAAGGATTTAGGAGGAATTCACTGGCTGGTATTTTGTTTGCTTTTTTACAGCGGGATGCGTGTTGGTGAGGTTGGTAGGGTGACGGTTCCAGGTGATGAACCTCTTAAACCTAGAGAGGATTATTCGGGTTTATATTGGCATAACTTTCAGTGGTATCCCGACCCCATACCGGAGGATAGACAGAGGGGATACTATACAATTAAGTTTCGAGGAAAGGGTGGGAAGTACCGCGAGATAGGGTTAGACCACGACACTTCGCTCGTTTTCAAAAAATATCGAGGTACGGCTCGTGATAGCGCACCAGTTTTTCCAAATGTGTCGCGTGACCCAGCAAAAAGAGGGTTGCCGTTGAGCGATAGGGCGATTAAGCGGGTGATTCAAGATATTTCTCTTGTTGCAAAGGTAAAATTCTCGTGTCACTGGTTGCGGCATTCTCACGCATCCAGGGCTGTGGATAGTAAACCGCTGTTTGAAGTGCAAGACCAGTTGGGGCATAGTAAAACAGATACGACAAAGACGTATGTTCGTTCCAAGAAGGGTGCGGGCACGGGTACAGTGCTGCCGAGATTTTAATTGAAAGACCTATTTTTCGGGTCTTGTCCACTTTTGGTGATCATGTTCGGGGATGTTTGTTTAAGCGATCGTGAAAAGCTTCGGCACTTTGATTGGGATTTTTTTGTATTACGTTTTGGCGATAGTGCTGGCAACCCCCTGCTCTTTGCTTCTTCAGCAACTTGCAGATGGTAATGGTGCTTTGAACGACTGGGTTTTCGGTTCTTGCTCCATTCGCTGATTTCGACGATTTTGTTCGCCTCTGTATTTTTGCACTTCTTAGGTCTGCCCACGTTGACACTTAGTGACTCAGTTTATATCTTCCTCGACCATTGATTGCGATCGCGCTGCAATTTTATCTCGATTCAGGTAACAAAACCTTAATTGCAGAAGCCAACGAGTGGGCAGCTGCTAATCCTGGGTGTTTACCGTTTTCGTTGGAGTTGGCGTTTCAAGAAGGTGAGACGTGATAGCTGGATTTTTCTGGTTGTTTATTTTTTTGCTGGCATAGGCGCTGAAATAATCTTTCACCTTTTCATCCCCCACCCCAGCATTGAGAGTTTGGGAATTCAATGCTAATCTGTATTTGATAGTTTGGATAGTAATGTAAAAAGATAATTTTTTCTAGCTAGTTAAGAATATTTAAAAAAATATTAATCATGATTTTTTACTCAAATATTTTGAATTAAGAAAGAAATTCCTTTTTAGTCATTACTAGTAAAGACTAACCAGCATTTATTAATTTTATATCGCTAGAGTGGGCGTATTTACAGGAGATAAAATTTTAAATGTTAGTCCTTATCGAGATAGCAAATAATCCTACATATACAAGATATATCCAAATTTCTTTGCTGGCAATAATACTTGGCGGCTTTCTACTAGCTACAATTGTTGGTTCAATTGGCTGGTATATCTCTAAGCGCCCTGCTGGTTGGGAAAATGCAGAGACTCCAAACTGGATTGTACAACTTACTAAAAATCTTAATAAACAGAAGTCATCGGATAATTAGAACTGAGATAGTTAGATGAAAATTTATTTGTGAAATTAAGTAAATTAATCATAAGTAAAAATCTTACAAAACCGTCATTATAATTTCTCGAAAATTGTTTAATTTCCGATTTGTTAGCATTCTGCTACTACCTAAAGAAAGTTAACAAAGGAGAATATAAGCATGGAAGCAGAAGAAGTATTGCAGAGGTATGCAGCAGGACAACGTAATTTCTGTGGGATAAACCTTCAAGGAATATACATGAGAGGGGTGAATTTGAGAGGAATAAATCTTAGTTGGGCTGACTTAAGTAGGGCTTCTTTGATGGATGTTAATCTGAATGAAGCTGATCTGCGTGGAACTTGCTTCAAAGAATCTTTTCTGATATTAGCAAATCTAACTCAGGCAGATTTGAGTTATGCTAACTTCACATCAGCTTATCTAACTTTAGCTAATTTGAGTCAGACCAATCTAAATCAGACGAATTTCACTAAAGCTAACCTCACAAAAGCCAATTTGAAGGGAGCCAAATATCTAATTTCAACCAACCTTCATCAGGTTATTATGACTGATGCGATTATGCCAGATGGAAAAGTACACAGCAAAATGAGTTTGTGGAAACAAACAGGTATTTGTCTAAAAATTTGGACAAAAAATGGATTTTATAATTGCTCTGATGGTAAACAGTGATATACTAAGTTATCCCTTTAACTTCTGTAGGCTATCCATCAGAATTAAGGTAGAAACAAGAGTATAAATTCGGCACTTTGGTGCAACTGTGAATGAGACAAAAGTCTCTAAGTTAGAATACCCAGCGCCTGTTTATCAACTTTTATTTTTTATCTGTGAATTGCGGATATAAATAAAAGTACCATTAAAAAGATTGCAGTTTACACCCTTGGTTGTTATGCCAGCAAAATTTTACATTCAGACAGAGTGGGCAACTGGTTTTCGTCACTAAAAGTAGGCAGAAGTCCTACACAAGTTGCGTATCTGGAAGAAAAGGGAATGGCTGGTCAATAATTATCGGCTATTTAGATATTTAGAAAAAATCCATCAGTATCAAAGTTGCGTATATCTTTGATATGCAGACCTAAGAAAAGGGAGTTGCAGTATTACTCGTAGGAAAAGCTTTATCTGGTGGATTTTATCCCATTTCTGCGTTTATTTCTACTGACGAAGTGATGAGTGTATTCCAACCAGGAGATCATGGTAGTACCTTTGGCGGAAATCCCTTGGCTGCTGCTATTGGAATTGCAGCACTGGATGTAATTCTAGAAGAAGAGTTGCCAGAGAAAGCCTTACAACTGGGAGAATATTTTCTAAGGAAATTACAATCAATTGAGAGTTCATATATCAAGGAAGTGCGTGGTAAAGGTTTATTAATTGGCATGGAATTGCACCCCGAAGCTGCTGGTGCTAGACGTTTTTGTAAAGCCTTAGCTAAAGAGGGATTATTAGCTAAAGAAACTAGAGATAATGTCATTCGTTTTGCTCCACCCTTGGTTATTTCCCAAGATGAAATAGATTGGGCATTAGAGAAAATTGAGCGAGTTTTGACAACCACTTGTTAGTTTGGCGTAAATTGAGTTCTGCGGGGTGACTTGTAGTGTTTGAGAAGTCGTTAGTAGCAAAATTGAACAATCGTCTCACCCAACTCATGAGTATCTGGGAATTGCACGTCAAGTTAAATAAAAGACGGCAATCTGATCCTGGTTTGTCCTGGTACGACCACTGCGAAGCGCCTAGTACATTGGCAAGACTTGCCTTCTAGTCGCTGTGCAGACCGGATGATTTTTATTTTCAATAAAAAGGACAATCTACCATGAATCGTGAAGAACTTTTGCAACAGACTGTGCAACCAATTGACATCAAAGCTTTCGATGTTGTTGGCTTAGTGGAAGCTATGGGTAAGACGGCTTTCCAAGGTCGAAATTTGGGGCGGGCAGCAAAAATTTATGACGCAATGCTGCAAGATAAAGAATGTACGATTATTCTGTGTTTAGCTGGGTCTTTGTTTAGTGCTGGACTCAAGGGAATAGTCCACGACTTAATTACTCACAATATGGTAGATGCGATCGTGTCTACTGGCGCTAACATTGTTGACCAAGATTTCTTTGAAGCGTTAGGTTATCGTCATTATATTGGCGACCCCTTTGCTGATGATGAGGTGCTAAGACAGCAACGTATAGACCGCATATATGACACCTACATTGATGAAGACCAACTGCGGGTGTGTGACATGACGATCGCCGAAATCGCCGAGAATTTAGAGAAGCGTCCCTATTCTTCACGGGAATTTATTGAGCAGATGGCGGTTTATTTAGAACGTCGGGGTAACTATGGTCAATCTGTGGTGCAAGCAGCTTACCAACACCAAGTCCCAATTTTTGTCCCCGCTTTTAGTGACTGTTCTGCTGGCTTTGGCTTAGTGCATCACCAATGGAATTCTCCAGAATCTCATTTAACCATTGACTCGGTGCGAGACTTCCGAGAGTTGACGCAGTGCAAACTGGCTTCCAACTACACTGGATTGGTGATGATTGGTGGTGGTGTACCCAAAAACTTCGCCCAGGATACGGTGGTAGCTGCGGAAATGCTGGGATTTGAGACGAGTATGCACAAGTATACAATTCAAGTTACCGTCGCCGATGAGCGGGATGGGGCTTTATCTGGTTCTACCCTCAAAGAGGCTCATTCTTGGGGGAAGGTAGATAAAGCTACTGAACAGATGGTGTTTTCCGAGGCGACTGTGGCGTTCCCGTTAATTGCGGGGTATGCATATCATAAGGGGAACTGGCGCGATCGCCAACCGCATCATTTAGCTGAGTTATTCACTAAACCTCAACCCAAGGTAGTGACTGTATAGCAATATTTAAGGAGCAAGGGAATTCCTCTTGCTCCCTATTTTTGCATCTAAGAAGAAGCTGATGTGTAACTTACCATTACTGGTCGGTTTCTACCATTGAACCCACACCGAATACCTCACGGATTAAATCAGGTTGTAGTAAATCTTGAGGCGTTCCTACTGCTCTTATTGTTCCATTATTGACAACATAAATGCGATCGCAAAAAGTACAGTTTCTTGCGGAGCGTGCAAACATAATTCCTGTTGTTGAGAGTACTCTGTTACTTGTTGCTCGGCTAGGGTGCGTTGCAATACTGTTCGGTTAAGCCTAAAAAATAACTCCGATGGTGCAAAACACTGCCGGAGGCGATTTTCCCAAAAGAGAAACGCTACGTGATGGTGCAAAGCACCCGCCAAAGGCGATCGCACATACGGTAAACCTAACCTGCTGAGTACGGAAAACCACATTCTTTATTTATGTCAAGTACCTGTAAAAAATATTTACATAATGTTATATTTGGTTACATAAGCAAGTAAAGGAAAAAAGACATGATAAGCAAAGGCTTTACCATGAACGAACTCGGTCAACTCAACAACTTTGCAATTGAACCAAAGGTTTATGTAGATCAAACCCCAAGAGCAGGTTTTACCGAGTACGCCGAGAAACTCAATGGGCGTTTGGCGATGATTGGTTTTGTCTCACTCATAGCTGTAGAAGTTGTCACAGGACACGGCTTGATTGGATGGTTGACAAACCTATAACTAAATCTGACTATTTAAGAATTTGACTCAATTAACCGATAGAAAATTACTAGAGGATTGCTATGAAAACTGATTTTGATTTCCCTAAAAAAGATTTAATTGGCCCCGTTGTTTTTCGACCCGATTTCAACAACTTTGAAACAATTAACGTTAACCAAGCCTGGTCATTATTTTTCAGTGCAGGTCAAGATGATAAAGTACTGGGAGAATCAACTGAATTAGGCAAGTTTTTCACTAACCTTTTAATTGCTGTGGGAGTAACAGGAACTCTTTGGGCAATCTATTTCAGCAATTTGGGATAAAAAGTTGGCTTCAGGTTTTAAGTTGAATAAATATATCCGAAGTCTTGGTTATGTCAACCAAGACTTCTTTTAAATTGTAGGAATAAATTATTAGTAACCGTGCATTTAGTGAGCTATACGGTGAGAAATTAGCATAATTATTATCAAAAGTGGGTATCACTTTTTAAACCCTTTACCTTTTTAATTTTTTATTTATTGATACTTGTGCATATAAGCATAATTTACTCTAATTTCTAATCATAAAAAATATACTTTGCAAGCAAATTCAAAAGTGCAAATTTTGCAGTTTTCTCGATGGCATGGTCTATTAGTTTAGCTTGGGTAACAAGTTGTATCGTCTACCAAAATGCCAGAGTTTTGGGATTTTGATTTGTCAGCTAGTGAGGCGGGTTATAGCCGTCATAGCCCGTCGTAGACATCGCTATGCCCAATCCAGGCATCACGCCTGAAAAATGGTAGCTATTGCAACCAATCAATTTAAGTATTATTAAATTCATAATCATGCTATTGTTAGGACAATATCAACTCGGTTCTGGTGGGAGTCAGCCATCAGACGCAAGGGGGAAAGTACGGTGTAAATCCGGCGCTGTCCCGCAGCTGTAATCAAGGTTCGCCTTGTGAGTCAGAATGCCCGCCGAAAGTAACAGATAAACTCATACCCATCTGCGAGGTACAGGTGAATATTGCCACAAACATTTCAACAATACATCATCAGTTTCACGTTCTCATAGTGCCAGAGATACGCCACAGACTACTCATGGCTGTGAAATTATAGGCAGTTTATTGATAATTGCAATTAGCCTTTAGTGCAACTGTCATTTGCGCTAGTTTTTCGCTGGCGTGAAAGCTTTTGCAACATCATTTTTGCCAAATTTACAAGTTTTTGTAGTTGCACGACTGCGGAAACTTGTCATATCTGCGATTCAGACTTCTTTCTACAAACTTCAAAATTAATGCTCAATAAACAACATACTTTGTTTGTTTGCACGACTTGCGCCAGTGTGTGGCAAAACGGTAAACGAGTTGGCGAAAGTAAAGGTGAACAACTACTACAACAGCTTCAACAACTCTGTGATTTGAACGATATTTTTGCCAAACGGTCACGAAATGCTTCAAAACTCATTAGGACAAGATATACTTCATACTTTAATTGTGAGTTGTAAGAATGATAATCGTATAGTTGGGGAGAGACAGGG
>JAHHHB010000168.1 GCA_019359545.1 Desmonostoc geniculatum HA4340-LM1 | reverse complement strand
GTTGTGAAAAAACCTGTATCAAAGTTTCGTTCTAAAAAGCCAAAACACAGAGGTACTGGACAACGAGTTGAAGCTCCTAAATTTCACATCAGTAATCAGTCTTTCAGCCTTAACTGAACCGTATTGATCTATAAAGTAGGTCATTTTCCCTGCCATATTGAGATGTTAGAACAGTTTGAAGTTAAAGCTTATGCGATCGTTCCTGTATTTGCTGGAGAACAATTGTGGGGCTTGCTAGCAGCTTATCAAAATTCTGGAACTCGTGATTGGGAACAATCGGAAGTTACTTTGTTAGCACGCATTGGCAGCCAGTTCGGGCTAGCATTACAACAAACGGAATACTTGCAACAACTACAAGCCCAGTCAACAAAATTAGCAGAAGCAGCAGGACGGGAAAAAGCAGCTAAAGAATTACTCCAACAAAGATCGATTCAACTTCTAACAGCCCTTAGACCAGTCCTCAACGGCGATTTAACAGTACGCGCACAGATTACAGAAGATGAGTTAGGCACGATCGCAGACGCCTACAATAATACTCTACAAGCACTACGGCAAATAGTTATTCAGGTACAGGCAGCAGCCCAAAAAGTTGCCCAAACTTCCAGCAATAGCGATGCTTCACTGACGGAACTGACCAATTCAGCCCAACATCAATCTGAAGAACTTACCGCAGCTTTAGGCGACATTAAACAGATGGTGGACTCTACTCAAGCTGTGGTGGCGAACGCCCAGTTGGTGCAAGTAGCAGTACAACAAGCCAATCAAACTGTAGAGTCTGGCGATACAGCGATGAACTTGACTGTCAAAGCCATCCAAGGAATCCGTGAAACCGTCGCCCAAACTAGCAAAAAGATTAAACGTCTGAGTGAATCCTCGCAAAAAATCTCCAAAGTCGTGAATTTGATTGGTAATTTTGCTACACAGACAAACGTCTTGGCTTTGAACGCAGCCATTGAAGCCACCCGCGCAGGTGAATATGGCAAAGGCTTTGCAGTTGTAGCTGATGAAGTGCGTTCTCTATCTCGCCAATCAGCAGCAGCAACCATCGAAATTGAAAAATTAGTCCAGGAGATTCAAACAGAAACTGGGGAAGTTGCAGTAGCGATGCCAGCTAGCCCAAGAATTGGGTGCAAAGGGCTATTTAACTAAGCCTTATTTAGAGCATGAATTTCTCTCGAAAATTAAGGATTTAGTTAATAATAGTACAGAAAATTTTAAGCATTTGCTGACGCTGGCACCTCATTAAAACTAATGCTATTGGAATTGGGTGCTATCAATAACTTATCACCCAAACGCTAAAATTTGCTGAAAATTTTAGCGTTTGGGTGTAGCTTCACCAAACTTAATTAAAAGAGCGATCGCAATACTCACCATTAAAATTAACGTCATACTCAAAGCTGAACCAAATCCCCAATTTTGAGTAGCTCCCAGAAATTGGTTGTAAACTAATCGCGCCGCCGTCATACTAGAAGCACCACCAAGTAATTCTGGGTCGATAAAATCCCCTAAACCTGTGATAAATACAAGCATGGAACCAGCAGTAATTCCGGGAAAAATTTGGGGTATAGTTACTTTAAAAAAAGCTTCCACGGGATTTGCACCTAAATCTGCTGCTGCTTCTAACAAACGCCGATCTAGCTTTTCCAGAGAGGCATATAAAATTAAAACCATATAGGGTAACAAACTGTAACTCATGCCAATCAATACAGCCGGACTTCTATTAAGTAATTCCAAAGTAGGCAACCCGAAATAGCTTAGCAAACTATTTAATAAACCACTAGGACGAAGAATTGTAATCCAAGCATAAGAACGCAGTAAAGAAGAAGTCCACAAAGGCAAAACAAAGCCTAATAGTAGCAAATTTCGCCAACGCTTCGGTGCAGCCACAGCAATCCAATAGGCGACAGGAAAACCTAAAATTAAACAAATGATTGTTGTGCCAAAAGCGAAAAATAGCGATCGCAAGATTACTTGCAAGTAAAGGGGGTCGAATATTCGTATGTAGTTTTTGAATCCATTAGGATTAACGATATCTCCTGGTCGAATATCTGCAACCAAACTTAACTCGAAAATTATCAAACTTGGTAGCACCAACAAAAGTAATAACCAAATTCCTGACGGTGCAAGTAATACTAAAGGTTGCAGCCAATTTATTCGCGGACGATGCAATTCTTCTATTTCAGAAATATCATTTTTTTCAATATTTATCATTTCTAACTCCTAACTCTCGGAATTTTAGATTTTGGATTTTGGATTTTGGATTGAGTCAAACATCTCAAATTACAAATTTAATTAATCATAATTCTGGAAATTTTAAATTTGGAATTTAGTGATAAATATAAAATCTGAATTCACATCCCAAATGAACTTTGAATTGACTAAACAATCTAAAATCCAAAATCTAAAATCCAAAATTGAATCAGCTGCTGGTTAATTGAGTCCAGTAGCGATCGTAAACATCTTCAAATTCTCCTACAGGTCTGATGCGCTCACAATTTGCTAAAAGTGAGTCTGGGGGAAATAAATTAGAATTGTTCTGTATTATTTTTGGTAATTGCTCAAATCCAGCACTATTAGGCGTAGAAATATTTAGGCGCTCACTAATTTTGGCTGCTACCTCTGGTTGCAAAATCATATTAATCCAAGCGTAGGCTCCTGGTAGATTGGGGGCTGTTTTAGGAATTACAATAGTGTCTGTCCATAACGAAGAACCGCTGCGGGGAATCACATATTTGAGTTTGGGATTTTCTTTAGAGATTTTCACCGCATCTGCTGAATAACACATTGCCAAAAGTAAATCTCCTCCGAGAATTTGATTTTGCCAAGCATCTGTATCAAAAGCAGCGATCGCAGGTTTCAGCACCTTCAATTTATCATAAGCTTGTTTGATTTCTAATTCGTTTTTGGAATTATAAGAATAACCTAGCATCCGCAATACTGCACCCATCACTTCTCGTACATCATTTAGTAAAGTCATCCGCTTATTAAGTTTGTCTTGGTTTTGCCAAAGATAATCCCAATCTTCTGGTGGTTCTTTGATTTTTTCAGAATTATAAATAAAACCTGTTGTGCCCCAATTAAAAGGGATACTGTAACGGTTATTAGGGTCATAAATAGGATTAGAAAAGCGGGGAAATAAATTTTCTAGACCGATTAGGCGATCGTGATTTATTTCTGTTAATAAACCTTTGTCTACCATCTTCTGTACCATATAATCAGATGGGTAGATAATGCTGTAAGCGCTACCACCTCCAGCTTGCAACTTAGCAAGCATTACATCGTTAGAATCATACACATCCGCCAGCACTCGCATACCAGTTTGAGTGCTAAAATTTTTTAGTAATTGTTTGTCAGTATATTGTGTCCAAGTATAGATATAAAGTTGGTCACTTCGACCGGAAGTACTAGAATTAGCACGTACTTGGGCTAGCCTCCAACCGCAACCAGTTAAAGACAAGCTAGAAAGTGCTGCTACTCCTTTTAAAAATTGTCGTCTTTTAGTCATTTGTCTTCTAGAAAAAAGTTAGCATTTAAAACCAAGCCAATACCGCTAATATTGACTGGTTGGTAAAGCATTTATAGCGGTTGCCATTCAGATGCGGTACAACATCACATCGCAAGGTGTAGGGGCACGGCACTGCCCATTGGTGTCAACTTAGGCTCAAACACTTGTCCCACACCCGTTTTACCCCACCCCTCAATCCCCTCCCCTTAGCAAGGGGAGGGGAGGTTTTGCGTTAGCAAAGCCGGGGTGGGGTGACGCGGTGAGTAACGATAAGTAAATGAACTAAATATCACGTCTTCACAAGGGTTTCACGTTAAGTTGACACCTATGGGCACTGCCGTGACCTTACAGGTCTACCTCACGCTTGTGGGGAAAGGCTATATAACCACCTCAGCCAGTCCAAAAAAAACTCTGGAGTACTCAGGTTAAGAACAAGCCAACCGATATTATAACCGTGCTAAGGGAGTGCATGAGCAAATCATATTTGTTTTCTCACCCAAGCACGAAATACTTTCATCGTTGCATTTCTCCCATCAGTTTTACATCGCTTTAAATATTCAGGAATCACTTGATTAATAGGTAAAATAGGAAAAATAGAACTATTATTAGATTCTATATATTTTCCATTTATCAAAACATTGATTTCTAATTTATTGCCATTCCAGCGCCACAATTCAGGGACTCCTAATAGTTGATAATTATTAAAACGGGTGCGGGAGGTAATATCTATTTCGATTGCTAAATCTGGGGGCGGATCAACTGTTAAATCAATTCTATCCTTACCTCTAACAGCTGCTTCGTTTTCGATGTAGAAGCAATCATCCGGTTCTACCCCAGCATCCATTTTTTCTTGGTCAAAAGTTGTAGACCCCAAACTCCAAAATTCAATATCAAGTTCTTCTAGGATAACTTTTAATAAGTCTCCAATAATAACTTTGCCTACCTCATGCTCTGGTAATGGAGCCATTATTTCCAGCACTCCTTGACTGTAAGATATCCGAGAATTACGATTTTCACCCAATTCTGCCAAAATATTTTTGTATCCTGACCAGGATATACCTTTAATCAACAACTGATGACCAACAGGTACAATTAGTTGGTTGAGTTCAAGTAACATTACTTCCTTGCCTCTAGAGTTAACTTAAATATAGCAATCCAGCTTGATTTTTGAACTAATCTACATAGCCGGGGAGTGGAGAGTAGGGAGTAGGGAGTAGGCAATAGGTAATCAGGATTTTGTTAGCTTTATTTGCATCGCTCTACTTATTCTGAATTCTGACTCCTATGTTAGGACTGACTAATGGGAATTTTAATCACAAATTCTGATCCTTGTCCAGGTATTGAGTTGCAGGACAAACTTCCATGATGTTTCTCTACCACAATTTGGTAACTGATGGATAGCCCCAATCCTGTACCTTTGCCGACATCTTTAGTAGTAAAGAAAGGGTCAAAAAGTTTGGGCAGTATTTCTTGCGGAATCCCTATACCATTATCTGAAATTCGGATTATTACCCATTGACTATCACAAAGTTCGGTGCAAATGCGAATTTGTCCTTGTTCTCCTACAAATGAATCTTCCAATGCATCAATAGCATTAGCTAGAAGATTCATAAATACCTGATTTAATTGACCTGGATAGCATTCAATTAGAGGAAGTTTGCCATACTCTTTAATTACAGAAATTTCTAGATGATTGGGTTTACCTTTCAAGCGGTTATGCAGAATCATCAAAGTACTATCGATACCTTCATGGATGTCTACATCTTTGAATTCAGCTTCATCAAGGCGGGAAAAGTTCCGCAGCGAGAGAACGATTTCACGAATCCTCTGAGTTCCTACGGTCATAGACTGGAAGAGTTTTACAAGGTCTTCTTTGAGAAAATCAAGGTCAATAGCTGTAATTTCTGCTTGAATTTCTTCTGGAGGATAGGGGAAATGTTGTTGATAAAGTTCTAGCAGATGCAATAAGTCTTGGGTGTATTCACTGGCTGGAATCAGATTACCGTGAATAAAATTTACCGGATTGTTAATTTCATGGGCAACACCTGCAACCATATTCCCAAGTGAAGACATTTTCTCACTTTGGATAAGTTGGCTTTGGGTGCGTTGCAGTTCGCGCAGGGTGTTTTCCAAGTTTTGGGCTTGGAGTTGTAATTGCATTTCGGCTTGTTTGCGGTCGGTGATATCAGTTGAAACACCAAGAATTTGGTTTATTTTTCCATCTGCACCACGGCTAAACACAGTTTCTCTGGTGTATAACCAGCACCATTCACCATTTGGTTGTCTCACCCGAAATTCAAACTCATAAATCTCACCATCCTTGGCTGTAATAAAATTTTGCAAGTGATTTACTACTTTTTCCCAATCATCTGGATGAGTGATTTTAGGCAGAACTTGTGTTCCCATTTGTTGAATTTGTTCATTAGAGTAGCCAAGAAGTTTGCCAATTTCTTGATTGGCGTAAACATTACGCTGTTCTTGTAAATCGAAGATGTAGAGAATATTAGGAGAAGAGTCTGCAATGCGTTTAATGAAGTGCTGACTGGCTTCGAGTGCTTCTTCAGCTTGTTTGCGCTCTGTAATATTTAACGCTGTTCCCACCAGTCGATAAATTTGACCTTCGCTATTTTTTAAAGGATTAATTGTAGTTAGCCACCAATTTTTTTGACCGTGGAAAGTCAGGCATTCTTCATACTTTATGCCAATACCAGTTTCTATGCAGATTTTGAATCGCTGACGTACTTCTAGACCTTCAACACTACCATGTACATATTCTGGAGTTTTACCAATTACCTCTGCGTTGCTAATTCCTGTTATTTTTTCTGTTGCTGAGTTCCAGCCAGCATAACGTAATTCACAGTTATCTAGAATGTCAATCACGAATATTGGCTGAGTAACACCTTCATAAATACTGCGTAAGAATTGCTCTTTTTCTTCTAGTTGAGCTACGGCTCGTTGGCGATCGCATATCGCAGTTTCTTCTAGCTGTTTATGGGCGGTAATGACTTCAGAGAAGACGATGATACCACCAATTTCACCAGAATCTTCGTACCAAGGACTTATTTCCCATTTCACCCAATCGATTGTCCCCTCTCCAAAAGGGAAGATATTTTGCTCGGATTTCTCAATGGTTCCCGCCAAGCAACGTTGATGAATTTCCTGCAAATATGGCGAAATATCTGGAAAGATTTCACAATGAGAGCGACCGTTCATGTCTCGATCGCTCAGTCCGTAATCTTCCCGCCAACGGTGACTCGTCAGTAGGTAGCGCATTTGTCCATCGAAGATGGCGATCGCAGCAGGGATATATTCAATAAATAAAGCCATCTGTTCTTGGCTTTTGGGCGAATTTGAAGACTTAGCACCTTTGGCAACTAGCTGACGCAGTTCTATTAATTCTTGTTGCAGCGACTCGTAAGTATTTTTATCTAGAGAAATCAGATTACAAAGCATAGTCTTGTTAGTTGCCAGCTAGGGATATTAAGTTGATTTCATTTTTTATATTTCCCAATAATCTCTAGCAAACAACGTTAATGACTAAAGAAAAAATTTGCAGATAACTCGTAATTACAAGTTTTGTAATTCGTAATTCTCATACTACAGATGAATGTGTTGTATTTTTGATAAATTTAAGTAAGAATTAATTACGAATTACAAATTATGTTAAAAACTATTCAATCGGTATATTCGGAATTCGACTCCATTCATTCCATGACCCATCGTAGTTTCGGACTTTTGAGTAACCAAGTAAATATTTCAAGACGAACCAAGTATGGGCTGAACGCCCACCAACAGCACAATAAGTAATTACTTGTTTATCAGAAGTGATATTTTTGCTGGTGTAAAGTGTCTGCAATTCTTCCACTGATTTAAAAGTTCCATCTTCATTGAGAGCTAACTCGTAATACACAGACACTGCACCAGGAATATGTCCTGCGCGTTCCGTTTCTTGAGGCGGCTGCATGAAAAACCATTCGCCGCTGTATTCTTGAGGTGTGCGGACATCGACTAAAACACTATCTGATTTCCCAATAGATTCCTGTACATCATGAAAAAAGGCTCGCAAATTTGGATCAGGAGTTTGCAGTTGATATTCGGTTGGTCTAATAATTTGTGAGTCTATTGTTACTGGACGACCTTCAGACATCCATTTTTGATAACCACCGTTGAGAACGCGCACATCACCGTGACCGAAGACTTTAAAAAGCCAAAATAACCATGCACTTGTTGCAGCAAAATCACCATAAGTAACAACAGTGGTATTATTTGTAATCCCAGAATTTTCCAAGAGTTTTTCCCATGTAGCTGGGTCAAAATTAATGCGGTAATCAGGTAGTAGAAGGTCAGTAGTAATATTCCAAAAGACAGCGCCGGGAATATGTCCAGCGTTATAAGTCTGTGGATTCATATCTGCTTGAATCAAACGGATATTAGGGTGATTTAAGTGTTCAAAGAGCCACTGAGTATCGACAAGTATATTGTTGTGGGTGTATTGGGACATGTTTATTCTGCCAATTGTTATGCAGGTAGAATAATGTCTGTATTATCACCACGCCTAGTCCTCGAACGAGTACATTTTGCAGCTAAGATTATGGTAAATTCTTTACAATCTTTATTTGATGCGATCGCTCATGCTCGTGATGAGCAAGAACTGCGATCGCAAGTCATGAGTAAATTTAGTGAGTATTTTGCTGCTGAACGTTCGGGGATATTTTTCTTCGATCGGCTTTGGCAATTTGAGAAAAACATACCTCGTGGGTTGCGATCGGCATTTTCCTTGAAACGTAATCCAGTGTTGCGTTACTTAGTTGAGCGTCACACTGTAGTTCACGAAGAATTATTGTTACCGCCTGGAGAATGGCAGATTATTTGCCCACGTTTTGACCATTATCATGTAATGGTTGGGCCAGTTGTTGGTAATGGTCGTCTACTTGGTGCCATTGGCTTGACTCGTACTCAAAATACTCCTGCCTTTAATGCACAAGAATTAGCTGATTTGAGCGCCTTGTGTCTTCATATTTCAACTTGGCGTGCAACATTACAATTGCAATCAACACTCTTCAATTCTCTTAATACTAACCCTTTAACAAAACGTGAAATTCAAATTGCTGAACTAGTAGCACAAGGACTAACAAATGCTCAAATTGGTACAACTCTCTGGATTACAGAAAATTCTGTTAAGCAAGCCTTGAAACGGATATTCCGCAAACTTGATGTTTCGTCTCGTGCAGAAATGGTAGCTCGGCTTTCCTCAAATATTAAGCTTAGTTCGATAACACAGTAGAATTCAGGAGCATGAAAATCTCTTCACGCCCCACTCCCCACTCCCCATTTTCAATCTAATGCTTCGACTATGCTTGCAACTCCAGCGAAGAAATTTCTTCTGGATTCCCAATTAAATGCCAAAAGAGTGCAATCTCAGTTACATTATCAGCGATAAATCTCAATTCTTCTGAGCTAGCGTCTTTACCCATTTCTGCTAAAAAATGTTTTGCAGCAAGAATTGTGTTTTGCCTTCTTAATGTTTTCTGTTGAGAGCCTCTATTCATTGTTTTGCCTTTAAAACATTAAATTTTGGTTTATTTTACTATAATAATTACCGAAATATACTTAATTGGCATCATTCCCGAGAATAATATCCATCGGTCTAAGCTTCTTGGATTTTACGTAACCTCATTTAGATGTTACCAATTTTATCCTTGAGGAAGATGTGGTTTTGGTTTTTATACTGTTATATAGCAATGGTATTTGATATCCTTCAGATCCCCGACTTCTTAGAGAAATCGGGGATCTCGTTCGGGCGATTAACGTCGTCCCTTAGGAAATGATTGGGGCTTAATAGATACCAGGTTGACACTTTAGAGACTGGCTCAAAATTCACAAATTTATGCGGAATTGATACCAGCAATATTGAAGTTGATAGCAGTGATGTAACTTTTGAGCAAGATTATGAAGACAACTAAGAGATATCTTTTACCCCTGATTGCTGTAACAATTGTTCTTGGTCTGAGCAGCTGTAATTCTAATCCCGCCAGCAATAATATTGACAACAAAACGCCATCCCCTACGACAACACCAAACAGTACATTATCCCCAGAACCTCTTACAACACCCACGAATAGCTCGTCGTCTCGAACTTCCAGCCAAATTCCTAGCGTTGCTCAGTTGAGAGAAAAATCTCCAAATCAAGAATCTACTGGAGAAAATACGCCTTCCTCATCAACTTCTAAAAATACCATTAGCAAAACTGCAAATGTCACAATTTACACTAGTGATGTTCAATGTCAAGAACTAATTCCAGAAAAGGTTTCAGTACCAGCTGATGAACCAGTAACAAATGCAGTGGGTAAAATTATAGAAAAACGAGATACAAGTGACTTGAGCTTGTCTGGGTATCGTGTTAACGTCAAAAATGGCATTGCTACAGTTGATCTGCGGTTATCTCCTGATTCTAAGCGGCAAATAGCTTCTCTTTCTAGTTGTGAACAGTTTGCTTTATTTGGTAGTGTCCGCAAAACTCTAACAAGTAATGCTGCATGGAATATTAAAGAAGTTCGCTTCACTGAGCGAGGTGAAGACATTGTTCTGTAGGTTAGATAATCCTACACTGACTTTCCTCGGCGCAGTGTAGGGTTTTGAGCGACTTCCGGTATGACGTTGGAGATTGACCAGAATTGAAAACAACTATAAATAATGGTATGCTGTACGGTAATATTAAAATTCTGGCTAACAGCTACTCGCGGGTGTAATTCAGTGGTAGAATTTCACTTTCCCAAGGTGAACGTCGTGGGTTCGAGTCCCATCGCCCGCTTTGACAACTGTTCTTCTATTAACCATAACTTGGCTGCATTGACAAACCTTTCAAGACAGACTCCTTTAACCCTAAGCAATCGAGCATTGAACAAATTCCCGAACTGTAATATTACGAACACATCGAAGAACAAGGAAGGTTTAGAAGGAGTGATTTTTCATCCTAACGGATGTAGCGTAAGAAACTTGAGTACAGCGAAGTTTTAAGTAGCCTCTGCTGAGAAAATAAAAACCTCTGCTGCTTGAGTCGGCCAAACAAATAGGTTTTGCTTTGCAATATCCAGGTCAATAGCAACGGCTTCTATTTGTTTTATAGAGTTATCTTGACCTCTATATAGGACTCCTATTTGATTTTTGAATAAGCTCCGTACATCTGTAGAGTGTCAAAATCAAAGGTAGTGTGTCTAATAAACCACTCAAACATCCACTTTAAATGCGAAAATGAAGGAATCAAGGCA
>JAHHHB010000166.1 GCA_019359545.1 Desmonostoc geniculatum HA4340-LM1 | reverse complement strand
TGGAGTGAAAAGTCAACCTTAAAAGTTATCGCAAAGTGCCAAATTCCAGATTCCAATTCTACGACCCAAATAGACCTAGCGAACGCAGCTTAAATTCCGACCCTTTTTTGCGGCGACCTGTACTAAGGGCTTTTAGGGACTTCCAAAAAATAAATTATCTCAAATTATTTGTACATTTTTCGGGTAGCACAGCTGTGCTACCCTACGACTTTTAATCCAAAATCCCAAATCTAAAATCTAAAATTTGCTACTCACGCTTCTCCAATGAGATCGATCGCCGCCTTTAACAGAGTGTCATCATGAAAGCTGCTTTTGGTGAGGTAGTAGTCTGCACCTGCTTCTAACCCTTGCAGTCGGTCTTCTTCCCGGTCTTTATAAGAAACAATAATCACGGGTGTTTGCTTCAACTTGGCATGAGTTTTGATCAGGCTGGTAAGTTCAAAGCCGTTCATCCGGGGCATATCAATATCTGTGACTACCAAATGGTAATTGCCGCTGCGGACTGCGTTCCAACCATCCATACCATTGACTGCGACTTCAACTTTGTAACCATTATTTTCCAAGAGTTTGCGTTCCATTTCCCGTACTGTAATGGAATCATCCACCACTAACACGCGTTTGTAGGTTTTGCTAACTACCTGATAAGCAGACTGATTCACTTGAGAAAGTTGTCCGCTGGAAAATACTTTAACAATAGAACGTACTAAATCTTCGACATCGACAATCAACACTGGGGAGCCATCATCCATGAGGGCGGCGGCGCTAATGTTGGGGACTTTACCAAGGCGGGAATCTAGGGGTCGGACAACCAAACTATGCTCGCCCAAAAACCGATCTACAACTAATCCATAACAATTGAAGCGATCGCTAATTACAATCACTGATAGAGATTCTGTGTTCACCGCAGGTGATGGTAACTCTAAAACTTGGCTTGCCAAAATCAACTCCACAGGTTGATTATTCATCAGGAAAAATGGGCGATTTTCTGACAAAGCAATATTAGATCTGGACAAGATTACCACCTGTTCAATGCGCGTCAGCCCAAAGGCATATTCCGGGTTTGTCAGTTGTTTGCTGATGACTGCTTGACGCAAAAACTCTATATCAATTCCCCGTCCATCATCTGAAACAGTAATAAACAACATTCCAGCGCGATGAGCAACTTCAATGCGAATAATTCCTGCTTCTGATTTTCCTACTGCTAGACGCTCTTGGGGCAATTCGATGCCATGAGCGATCGCATTCCGCAAAATATGGGTTAATGGAGCCTCTAAACGTTCTAGAATATCCCGGTCTACCAAAGTAGATTTACCGACAATTTCCAAATTTACCTGTTTGCCCAACTGCTTTGCTAAGTCGCGCACCATACGGGGAAATCCCTGTCCGCCATCAGAAAACGAACACATCCGGGTAGCAATCACTTCCTGATACAATCGCTGGGCAAGGTTAGCAGACCGCTGGGAAAATAATTCTAGTTCATTTTGGCGATCGCTCGTCATATGGCAACATTCGTTAGCTTTTTGACGAATGGCAGTTAAATTTTCCTTAATTTGCCGATTCAAAAGCTCGTTGCCTAATAAGTCTTGTAACTTTTCTAGCATGTTAGACAACTCTCCCTGATTTGCTTTCAGTTTGAGTAAAGAGTTGGCAAATGGCTCTAACCAGTTAGCTTCAACTAACGATTCTCCTGCTAATCCCATCAAGCGGTTGAGATTGTCAGTACTCATTCGCACCGCTCGGTTTTGGCTAATGCTTGGTGCTTCTTTTGATGTTAAGACTTGCACAGGGGCAGATATTGTCTCCTGATTGCCTGGGGTTGCTTCTGAAACCAAAATATTGGCGATCGCATTTACTACTGATGTGATGCTGACATCTGTTGATAGTTCTAAATTTGGATTGGCGGCAACAGCTTCAGCTATATGCAGCAGTATATCCACTCCTTGGAGTAACACATCAAGGCGATCGCCAGTTAAAGTCACTCTTTGTGCCTGAGCCGCAACAAAACAATCTTCCATCACATGGGCTAAATTAACCGCCGACTCGATTTGGACAATCCTTGCAGCGCCCTTGATGCAGTGGGCTGCCCGCATTAAGGCTGCCAGTTCTTGTTTCGGATCGGATTTAGTCTCCAGTGCCAACAGACAATCGTTCAAAAATCTTGAATAAGAATTCAGGATTCAGAATTCAGAATTCAGAATTAATATAGTGGAGAATTGAAATCCACTACTTAGAAAATAGGCGACTATACAAGAAAAACCCGCATTCGCGGGTTTCAAAGTTATTAACCCTCTTTTGTCACTCTCGGAAAACAATAATCTCAGCCTGATTCTGAGACTTTGATTTCATCAAGGTTTGAGGCTTTATTTTCTAACAGAAACTGAAATTTATAGATAAAAGTGGAAATTAAAGCCCTGTAAGCATTTGGGCGATTGGATTTTCCCACTCTGACAAAAGAGGGTTAAGCTGTCGCGTATTTAATTTGCACAACCACGGCGGGCAAGATGCCCACCCCACAAGAGATTCATTTTTTTGAGGATGCAAATTAAAATATTTTTAGCTTATTAGTCCATTCAGATGGACTTGGTTTGTGTAGACGCGATTTATACTCGCCTGTTTTGAAACTAAAACTCAGCACTTTGTGGTGTACGGGGAAAGGGAATCACATCACGAATATTTGCCATTCCGGTGATGAATTGCACGAGTCTTTCAAAACCCAAACCAAAACCAGCATGAGGAACAGTACCATAACGACGCAAATCTAGATACCACCATAACTCCTCTGGGTTTAAGCCTTGGGCTACTACGCGACGTTCTAGAACTTCTAAGCGTTCTTCCCGCTGGGAACCACCAATAATTTCGCCAATTTTCGGCGCGAGAATATCCATTGCGCGGACGGTTTTTTCATCGTCGTTCAAGCGCATATAAAAAGCTTTAATTTTCGCTGGATAATCTGTGACGATTACTGGTTTTTTAAACTTTTGTTCAGCCAGGTAACGTTCGTGTTCTGATTGTAAATCTAAGCCCCAACTCACAGGATATTCAAATTTGACATCGGCTTTTTCTAAAAGTGCGATCGCTTCTGTGTAAGTTAAGCGTTGAAATTCATTGTTAATAATATTCTCGGCTGTTGCTAACACAGTATTATCAATGCGCTGATTGAAAAATTCCATATCTTCTGGACAAGTTTCCAACACATATTTAAAAATATGTTTGAGAAACGCCTCAGCTAAATCCATATCGCCTTCTAAATCACAAAAAGCCATTTCTGGCTCAACCATCCAAAATTCTGCTAAATGACGCGAAGTGTTGGAATTTTCTGCACGGAAGGTAGGGCCAAATGTATAGACGTTGCTAAACGCCATCGCCATGATTTCCGCTTCCAATTGACCGCTAACTGTTAAATATGTAGGTTTCGCAAAAAAGTCTTGGCTGTAATCTATTGCTTGATTTTCAGTGCGGGGAATATTTTTTAAATCCAAACTAGTAACGCTAAAAAGTTCACCTGCACCTTCACAATCGCTAGCAGTAATGATGGGTGTGTGTACCCACAAAAAGCCTCTTTCTTGGAAGAATTGGTGAATTGCCGTTGAACAAGCATTTCTCACCCGAAAAACTGCACCAAAAGAATTAGTCCGCGATCGCAAATGTCCAATGGTTCGCAGAAACTCAAAGGAATGACGCTTCTTTTGCAGGGGATATGTATCGGGATCAGCTTCTCCGTGGACTGTTATAGACTCTGCTTTCAACTCAATCCGCTGTCCTTTACCCAAAGAAGCCACCAATACCCCAGCCACTTCAACAGCAGCCCCGGTATTCAGCTTTTTCAAGATAGGTTCGTAATCTGGCAAATCCTGATTGATGACGACTTGCAAATTAGCTAGCGATGAGCCGTCATTAACTTCAATAAAAGCAAATCCTTTGGACTCACGTTTTGTTCTCACCCAGCCTTGAACTTGGAGAGACTCATCAGGTTGACCACTCCGCAATATTTCTGCAATCCGTCGATTTACCATATTATGCAACTTATATTTCGTCAATGTAGGGACTAAAGATATTAAAGAATGTTAACTCATTAACCCAATCCAAAATCCAAAATTTAAAATCCAAAATTGGGCTTATCCAGCATAAGACTTTAATATCCAGCCTATGATAACGCCCATTCCACCAAAGCGGACGGCCTGCCAGAAAGGTTTTTTGAGACTACGCCAAGAAAATAACTGGCTTTCTAAGTTGAGTTCTAGCGTCTCCAACTGCTGTTTGATTTGCCGTAACTCTGCTTTGATTTCTGGTGTCTGAGATTTGTGGCGCTTTAATCGATCTTGACGCTGCTGCAATTGAGCCTTTTGCTGACGATCGCCCTGCACTTGATTGTAACGTTCTCTCAAAGATAAGAGCGATCGCTCTACTTCCTCGATTTCTTGTGACAAATCTGGTTCCGGATTTTCCCCTGGTGGTTGTGATTGTTGAGACGGCTTCATTTACAAGTAGTAGACTAAGATTAAAAGTCAATTGTCATTTGTCATTGGTCATTTGTCATTAGTAAATAAACAAAGGACAAATGACCAAGCACAAAATCTCTTGCGTCTCTTGGGCGTCTCGTAGAGAGGTTTGAGAGGATCAAACGCCACTGAAGGAGCCGTCAGACTCGGACAACGCAATGGCTCAACTTTATGAAGAAGGGGAAGGGGAAAGGGGGAAAGATTAAATTTATCCCTTTACCCTTTACCCTTTAACCTTTTCCCCTGTTTTTAATTCTTACCCTTTTCCCCTTACCCTTTCCTCTTTCCCCCTTCTCGGTAAGATAGGACAAATGACCAAAGACAAATGACAATTGACAAATGACAATTGACAAAGGACTTCAAATTATGTCTCAATCTACCCAGCTACCGAAAACCAGTCAACTGAATGAATTTAGTACTTTAGAACTAGCCCAAGCCTTAATGCAAAGACTGAGCATTTCTCCTGACGATTGGCATCGCCTCAAGTCTAACCGCAATTCCCGTGCTAATGAACAAGTGGCAGCAGCTCTTGTTTATCTTTTAAACAATCAGCCACAAGAAGCCCAAGCCAGACTAGAACAAGCAGTTGGTTGGCTAGATCGTTCTATTTCTGCTCCTCCCTGTCCAACTCACGGGAAAAGTTAGGAGTTAGGAGTGATGAGTTAAAAGTTTTAAACTATTAACTCCTAACTCCTAACTCCCAACTCCTAACTCCTAACTCCCAACTCCTAACTCCTAATTACAACTACCGTCGCAGAGATAGTCCCCGGCGATTTTGCATTTGTTTACAAAGCCTCAATTCTGTGCCTTTGCGGTTCCACTCTACCTGATCGAAAATTTGATGGAGAAGACAAAGACCACGACCACTTTCTGCTTCATCTGGTGGCAGATAGTCAGTTGGTTCTTCATCACTAATCGCTGAGGGAGTAAAGCCGCTACCCTGGTCTGAAATTATCCACCAATATTGATTATCTATTAAGGAAAAACGCACTACAACTCTTTTACTCGGATCGAGATTATTGCCATGTTTAGCTGCATTTACTAGGGCTTCTTGAAGTCCTAAGCGCAGTTCTGATTGTAATTTTGCTGGAATTTCTGCCAACAATAAATCTAATATTGGACAAAGATAGAGGGTTGAGGCAAAACTAATTGTGCCCCAATAACGTCCAACTGGACGGAGGGAAATAGTAATCACTAGAGAAACCCCATAGCTTTCAGTTAGCTAGACATCAGTTTGGTGTCACAGGCACCCTGATAAAAATTGAGGTGGTCATGCTGCCTTCAAACTTGCGTCTTTAAAACTAAATTTTGAAAATGCTAGGGAGCATTGGCTCTATAAATAAGTTGGGATTGTTGGGATATATAACGGCTGTAATAAATTTGATAATGGAATTAGCAACTTAAAAAGATGCTATGAATTTTATTGAGTATTGGTATACTCTAAGGGACTTGCCGATTTGTAATTTACACAATCCCATCCATACTTTTAGAGCCGATGCAACTTGAATTTCTTTAAACAAAATGAATTTCTATTTTTAGCTTAATTCGATTTTAGCATTATTAGTATGCACTAGACTACAAATTTGAAATTTCAGTTTTTTTAAAGGAATCAGCATCCTTATCCAAATGTGATAGCACAAGAAAGGCGGCAGCTTCCACATGAGCAGTTTGGGGAAAAAAATCAGCAGGTTGTACCCGTGCGATCTTATATTGCCCATCTTCACAGAGTAATTTCAGATCGCGCGCGAGGGTGGCTACTTTACAGCTGACGTAAACGATTCGGGATGGTTTCAATTGCCGTAAAGTATCGATGACAGCGCGATCGCATCCTTTACGTGGTGGATCGAGGATTACGACTTCTGGTATTGTGCCCATTTTTGGCAGCAATTTCTCAACTGCGCCGACTTGGAACGTCGCATTCTTAATTTCATTGCGGTGGGCATTCAAAATAGCTTGTTCCACGGCTGCTGCTTGCACTTCCAAGCCTGTAGCAAGACGTACTTGTTTGGCGAGGGGCAAAGTTAAAGTGCCGATACCACAGTAGGCGTCAACTAGGAATTCATGCCCTTGAAGATTGAGTTCTGACTGAATTACCTCCAATAGTGCCTCTGCTGTTTCTGTATAAACTTGGAAAAATGTATCTGGGCGCACTTGAAATTCAAGTCCAGCAAATCTTTCACGCAGGTGGGGTACTCCAGCGATGCAACGGGTTTCCGATCCAAAGATAGCATTTGTGCGATCGCCATTGCGATTCAGGCACACTCCCATTAGCTGCGGATAACGCTTTAACCATTCCCTGGCTTGGGTTTCAATTTTTGGTAAATTCCAGTCCTTCACCACCAAAGTCAGCAACATTTCCCCAGTGTGCCGGCCGATGCGTAAACTCAGATGGCGAATTTGCCCAAGGTGACGGCGTTCGTCATAAATTTGCCAACCCAACTGTTGAATATCCTGCTTAACTTCCGCAAGCATAGGATTTAAACGCGCGTCTTGGACTGGACATTGATTTAAGTTAATTAATTGGTGACTACCTTTTTGGTAGTAACCTGCTTGTACTTGTCCTGTTGCCGACGTGCCTAGAGGATAGGTAGATTTATTTCGGTAGCCGAAAGCAGAAGCAGCAGCCAATACTGGATCTACTGGTGGTTGGATAAAACCGCCAATGCGCTCCAAGGCTTGGATAACTTGATTTTGCTTAGCGACAAGCTGGTAATCATAATCAATGTGCTGCCACTGGCAACCACCACATTTGTCAGCCACAATACAGCCAGGACGGATGCGATGGGGAGATGGTTGCAATAGTTCGTGGAGCTTAGCTTGGGCGTATTTAGGTTTAACATGTAGTAAACGGACAAGAGCGCGATCGCCTGGTACAGTATCCGGGACAAACACTACACGTTCATTAGCGCGTCCCACACCATCGCCAGTATCACTCAGATTGGCGATCGTCACTTCAATTAATTCACTTTGTTGCCAAATTATTTTAGTCATATGTCATTCGTCATTTGTCATTTGTCATTTGTTATTTGTTATTGGGCATTGAAAAGAGGCTCCACGGGCAGAGGGTAAGACTAACTACAACTTCCCCTCTGCTCCCCCAGTCCCCAATCAAGAGTCCCTAATCCCTCATCCTCTAGCCAAACGTGTAAATTCAATACATAAGTAGCTCCTATCCCTTCACTTGTGTACCTCCAACTCGCTAAACTAGCAGATAATATTTAAGGTGATTTCAATCATCATGACTGTAATTAGCCAAGTTATTCTCAGAGCCGACGACGAACTGCGTTATCCCAGCAGTGGCGAACTTAAAAATATCAAAGACTTTTTGGAAACCGGCGTACAACGGACGCGCATTGCTGCGACCCTAGCTGAAAATGAAAAAAAGATAGTTCAGGAAGCAACCAAACAACTTTGGCAAAAGCGCCCTGACTTTATCTCTCCCGGTGGTAATGCCTACGGTGAACGCCAACGCTCTCTATGTGTCCGTGATTTTGGTTGGTACTTACGCCTAATTACTTATGGTGTACTTGCCGGCGACAAAGAGCCAATTGAAAAAATTGGTTTGATTGGCGTCCGGGAAATGTACAACTCATTGGGCGTTCCCGTGCCTGGAATGGTAGAAGCTATCAATTCACTCAAAACAGCCGCTCTCGACTTACTGAGTGCAGAAGATTCTATCCAAGCTGCACCATACTTTGATTACATCATTCAAGCGATGTCTTAATACAAAGTGTGTGCTGATTCTAGGAGTATGCTTTTGCTCTACTAGAGTGAGTGTCAAGTTTTAGCACTCGATAAGCATAAGATTACCAATTTGATCGTAACTTCCCCACATTTGGTAGTGGCTGTGGCTAAATCTGTGTCAAGTTACCAACCAGTTGTGGGGAAATTTTATTTGGGGAAATTAGGGAGCAGAGGGGCAGGGGAGCAGAGGAGAAAGAAGTTGCAGCAGTCTTTCCCCGTACCCCTGGAGCCTCTTGTGCCCAATGCCCAATGACCAATGACTAATAACAAAAAACCGACAGTCCTTAAAAAAGGCTGTCGGTAACTAGTGTGTTCCCTATTAATGACTCGGCTAGAGTTCAGTTGTCCTTAATTATGCCTAGCTGGCGATCGCAATGAGACGATCCTAATCATGTATAAGTGTGATTGTCGTCACTTGATTGTTACTGCTAAGCTGCATACACCCAAGTAATCACTGAATTACAGTCAATCTATCCCAATTTGGAGCTAAGAGTATATACGCTGGTACATGCTTTTTCACCTTCAGGGCAAATAACACCAATTTGACTGATTACTGAGTAAAGCATCAGATAGGTGAATTCACACACTCATGCCCCGTTTGCCAAAGTGTTGTAAATGCCGCCGTTGCCGCCAGTACCAGTGCCAGCGATCGCGTCTTTTCCGTCCCCAGCATTTAGAATGTGGCTGTTAGCGATGCCTGTGCCAGCTCCGCCGACCCCGATAACGTTGTTATAAAAACTTCCACCTCCGCTCCTGCCAGCGTTGCCGCCAGTACCAGTGCCAGCGATCGTGTCATTTCCGTTTCCTGCACTTAGACTGCCACTGTTAGCAATACCCGTTCCAACTCCACCGTTCCCAGGGATCTCAAATGGGCTCCTGCCACCGTTGCCACCAGTCCCAGTGCCAGCGATCGTGTCATTTCCGTTTCCTGCACTTAGACTGCCAATGTTAGCGATGCCACTTCCAGTACCACCGTCGCCGCCGTTACCGTTGTCAACATTCCTGGCATCGCCGCCAGTACCAGTACCAGCGATCGTGTCTTTTCCATTCCCTGTATTCACATGGCCGCGGTTAGCAATGCCAGTCCCATTGCCACCTCTATCAGAACTACTGATGCTGGCAGCAGCTGTGCCCTCAATGGTGTCATTACCTGAACCCGTACAAATGAAACCTCCAGTTAAAATATCAATACCTGTTGCTGGAGATGTATTTAACTCTTTGCCGACTAAAGTGTCGGAACCAGCAGTGCCAATGAAATTGGGTGGAAAGTTAAGTCTAGGCACGATCGGTCTCTGAAAAAATTCTTGGAATTCCTTCTCCAAAGGTCATTGGGTGATTAAGTCTGCTGTTGTAGAAGTCAATTAAGGAGAATGAAATTCCAACGAATTAATCAGATTCCAGGGCATTAAGTAAGTCGGCGTAAATAATTATTGTTGGAGTAACGCAGTTCTTGCTGGGGGCAGTTCTTGCTGGGGGAGAAAGAGTTTGAGCCTGATTTACTTTTGTTTACACAGTTTGGTTTTATTGCACCGACTTACTTAAACCCATATTCGGCAGGTGCGATCGCGTTATTTAACAGGCTGATAGCCATTCCCATAATCTGTAAAGGATCTATGCTATAGCAAGTAAATAACAATTTCTTATTTTGCAATTATTCAGTATGATTACCAGCATTTGACAGTGTACTACAACGTATGTATAGACCTAACTCACTAGACACAACTTGTAAAATTACCCGCTCTTGTTCATCCACCGCTGCGTTCATCTGAAAACCATTCAACACAAGAAATACTTCCATCGCAGCGTGAAGCGATCGCTAGATATGGGATTGCCTCACTCCACGACGTTGCGATCGCAATGACATCACTCAGCGCGATAAGCTAGAGTTAGCAGCAGAACTGATTCACAACGTCTTGCAACAAACTTAGCTTGGGATAAAGATGACAACAGAACAAAAGCACAGCACTTATTTATCAGAAGCTGAAAGCCGTTTGCGTCAACTTCCTCCTGAAAAGTTGCGAGTAGCAGTTGCAATTCTTGCTTATTTGCAAAAAACACAAGAAAGCGAAGCAACTGAAAAGCTATTATTAAATATTCCTGATTTTGCCGAATATTTCCGCGAAATTGAACAAAATGAAGATAAATTAGAAAATACTGCCTCCAATCAAATTGCTTCAGATGAAGAAGTATGGCAGGCTTACTTAGCTTCTAAACAGAAATGGCAGGAGGTTTACCGTCGCCTTGCAGACTCCTAGATTTCTTTCTATTTCTCAAATCTTAGACATTCATCAAGATGAGATAAACAGCTTTGGTGGAACATCAGGTGTCAGAGACGAAGGTTTGCTAGATTCAGCACTGGCACAACCTCAAGCCACCTTTGGCGGCGAACTTCTTCATCCGACAATTGGTGAGCAAGCAGCAGCATACCTGTACCATTTAGCGATGAACCATCCGTTTATAAAGGATATGCTGAAAACCCTGTGGCTTTAGCCCAGGGATGAAAGCTATTTCGTAGGCTTTAGCCTACCAGTCAGCTTCGTTGTTGTGCAATGTAGTTTTTAACTGTCTGTGTAGAAATAT
>JAHHHB010000165.1 GCA_019359545.1 Desmonostoc geniculatum HA4340-LM1 | reverse complement strand
AGATTTGATAGTGTCGGTCAGCATGACTTGAGGGATTTCCATTCTACAGATTTAGTGAGGGCTGATAGATCCGCGCTTCCTAAATATTCTAGAATTACTGGTACTTTATTTTTTCGCAAGTCCCTAAACGGTACTTAGGTAGTGTAGGTGATATCGTGATGCCAGTACTGTAGCCACAAAAAAAGAGGGTAACCTATACCCTCCTGCAAAGTAACACTCAAACTAACACTCAAAGTAACACTCAAACTAACACTTTTTATGTTAGTGGAGATATTCTGTTGACTAGCACCCAAAGTAACACTCCAAGTAACACTCAGGGTGTTACTTTTTTATAGCACTTTGGGGAAGGTGCTATACTCTGGGGAATAATTGCCCTGAGCTTGGGCGGATATTGACTATTTCTTGTTCGCTCAAAACGGCTATCTTAGCAGGTAACCTGACTTTATTGATATTACCTGCCGGAGTTGCGGTAGTACCCTGTTTTGCTGCAAATTGAGCCATTACGCTATCCTCACTGCTAACGCGCTAGACAGAGAACTGTTCTTGCCAAGATACAAATAAGTTGCAGTAGATGTTACGAGTTCAGCTATACCGGTACCAGTAATGCCGTTAGGTGCACAATACACCAAGTCGCTACTGGTGTGTGCAACAGTTCCGTACCCTGATGGATTCAAGAATTCTATGGGTTTAATCTGCCTTGTGTTTCCCGCGAATGGGTTGACGTTACTTAGCAGTGAGTGCAAATTTGTGCCCCAAGCATTACCACTACCACCAGGTATTAGTGTGGTTCCCCTCATTGCTGCATTGTTGGTATTATCAGCATTGATAGCCATATTGAATTGTGACTCGTCATACCAGTTTTCAATATTAGCCGGACGGATTACGCCGAGTAAAAATGAAGCAGTGCCTTGTGTGATTAATACTCCCTTCAATTCCGCGCTATTGATAGCAATGAAATTTATCGTTTCCAACGAGGTGAGAGAAAAGCCTGTAGCGGTGGTAGACCCTCCTTCATCGCTTGCTGTATTGGTGCTAGTATTCCATGCACTACTAAGACGACTTGTTATCGACATCGCAGTCGTGAGAAACATTCTTAAATAAACAATGCCTTTAGCAGATGCACTGACCGTAAGTGAGTAGATTCTATTCTCAACCGTAGTGATATTTTTTGAATCATAAAGGGTGAAACCCGCTACACCCATTGCAGTATCAAGCATCGACAGAAAGGTTGCTTGCGATGTGGGAGATGTATAAGCAGTACGTGTAATTGTTGCAATAGACATTGTTATACCCTTGAATAGTTGATTGTTGTATTAGCGTTCACAGATACATTGAAGTAACAAATATCCGTGTCGTGGAAAAGGAGAATCGCTGGCGTCAATATCAGTGTCAGTAAGTCTTCAGTGAACACAACTTCAAGCAATAAACCATGATTGCCGGTTGGGTCAATAGTTACCAATCTGCTACTATCCGCCTCTAGGGATTCGAGTGATTTATATACTCTTAACCTACATGGAGTGTTGACGGATATAGATGTCAGGATGCATCTGCGGGCGATCGCCACGCTGTCACTACCAGATATTAAAGATTTGTTCAGTGTACCGTTAGCGCGATTATCTTCAATATCTGAAACCCTTGCGTCTATAGATGATATTGAATTTTCAAAGTTCGTAAGATCCGCTGATAGTTCAATCGGTCGTTTGTGTAGTGGCATTGTTTTATCCCTTATTCAACAATCAGATTATTAGCGTGTACTTCTTCCATGTACTTGATAATAAAACCTGTTGATACATAAACAGTGTCTTTGTCTTGATCGATGGATAGAATCTTACCCGCCCTGCGTTTACCCAAACCATCGATATACTCTACCTCTTGCCCTATCGAGACATATACATCTTCATAATCGAAACCATCAATTAGACACATAGACCACATTCCTTTTTTTGCCTGTTAAGTCAACTAAATTAATTGGTGGGACATTTACCCCAACATTTAAATAAGCGAACTGAAAATTTACCTCACCTTCCTTCCCTGATGTCGGTAACTCTACGCGCTCCCCACGTATCGTTACCTTATCTGGAATAGTCCTATCTTTTTTATTAACTCGCTGGCTTCCCTTTCTGAATAAGTCATCGTTCATTTTGTGTTGCTGAATATCCAGCACCTTTTTGATAATGCGTTTTGCCTCTGTTTCATCCTTCACATCTAACTTAAATTGATATCCTTTCTCATGGTCAGCATAAGTGTAAGTTTGTTTCCCCTTGCTAACCTTAAACGGTGGTGTACACATCTCTCTATGAATGGCTTCTGCGAGAGTTTTTAAATAGCTATCATCGGCGAAATCTTCTTTACCCTTGTTCATTAATCTAAAACCAATCTGCATACTTAAAGCTTCTGCTATCTCTCCCTTGTCGGGGTTCTTGTTCTGCCTCCTATAGAACTTCAGGACTACTTCAGGTCTATGCCTCCGTTCAGGCATCTCAGTGAGGATGGAACCGTAAATAACTCCCATGTCACGACCGTTGAATTGTTCGTGAGTAGCGAGTGTCTGGATTATTACGGGTCGCAATAATTCCTCTCTTCCACCAAGTACTATTCGCTCGCTAGGCACTTCTCTATTGGGTGTTATCTCTACATATCGAGTATTTCCTAAGGGTGGTGCGGCGCGCCGACTTAGCATATCTTGGGCCAGGTATGTGTCAACGCTATTTGCCACAACATATCCAGCTTCTACACAAGCTTCATCAGCTTCTTCAAAAAATTCCTCAGCAGGTTCCCGCCAAAAGCCATCCTCACCAAAAGTTCTATCAAGAAATTCCTCGAAACCCAAAGCGAATGACCAAGGCTTGGCATCCTTCTCACCCCATGCTTTGACGGCTTGTTCCGCTTTTTTCCCGAAAAGTTTTTTCATGAGTTTACTGTTACTCTTTATGAGTTTCCGAGTATTCTTGTACACCTCGGTGATGAGTATCTGAGTGCCAAGTTTCAGTGCTTGATTCACTAGCGCCCCAAGATTACTAAGAAACTCTTCTAGGAATTCTTCAGTGACATTTTTGAGTACCAAAGCTCCCAGCGGTTCATTGAACGCAAATATTACCGCACCAGGTAAAATGCCACAGGACACCCACCCGAACGCGCTCCCAAGTGTTGCACCCAGAGAAGTTGCTAAAGCACGCCATTTTGTTCTAATGCTTGCATCTAATTGTTCGTCAGATGCATTCCAATTAAAGTTCCAGATGAATTGTTTTGTGCTAACAAACCATGACCAAAAGGTTGTCCAACTGAACTTAAAATATCCGGTGACCTTTCCCACCAGGAAACCAGTAAGACTCCAGGATGCGTTGAACACGAAACCTATGAAATCCAGTGCTGCATTACCAGTGGATTGTCCTGACTGCTGCATTCCCTGTTCCATACTGCGGATAATGCGAGTACCCTGGGCAGCTCTTACCGTTCGTGATGTCAATCTCGATAAATTGAAGCTTATCGCCATAAAAATACCACCACCTATGTCTTGAGTATCTCTTCCCCGTCGGCATCGTATCTGCCCTGCTCAGTACCAATTTCCCTTACTTTTGGTCGCTGGGTGAACGGTCTCCCCCAAGGACTGTCTACATCCGTGATGCCGTCAATATCCGTGAAGCCGCGTTCGGCACGCTCAGTGAAGCTATCGAAATCATCTTGTTCAATCTTCGTATTTTGTTCTGCTACCGCTTCTACGTTTCCGAATAGCATTTGTTTTAAAGATTCTACAGGGTCTCCTTCAACTCGTCTCCAGTTTTGAGCATTCCATCGTGCCGCGGTTTCCAAAAGTTTCTTAACATCGTCTTGCAAGTCCTTTTTGTCAGTATTTTCATAGGTGATAATCTCCACTTCTTTCTCCTTTAGGGTTTCTTCAATGTTCTTCCCATTGGGCGTAAATAAGGATGGTATTTTTTTCTTTTTCTGTTCAAGCTTGTACCCTAAGAATTCTGCATTAGCTAATGCTACATCCAATGTTTTCACTCCTAACTGTTTGCCCATGCCCGCCTCCGCCATTGCTTTGATAGCAGTAATTAATGTTGCATGAGTGTCACGTTTGATGGTCAACATTAGTCCCATCATTTCGGCAATGGCTTCGGCTTGATTGGGTATCGTGATTTTCTCTTCTTGATTACCTCCCTTGGTAGAGTCGGAATCTTCTATTTTGATTTCAATCGGGTAAGCTCCCACCAACGCATCGAGTTGCTGCATTTGCCAGAGTGCCAATTCTGCAAGTGACTCAATATTTATGAATGGCGGGTTTTGCTTGGTAAAGTTATCAGGAACATTGGCGGGTAAACTACCAATTCTCTTCAGTATCAGTCTCAGCAGATGTTCGTTATCAGAAAGTTTTTTCTCTTGTTCGGGGCAACACATACAATCACACTCCTTGGGTGTCGGTGGCGGCGGTGGGTCGGACGGGATACGTCCAATAGGGCATTGAGAATTTACCGAATAAGGCAAAGAAACATCTAATTTGTAAACCTCTGGCTTTATGCCGTCAGAAGTTACAAGAGAGTCAAGAATGATATTAATTGATTGTCTTGTTTTTAATCCTGTTATCTCGATGATGGATTGAAACGCATAATATCGTGGCGGGTTGAAATTATATGGGTCTCCATTGATGTTGCACCCATTACCAATCCCATGAAAAATCCTATAAGTAACGCCACTTCCAATATCTATATTGCTAATTACTCCGGTAGCGCCCCCTGATTCCACCCATTCCACCTCATCAGCGTAGTACAAGTAAGGGTCTCCATTGGCTATTGCAGACCATGTAAGATAAGCATTGAACATCTCCTTTAAAGAAGAAGCTATTCTGTATCCACTAAAGATTTTTACAGGGTAGCAAATACCGAAGGAAATCGAGCCGCACGACGATAAATCGAGTTGTCTTAGTTTATCCTCTAGACTGCCTGAAGATGTTGCTGGAGGTGGCACGCAATATTTATTCCTGTAAAAATTAAGTGCCCCGCCATTGCCTACTCTAATTCCGGCATTGCAGCCATCGTAGACAAGTCGAGTATTCCTGAAATCCTTCAAAGCGTCAACTAATCCACTACTAAAATCATCAAGTTTTTTAAAAAATTCACCAGCGTTTTTCTTGGCTCTATCAACGTGATCTTCATTGAATTTCCTCAAATTATCTAACACACCCGATGGAACATTTTTTGTGACAGACGGAGCGTCGGCAAGCATTACACAAACTCCCTGATGTCAATCGCAGAACTACCAGAAGCAACCACAGCATAGTAATTACCCGTGTAAATTGGTGCTGGGGATTCATAATAATCACCCGGCTCAAGCTTCACCATGTGGCTGCTAGCGCTAACAGTGTTGACGGTATCAATGAAAATATTTTTATCACTACTGTTAAAGAATGTCAGCCCTTTCCTGTTGATATTAGTGTTGACGATCGTAGACGGGATAGTAGTGATATTATTCGCAATCTTGACGCTAGTATCAACAATTTTTTCAATAGTGATAACTCGTTTTAAGTCAGCGAAGGCTGTTACCTTGTCTTGCCCACCAGTCCCATTTTGTAGTAGTCCGAAGCCTACATTCCTGATTTGTAACCCAATCATGCAATTATCACCTAGCGTGTGGTTACCAAGTGAGTATTCGCGGTATGGATAAGGTGAAGAATTAAGCAAGCTATACGCTGCTACCCTTTGCCAACTCAGGGTGTTGCCGATGTCAATTACCACATCCATCTGGATCCTTGGCGATTTCCACTCTAGGTTAATAGCCGTTAGCAACTGCTTACTCTCTGTGTCCTCCAACTCAAAAACAGGGAACTCAACCTCAGCCAGCGAATAAACCCAACTCACTGCTTTTAGATTTTCGATTTCAAGATATTCATGCACAAGCCTGTACCCTGACTTACTGTAGGGTACGTAAACAAATAGAGGCTTTACGGTACTACCCGCATTTGGGTCTAAAGTTATACACACCTTGCTCTTGATAGTGAAGGTCTCTAGCGCCATAGGGACATCGCCTCTAGTGAGAAAAAATATTCCTACACCTTAAGCTGTCAGAAAAACTTTGTCTAGCGCTCCATGCCAAAAACGTCAAAAAATCTTTTTCAGAGGCGTTGACGAGCCTTGGGGGCAACGCTAGTGTTGTATTTGTCATGTTCACATAAGAGCAAGTATATGGCTGCTACCGCTGATTTAACGCTTACCGAGATTTCCGCTGACATCCTTGACGCGGGGGTGGCTAGTTATGTTAGTTCCATGCCCTCACTGCCTGATGGTGTCAGTACCTCTGAGTTCTTTGCAAAAGTCTTACAAGCAGCGGCGATCGCTCAAATCAAGAAGAACAACGCTAACGTTACCGCAACCCCCGGCGAGCGGCTCAACGCGTATTCATTGCCTACCACTGGTACTGTACAGACTGACATCACTGACAATCTCCAGTTCTTCACTAGTACTTATCAATTACAAATTGTGTCAGTTGTTGGGCTAGATACCTCTAGTGCTGCATACGCATAATTCTTTTTTGGGTTTCTTTTTGGGGTACTAACCTACCCCGTTTTTCATACTTATTAGGGGGGACAATGGCAGATAAACCTTTAGGTAGGGCATGGTATGCACTTTTCAGGGAAACATCCGGAGATGCCGGTAGGGTGAAGGTTGATCCATACGGGTATTTCTCTTGCCGATTAAACGTGGCACGCTTCTTAGATATCGAGAACAAAACGTTTAACGGAACAATTTACGGGGCAAAAAGAAACTATACCGCCGAACGCAGTCTAACGCTTGCAGATGGTACAACTTTGAGTAAAAGCGCCGCCAATACCGACGGCAAGAACGCTGGTGAACCGGTCCCTATTCGCAGGACGGTTGGAGGACGTAGCGTCATTATCAAAACTGGTAAGCAGATCGGTGTACCTGTTACAGGCAAGCCCAAGAGATACCACACTATTAGCTTTGCATTCCCGTTGTGGGCAACGGTTCCAACCATCGCTGAGGCGCTTGGAGAACTTATCCCTACCACAAAGATCAAGACTACTCCTACCGCGTCTGATGTCTACCCTAATTTCACCATTAAGGGCGGGGGCACATACGGGATAATGCAGGCAGGGGCAGCTATCAGTAGCGCAACCGTCAGCACAGTACCAGCGACACTCAAACAAAGAGTGACAGCTAAGGGTGGTGATGTGCAAGAGGGTGCTGGGAACTAATGTACACAATCGCTAGTGAGTGGAAACAAGTTATCAATATTAATCGCGTAGCAAGTAAGGATGGTGACCGATACCGACCTATCCCCGCGATAGAGCCTGACGTGGTTTTCACTCACAACACGATTGCATTCATTGTTAGCAGCACCACGGCAAAACCTAATTGGTACAACGGTGGCGACTTGTTTCAAGCGTTTCTAGTGCCTTTCGGTACAGCGGGTGCGGCACAAGGGGAGAAAGTGAGAGTGGTTTTCAACAGGTACATAATTCATCGGTTCACTACTTTCCCGTCAACGCCTGATAACCAATATGTGTTATCATTCTCGCCACCAAGGTACTTCAGAGACGTGAGGCTTCAGGTGTGGCAATACATTGGGGAGAACCAAGGTGCTACGCTCGATAGTCTTGAAACTCTTGCGAAAGCTGAGTTACAGCGTAGTGCTGGTATTCAAACCTCCATCAACAAATTACTCAAAAGAGAGTAGGGGTATACCCCCCCAGAAAGTAGCACTCAAAGTAGCACTCAAAGTAACACTCAAACTAACACTTTAGGTGTTACTCAGCAAAATATCCTTACTAGCACTCAAAGTAACACTCAAACTAACACTCAAAATGTTACTACAGAGTAACACTTTCCAGCACCCCTACAGGTAACGTTAAAAGTTGTTTGTAAGGGGCTTTTTTTATCAGGGGCTTGATTTAGGATAATAGGAGTTTTTATTGTGGACAAAATAACCGAAATGGCTCTCTCGTTAGGGGTTCCAGCGTTCATATCGTTACTCGTGTTGTACTTGCAAGAACGTTCAAACATGGTTCGGCTCAGGGAAGAAAGCAAGGCTCAACGTGAACGTGCATTCATTCTGATAGAGAAAGATATGGACACACTAAAAAGCACCACAGAGAAAATATCTGTAGTGCTTGATAGGGTCGATAGTCGTATTGACGAGTTTGGGGAAAGGATATCAAGACTAGAAGCAAAAGCTAGCTAGCGGCAGCCTTTTTCTTACTCGTTGTTGATTTCTCAACTTTTAATTCGTTAGCTACCTCAGAGGATGCATCACTTAGTTGTGGTGTGTCCTCTTTCTTTGTGGGGGTTGTTGCTTGTTGCACTAGAAAATCCCTCCATTGTTCTACTGTTTGTCCGGGAAACTCAATCGCTAATTGCTGAGCGCGTTGTTCAATCTTTGCCAGGTGTTCACGTTCACCAACATTCTTGCAATACTCAAAGAACTTCTCAAAGAACAGTTGCAACACATCCTCATCAAGTGTTCCACTATCCATCCATCCCATCGATACCACTAGTTTTTGGTAGTAATGTTCGTACACGTATTCGGCGTCGTATAGCACTTCCGCCATCGTCTGTTTTTCGTGGTCATAGAAGGTTTTTTCGTAGCCATTAGGTGACAACATCTCGATACGTGGTTTAAAGTTCGCTTTGCCAGGATCGTACTTACCAGTGGCACTGGTAAACTCTTTCCAGTGATGCTTGCCTAATTTGAGGTAGTTGGAAGTGTCGATAATTTCAGCTTTTTTAGGTGACATGATATTTTCCTCTAAATGCTATAGTACTGATTCAAGAATACTCTTAAACAATGGCATAGATAAGACAGGATGGCAATGGAACCTTTTTCTGTTTTTGTCATAGCACCCGAATGCGCTATCATACTCGCTTACCAGTATTATGCTTTTGCTAAAATTTGGTGCTGAAGTGACCACATTCGACATCTTTCTCACGAAATTTTTATCCTGGAAACCTTTGTATTCCACAAATATTTTGTCTATCGCTGTGTGGTGAGTGCCATTGGTACTGTTGACTATTTCGGCGAGCAATATACACGCGCCTGTATCGCCCTTGTGCGCTGTGACCGAGAAGTCAATTTGCCATTCTGACTCACCAATAGCAAGCGTTGGATGAACCTCAATTTGAAAGTGGTTAGCACTAAAGTGTTCTTCCAAGAGGATATACGTTTTAAATTCGCTGATGCTATCGAAACGTGTTTGATGCTTGTCGATACGGTCATAAGTAGTAAGTCCGGTTTGTCTGTCGTGGTATACGCGTTTCACGCTCTGGTATTTCTGTTGTTGGTAGGTCATGCTTTTTCACCCTGATATTCTACTCGGCTTAACTTCGTACCAATTGCCATAAACCATTACCTGAACTGTATACATGTATCCTCCCCCATGAAGTGTTGCTCTGGTGTGCTGAACCATCCAAAACATTGGCAAGAAATACATTCCGTTTCGTCTTGAGATTTTTCTCTTTTCGCGAACTCTTCCAATGAAAGCATAAATTTTCGCCCATTTTTTTGCTCTCTAAGTATTGTTCTATTGCCAACAATTCTCCTTATCTCTATTTCCTTCTGGGCATGATAGTTATATCTATCTGGTAGTTGCTCTAATAGCCTCCTGAAGTGAGTTTTGCCAGCTTTACAGCAAAAACCGCCACAGTTGTTATGGGTAAAACCCATATCGTATAGTCTCGGAATTCTGACATTAGTAAGCCTTAACCAGATATCTTTTATTTCGTTTCCTGCAATATACATTGACTCAAATTCACACATTGGTGAACGCACTGCATAAGGGCGCCAGTTGTCTTTGATAGCCGACAAACGCTCCTCTTCGCTCCAATGGATACCAAAAAATAACGTTGTGTTCTCTGGCAAATATCTTTCCTCTATCCATTTTTTAGCGGGTTCCCTTTTTAACATCCTGCTACACGGATCGATTCTTGAATTTCCAAGATATTTAGCTTTATAGTAAGCATCCCAAACATTCATCCCTGTGGTTATATGTGTCACACCATCTGGCTTAATAGCATCTATTGACTCGTCTAGGAAACGATATAAGTCTTCATCCTCTGTTAACGTGTCCGTGAACAAAAGGAATAACCGACCGGGTATGCATTTTTTAACATACAAAGCAGTTAGTGCACTAGACACACCACCGCTAAAAAAAACTACATTGTCCATACATACATTCCTCCAAAATGTTACTCAGAAATAGCATTTTTGGTGTTACCCCAGGTAACACTAAAAGTGTTACTTGGAGATAGCAGTTTCTAGGCAGATAGGGTGCTGTCCTTCATAAAGCCCATCCCGCTACCAACACGCGTATAGACATACCCCAGGTTGTTCATTAATAGGATGATTTCATCGAACTGCATTTTCGATACTTGGAAACCCGTCTTATCGAAAACGTGATCAACGATATCTTTCTGAGTAATTACCATGCCGGGTATACCACCCTTCTTGCTGGCAAAAGGATTGACTACTGACTCTTCGGCGAGTCTTGGTAGGTCTTCTTTTACATACTTTGCAAGCACTATTGATAGCGCACTCCCCACAGTGTTGCCACCGCCTTTCTTGAGGTATTCAAAGTGCCTTGCGAAAAGTGCTATGCCTTCATTGATATTCTGAAATATCCCACAGTACACACCTACCGCGATCGGTACTTGGCAAATTACCCAAACCTTACCATCTATAGGGACTTCGTTTGGCTTGAGTCTTGCGAGTTGCCCTAATAACTTGCCATAGTCTCTCCTATGATGTGCGACAAATTCCTCGCCCCATATGCGCTGGAATACGCGCTGTTGTCCGTCCCAGTCATATATAGTGCGAGTGTCGAAGGGCTTGGACTGTTGAAAACGCAAGACAATGCAGCGTCTAGCAATTTCGCCGAACTCACCCGCTGATTGGTCTTCAAGCCCCCACACGCTTGTAAAGGCAGGGCAAACGCATCTAAATATTGACGAGCCTGAATCAGGATGAAATACACCAAGACTCAAACTACATAAGGCTTTGAGGAAATTAAATCTCACTTCGCATGAAAATGATAATCATTGCGAGGGGGA
>JAHHHB010000164.1 GCA_019359545.1 Desmonostoc geniculatum HA4340-LM1 | reverse complement strand
ACTAGATATTAGTTCTGGATCTGAGCAAGAAGAGGAAGAGCCACAAGATTGAATTCCCACATTATTCGCGATGGAACCTCGCGAATAATGTTTCTTCGCTTATTTTTGCCAAATTGGGATGCTCCCGATAAAATCGGGTTCAGAGCTTTCATATTTGATGGATTGGGGATCAGTATTAGAAAAGGAATTACTTCCGTTTTTAACATAGGGCTTCTAGTGCATCGCGGCAGAAATAACTAACCAGTTGAAGTAGTATTTGGATAGCCTAAAAACTTCCAAACGAATGGCTTTGCAAATGTACGATTAAAGTAATCAATGAAACTCAAAATTTGGTATTTGAGGTCGTTGGTTGAAGTAAAGTTTCCGCGTCTAAGTAAACGACGTACCAGTATACTAAACGGGTGGCCGCCCAGATAGGCATCACCATGCCAAAACGGGAAAATTGTACGCTAAGGCTAAAAGCCTTGCCCAGCAAGCATCTTAGCCCCTCGGTTTTCTACAGCACCCGTGAGCGGCCTTTATAAAAGCCTGAAACAACGTATTTGCGTTGATACACAAGATGATTCGTTTGTACAGTGCGTAAGTCCTAGTGGTATTGAAACAACGTCAAATCAAGGGTTTTCAAGCATTTACGTTACAAAACTTTACAACGTGTCCCATTTTGCGGGTATCTGTGGCTACCCTTCTCCACCTGGCTGCTCCAGTTACTAAGTGGTGTTAACTAACAACTAACTAATTTCATCTTGAATGCTCCAGTGAACTGGAGAGTCAAGAGGCCATCTGAAGAATTTTTTTAAGCGCATATAAGCTTTATTCTTAGTCTTGGCGAGGCAATTTTCTAGGTTTGATAAATAGCGTCAACAGTTGTTAAATTGTCTTGAGCGTCTGTTGTAGTTAGAGTAACAATTGGTACTCCCGCACTAGTAATAATGCGTTTTTGCTTATCTTGGGAAGTTTCAATCTGAGGTGGAGCACCTGTGAAATTCAGCCATCACGTCTCACTTTCTTGAAACGCCAACTCCAACGAAAACGGTAGACACCCAGGATTGGCAGCTGCCCACTCGTTGGCTTCTGCAATTAGAGTTTTGTTACCCGAATCAAGATAGAATTGCATTTTGGCACTTTGTTCCAAACGTTCGCGTTCTTTGCCTACAATTAAGCGTCGCGCAATTAGGCAGTACTCTCTAGCTAAACGCTTGGCGTGAGATGCTGCCTGGAGTCGCAACTTAGTCAGTTTCTTCAGTTCTGACAAAGCGAGAGTTTCAGCTAGGTCGCCTGAAGGTGTACTTTGCTCGCTAATTTCGGCTTTTGGTGACGTTTCAGGCGGCACAATTGCAGCTGTAGGCGTAGTAAGGGGAATACTGACAGAATTAATTAATAAGTTTTTGTTATTGTAATTTTCAGAGGCGCTGGGGTTAGAAAGGTATTTAAAATCCTTATCTGAATTACTTTCATTAACGTTTTCAGCTGGTTGTATAATATTTGAAGAAACTAATGAATTCTCAGACTTATCGACACCTAAAGTTAAAGACAAATCTTCTCGTTGTAATAAATTCAATTCTTCGGAATTAATATTAATTTCCTCAGATTCATCTTGTACCTGTAGTACAAATAATTCTCCTTGAGGTTCAGCAACTTCTTCAAAACTTGCTACTGCCAACTGCCCTGTAGGGGCATCGGCAGCAGAAGGTAAGCAGTTACAAAAAACCTTCATATAGTAAAAATGACCGTCATTTTGCTTTTGGTAAGGGTTTTCAGCACTCTGTTTTGCAAATAAGTTTTGAAAACTATTAAATTGCCCGTCATTGCTTGATTGATAAGGGTTTAAGCTATTTTCTGCCCACGGGTCTAAGATGTAGCGTGTAGGATGCCACAAATGCAAGTGCTTTTGTAGTGTCTCCTGTGAGATAGTTTTGTGAAAGCGGCGCTTGTATTCAGCACGTATTGCTTTTCCTCGTTCAGTAGCCCCTGCTGGTAAGCCTCTATCCCACTCTATTGCCCTTACTACTATCTGGATGCGTTGTTGGGCTTGTTGGCTACGTTCCCAGTTCTGTTGCTTACGACGGTCAAATGGGATTACGTTGTCTTTGGGTTTATCAATGCTGCTAATGCCTGCTATGGTTTCTGCAAAGGTGTTGGCGAATGTATCCAATAGCCGTTCGGGATAACTCTGGTAAGGGCTATACCATTTGTTGCGAATTGTGCATTCTACCCAATGCTGCACTCTAGCTTTGATTTCATGTTGATGTCGGCAATATTGGTTATAGCCAGGGGCGTTAATTGCAGTAGAGAGGCAAAATTCGACTAATTCATCACCCGTTAAGTCTAAAAAGACGATTCCGTAGCCTACAAAGATTTGTAGGAGGGTGTTTGTTTGTCCTTGTCCCGTCCAACCGATCGCAATTATTTCTTCCCAGTTGGCACGCCATTGTGCAACGTCAGCAGACTCTTGCTTACGATATCTCTCCCGTGAAATTTGTTTTTTGGCTTTATTCGCTACCCGTTTTAGTTTGGTTAAATCTTGCCGACTTGCGGCGCGATCGCAATGGTCGAGGAAGATAGAAACTGAGTCGCTAATTGGTTGTAGGTCATCATCAAGTAAAAATGACCCGCTACCTGGTTGCATGGGACAACGGATGGCTTTGTAGTTGGTTATTTGTTTGGCACTATATGGTTTGGTATTGGGGAAGATTTCTAGGTGTCCTTGGCGCAGAATAAAGCCTGCATTTTTTAAGGTAATTTCTAAGGCGCAGGCTAGGGCAAAGGTAGACAGGGGAGATGCAAAGGTTAGGATCAGGTGATAGCCGCCACTAAAGCTGGACTGGAGGATGATGATATCAACTATGCCTATGTTCTCTAGCGCCGCTTTGATGCGATTTATAGATTCAATGTTATGGTAGTCGCCAAAGAAGTCTAAATCGATTGTGGCGTAACGTGTTGTGTTGTCAAAGCGCAGACCTACTAGTTTTGATTTGTCTTGGTGCAGCTTCCAGAGTTGGGAGGGTTGCAGGTAATGATCGATAGTGCGCCATGCTGGTTTTGCACCTTCTACTAAAGAAGGGGCAACTATCGCCCCAAATGGATGCCAAAAGCGCTCTACGTAGCGTTTACCCACGGATTCTGCGGGCAGGTGGGGTTTAATTTTCTTTTTTGAAGGCTGTGAAAGGCTTAATTGGGGCTTGTTATCAACATAAGCCCCGAAATTTTCTTGGAACATGAGTGACTGTCCTGATGATTTTTGTGCATCAGGTAGTCTCGCTGTTGGTCAAAATGTGTTAGCCTAAATTTGAAATTTTTTATTTTGAAGCGGTTGGTTATCCGCTTGTTGGAGGCGACTAGTAATCGTCTCATGGTTGAAAGCAAACAAAGGTTTATACTTGTTTAGGCTTAGACATACGTAGGCTTAGGCTAAGATTTAGTCCAACACGCTTCACCAACAACAATGCGACTACCCAACTTTTTTTTGGTAATTATTTAAATGAGGCAGTTCGAGCGAAGTTGTCACTAAATCGACATTCTTAGTTTTGGGATAACAATGCAAATCAGTATTGAGATGCTAATCTATTAGGTAACGTTGAATTGTCGGATAAATTCCCTGCTAGATTAACTGCTGATAGCTACCTATGCAGCACGAATATTATCCTTTTTTCTATTTGTAGATACTTCTATTGCTTTCATTTGGGCCTTATAATCCTCCCACGTTTTTTCAAATACGTCAGACTCATACATCCGCAATAAAACCTCCTCTTTATCAGTTAAATTCGGAAGTTTCAACAACTCCGTTAAAGACACCTGAACTGGGAAAACATCACTAAACTTTTGCATTAAGTGAAATATTCTTTTCCTCTGTGACGCAGATGGTTCATCTTGCAACTCTGCATCAATCTGTCGCGGACGTAGATTCACAATTTCTAGGCTCATATTCACTAAATTCCTCAATCCAAACACAACAAACTCATTAGTTATACCAATAACCCGTCCCACAATTTCCAACTCGGGCCGCAGTCTCTTCTTGAATTGATATACTTGGTCAAGCTGGAAACGTCGAAACGGATTGCGTAGGCGTAGCCCGTCGCAGACATCGCCATTCAGCATCCAAGCAATACCATCGCCTATACTACCTATCTCATCTGCCTCCATCAGGTCTATCACCTGGTTACAAATATCTTGATTGCAAACAAACTTGTACGCTGCATCAATACTCCGGTTAAATTCCATCTCCAGTGCAACAACTGCCTTAAATTTTTCCAGTTCTCGTAATTGAGAAATTAACTCAAAAACTTTCTTGCCCTTGTGATAACTACCAACACTTATATTTAGATTCTCAGAGACCTCCTGAATCACTCGCTTGCCCTTCCCTAATTGAGACTTACTATCAGTTACCGAATGATTCAAATTTGAATCATTCGATTGATTCAAACGACGAGCGCTTTGGCGCTGTCTTTCTTTCGCTTGGGGACGAAGTACGCTCTCCCAGTACTGCCCCTCGTGAAATTTCTGGTAATGAGTCTTCCCGCCTTCCCGGTGGAGATTAAAGTCAAGCACTAGTTTCAAATCTTCTTCAGGCGAACCAGACTCGACAAATTCCACTTTCACAGCGGAAATTCCTAACTGGCGAGCTATCTGCAAGCGACACTTACCTGCCAAGACGATATTTACACCAGTACGTGCAGATACCTTTAAAGATTCAAGAATCCCTTTTTCAGAGATACTTTTTTCTAAAGCCGGACGATCCTCATTTTCACCATATATTTCTATCAGCTTCGGATGAACAACCAACTCCGCAGGAGAAATATATACAATTGCCCGATTATGCACCTCAGACATATTTATACTCCGGGTCACAAATTGTCACTCAAAAGATAAGTTCAATCTTGAAAAGTCTAAGTAGAAAGCAGAAAAATCTTACCAAGCAAGACTTGTAGCACTTTCATCCCTTGGAAAAAGTGACAAGTTTAAAAAATAATTAAATCTTGTAAGTAGCAAAATATTACCTACCGGAAAAACTCTCGAAGAGAATTTTCTCGCGCAGTAAACTATTATTCCCAACCCATTGAAAACCAATACGACTGAAGAGATATTTAACGCACTGGCATTTGAAAAAAAGCATCTATCTAAAGATAGATTTGTCAAACTGGGTAAACTCATGATATGATGGCTCTAGATAACTAAATTGACAATACAAAGTTCCGTCCTGTTTTAGTAACAGGTGGGCTTGTTTTTTCCTCAAAGCCCTGTTTGCAGCAGGGCTTTGAGTGAATCTTTAGGAAAAATGAACGCTACAAAAAGAGTATATCAGGCTTCATTCGATTTGGCAAAATTGTAGGTTTAAGCGGGGTAAATACTAAAATGCCTCATATTCAAGTATTGAATCCTATTGAAAAGCAAGTATTAGAGAATATAGCAGCCACCGGCAGCGATGAAATGATCAAGAGAGCAAACATCCTGCTAGAGCTTAATCGTGGGGAAAATCATAAAAATATAGTAAAAAAACTTGGTATAGCGAAGCAAACAGTAACAAACTGGAAGAAAAAGTGGACATCTTGTACCATAACATCGGAAACCTTGGAAGATGCGATCGCAAAGGTAAATGATGTATTAGGTGTGAATGCAGGCAGACCTAAGAAGTGCAAGAGCGCAGAGGCAAGCAAAATTGTTGAAATCAGCGAATGGAGCAAGAACCGAAAACCCAGTCGTTCAAAGCACCATTACCATATGCAAGTTGCTGAAGAAGCAAAGAGCAGGGGGTTGCCAGCACTATCGCCAAGAAGTATAGGTCGGATCTTGGAAGCGCAACTCTAATAGCATCAAGCTCAAATCAAGCTAACGGGCAATCCTATTTATTCAAAATGCCAGAATAACAACCAAGTCGCCGAAACTATCAAGTTAAAAGGTTTGCTCGAGTTGTCGCCAACAACAATTGGTCGCCTCCTATAAGCAAAAGGAGCAGTAAGAAAAATTGATAATTCCCTTAAACCATTCCAACCACTGGGATGGTTTAATTTTTGCATCTATAATAATTCAGCTAAAATACATAACGTAGTACAGTCAAGTGTTGGGTAACAAGCGAATAGCACAATTACAGCAGTATATTTAGCAACATTTAGATTGTGTTGATCTAATGGAAGATTTATCGCGCCAAAGTGAGTGTAGTCGGGCAAATCGAGAGAGAATAGTTTTGATATCGAAAAGCGCCATTTTCGCGACCAATGCTATGTCTGATACACCATATTCCCCCAGACGGGCATCCCCAAAAGCAAACGATGACACTCCTATTGACTCGGCGGTAGAGTCATTAAAAAAATCTCTCAAAGCCCCAATTGAGCGGTATTTTGCTGCAACAGAGGATGAACGGGATGTCATTGCTTTGATGCTCGCCAATATTCGCGCACCCAGCACCCGACGCGAATACCAGAAAGATTTGCGGAAGTTTTTTGTGGCGATGACTGGTATTGAGCCGAATGTTGATAGCGTGTTGGAATTTCTGCACCTCACCGAAAAGCGGGCGGTGGCGGTGGTGTTGAAATATAAGGCCAAGCTACTGGCTCTAGGGTTGAAGGAAGCAACAGTTAACCGTCGCCTTAGCAGTATTAAATCGTTGGTGAAGTTTGCCCGTAAGTTGGGTGTATGCAGCTATACGCTAGAAGATGTGGAGTTGGAGAAGGTAAAGGCGTATCGAGATACTACCGGGGTGGATGCTCAAAGCATCAACAGTGTAGTCCAGCTAATTGAGCGCTCAACTGTTCATGGTCAAAGAGATTATGCGCTGTTGCGGCTGTTGTGGGAAAATTTACTGCGTCGCGATGAGGTCAGCAAACTAGACGTGAAAGACTTTGACCCCCATGAGTGCAGATTACGGATTTTGGGGAAAGGAAAGGGCACGAATGATGAATGGGTAAAACTATCAATGGCAACGGTGAATGCCATCTGTGATTGGTTGCAAGTCCGGGGTAATATCACCGCTTCATCACCTCTATTTATCGCCCTTGATAACCGTAGCAAAGGGCATCGTCTGACTGGGGACGGCATCCGCAAAATTGTTGTCAATTATTTTGATGCAGCTGGTGTGAAAAAGTTAATGTCACCGCACCGCATCCGCCATAGTGGGATTACAACTCTTTTAGAAGCAACAGAAGGAGATGTGCGAAAGACGCAAAAAGTCAGCCGTCATGCCAAGCTGGATGTATTAATCCAGTATGACGATAACCGTAAACACGGTCAGTCAGAGATGACAAATTTATTGGCAGATATGATTGACTAAATGGATGCGTTAGCCAGGAAGTCACCCCCTGATTTGGCTACAAAAGCGATGGCTTTGCTCAAATTGTGCGCCAACAACTCCTGAACAACTCCAACAGTGGCTAACTAACTGTTGCAGACAGTAGTAATCTGACTGCTTTTTGGTAGAGGCGATGACCTCCGGTCGGTCGGAGACCATCGCCTCCGGCGGGCGCACTCATGCGCTCCAAAATGATAGTGTCAAGGTAGTTATCTTTTCGGGATGACACGCTCACCCAGTCGTGTCCAGTCCAGATTTACCTAGACATTACCTAGACATGAGCCAAACAGGGAAAAACAAGAAACTGGCATCTTTTAACTGCGACCAAAAGATGTGGGAGCAGTTTATTGCCCGTTGTGCAGTTCTGTTGTACAGAGAATGAAGACAACATGAGGTGGCGGTTCTTCAATACACTTAAGTAAGGCATTGAAGGCGTTACCAGTTAGACAATGGCATTCGTCTAAAATAAAAATTCGGTAACGTCCTGCAACAGGTGCTAATGTACTACGCTCAATTAAAGCACGGGCATCATCTACACCATTATTAGAAGCAGCATCAATTTCACTAACATCTAGGCTATTGCTGGTTTCAATTGAACGGCAGGATTGACAGATACCACAAGGTTGATCAGTTGGTTTCTTAGTGTTGAGGCAATTGAGGGATTTAGCAAATATCCGAGCAGTTGAAGTTTTACCTGTGCCTCTAGAACCTGTGAATAAATAAGCTGGTGCAATTTGCAGGTATTTGACAGCATTAGTCAGAGCAGTTTTGATGTAGGGCTGTCCAACTAATTCGGCTATTGTCTGGGGTCGATATTTTTGATGTAGGGCGACTGTAGACATAGGATACATTAACCTTAATTTGTCGCCCTTACCCCTGTTAAGGGGGTGTAATTTTGACTCCAAAGTAGGCTGATTTGCTCAATTCCAGTAAGATTTACCGATACCAGAAGTTGAGTACACCTAATTATTTAAGCGTTGAAACAGGTGGAGAAGTTTATGGAATTTACAATCGAGTTATAGCCATTTTAGAATTCATCTCCTTGGCTCATAAAACGCTAAATTTATCTTTTTTCCTTGCCTCCTTAAGCAGTAGCGAATTCTGTTAAACTTCGTTTACTGGGATGATGGAAACCCAAAACAATATCGGCTTGGGGTATTCCGGCTGATAGCAAATCATCAACAACGCATAAATTAGTCGCATCTTCTTCCACCCAAACTTTGCCGTTTTTAATGCAGAGATAGATGATAATATACTGTATCTGCTTTTTGTCATCCCAGCCAAACCTAAACCAAAGATATTGATCTCTTGTTTCATCAAAAGCCAAGCGATCGCTTACTTCAACTCCCGCATTTTTTATAACTTGAGTATTAGTAGTTTCGTAATACTCAGTCAATACCTTCTTGATAACATTGCGATATTCTTCTAGCTTATCCATTGCCTAATTTCCTCCTTCTCTGTATTTACAACTATTAACAGCAGGTTATTTTCATTGATGACTGCTTGTACAGATTTACGTTGAAAAAAGTTCTCATAGACAACATCATCAACAGCTAAATAAAGCTTATATTCTGGCTCAGTAAGTTGAATGAGTTTCCGATAGACTATGTATTGTCCCAGCGCATTATGAAAATCATACATCAGTGATTTGCCCACAAAGCTCTTGATTTCTACAACAATCTTCTGTCCCTGGCGTTCTGCGGCGATTGGTTTTTCTGCTGCTAGGTCGGCGTAGAGTTCAGCATCCTCATATTTGATAAAGTAAGGATCATCTGTGATAGTCCAACCGTCTTTTATCAATGCATTCTTGACTTCATTATGGTATATGTCTTTTGCTGGCATGGTGGAACTATTGAGTAATACTCTGATTGTAAAGTGTTTACCATATTGGGTAACAATTAGATTCTAAAACATACTTTTCTATCTTTCCTTCTTGCACCCTGCTTTGCTTCCTTTTTTCTTGATAAAACTGGATAAATTTGGCATTTTGGTGGCAAATATTCGGATATCTACCGCCAAAATGCACAGTTTATATTGGTCAAAATCGAGTATTTTCGTTCAGATTGTCAGTTTTGTCCAAAGTTCCTCAAATCCCCGTCTAAAATAAACACCACTCGTATCCAAAACACCCTACAAAACTTCAAGATTCCGGTTAACATTTATTAAGCATTTAGAGTGTACAGTGGCAATAAGAATTGACGCATGGACATTTGCAGTTCTGGATTTGGTCTATCTCCATAAGGAACCAACATGGCAGGATGATCTGATTGTTGCAAGTGCATTTTGATAGCGGAACTAGGAATTGCTTTGGCTGCTTCTACTAAATACTTGAGGTTAAACTGGATATTCAATGACATTTCTGATGGTAGATGAGCAGCAATAACCTGATCGCCTTTGCCAAACTCCCGTTCAATTGATAATCGTAACTGCTGCAAAGCTCCATCAAATTGTAAGTAAATACCTTTTTCTTTTTTATCTGTTAACACAGCTAACCGTTCCAGTGCTTTGACTAAGAATGCTTTTTCTAGGATTACTTCTCGGTCAAAGCTAAATCTTGCCAATAGCTGTTCGCAGTCAGGGTAAGTTCCTTCCAAACATTGACATCTGAGGATAATATCTTGCCAAGCAAAACCCAAGCGATTACTTTGGGCATCATACAACAGATTAATGAATTCGACAGAATCATCCAAATTACGCGCTAGTTCCTTGAGGACTCGACCGGGAATAGTAAATTGGATTATCTCTTTAGATTCTACTTGTTTACGCGGTTTTCTACCAATTCCTTGAGTTGAAAGTTCAGTGGTTGCGACTCGATGTCCATCAGTACCAATAAACTTTAACTTCTCCTGTGTAAGTTGGATATGAACTCCGGTCAAGATATATTTATTTTCATCAGTGCTGATAGCATAAATTACACCTTTCAAACCATCTTTGAAAACTGTTGTTGGCAGAGGAATGGGAGTAGCATCAATTGTAGAACTAGGTGGAAATTCTTCAGCACTAATGCCTCTAATTTCATATTTTCCATCAGCATCAGATAAACTGAGAGAGCAGATTTTTGTTTGCTTATCCTCATCAATAAGCTGTATAATCTGAATCTGACTACTGAGGTTAATATTACCATTAGGGCAATGCTTAACTATCTCAAATAGCATTTCTACTGGCACAGTGATTTCACCTTTGAGCAAAACCTGGGCTTCAAAACTTGCCTGAATTGTTAATGCTAAATCAGTAACAGTTAAATGTATCTGTTGTGTTTCGATATCTGCAATGATTAGAGCATTAGCAAGAATCGGATGGGTAGGTTTAGCTGGGGTAGCACAGCTAACTAAAGAGAGTGCATCGTGAAATTTAGTTTGTGAGCAGATTACCTCCATTCCTAATTCTATAACTGGTTGCGAGTTTGACTCTGATTTGGCAGTACGTTTATTTGAGATAGTTTCAGTTGAAGTATCAACATCTGGAGATGTAGTTTTTTTATTTTTAGCTTTTGGTATTTCTGGGATATTTGCTGATACTTCTTGTTCTGCTTTAGGAGGAACAACACTTGTTTGTTTTGTCTGCTTTGTAGGCTTTACCTTTTGTTTTGATGCTGTTTGAACCATGATAATTTAATTCTAATTGCGTCATTGTTAGAAAGATGACTGCGATAGCAGAAAATAAAGACTGTGAAGTTTTGAATTAAACTCACATCTTGCACCTGGAAGTATGAATGTCAAAACCACAACTACGTGCAAGGGGAGCTAGGCGTTCAATTTCAAGTAAAAGAATAGACACGACTATTTGGGGAAAGATAGACTCTAAAGCAGTT
>JAHHHB010000163.1 GCA_019359545.1 Desmonostoc geniculatum HA4340-LM1 | reverse complement strand
AGAGTACACATATATGTGTTATTCAACTGAACGTCTGCTAGGAAACGTGGTAAGCGGTTCGACTCGGCAACACAGACAGTAATTGTTATAAAGTGCGATCGCAATTTCTAAAATAAGCGGGAAGTAGGATGTAACTCAAAATGCGTATAAAAAGGAAATAGGGAAATATGGAATTAGAAAAATTATTTTGTGATGTCGATGATTTTTGTTCATATTTTGAAAAAAGTTGGCAGCAAGAACTATTGCCAACCAGCGAGCGAAAACGTCACAAAAAATTTAATTTATGCTGAAGTGAAGTCATGACAATAATTATTTCTTTTCATCAATCATCTTAGAGGATGTTTGAAAAGTCATGATTGATGTCTCAAATATTTTTTACCCCTCCCTAACCCTCCCCGATGTATTGGGGAGGGAACCAGATTTTTCTTGTTTCCCCCCAATACATCGGGGGGACTAAGGGGGGTAACAACGTAATTAAAATCACAGCCAATCTCTTTTCAAACAACCTCTCAGATAACCTTAAACTCAATTTTTTAGTCACTCCCCACTCCCTGGACTGAATCCTGGTCTGTAAACGTGAAAATAGTCGTAAGAGTCTGGTTTTTGGGTCAATGGTTAGCAACCAGGAGCGGATTACTAAAGATTCAGAACTTGATCTCTAACTTTTAACAGAAGACAATTATATCTAGTAGATAGTAAGTTTTTGATGTGTAATTTATTGATTTAGAGTTTACTTATAATTATTTTTGCAAAGAAAATTTTTTAAGCAAGAGTATATATTAATACTTAGTAAACAAGGGTTTTTAGCGAAATTAATTACAATCCGAATTTCATAAATTAACATGATATAAATTGATAATTGGGAGGAAAATTAAATATTCTTAGGACTTACGTAAAAGTACACGCTGTAGGGGCAATTCATGAATTGCCCCTACGTGAAAATAAGGGTTTCGGCTATTGTTTGCGTAAGTCCTGATTCTCTCTAGTCACTTTAGCAGGGACTTTGTTTGTAAAGTTTACGTTGAAAGTATTTCAAGCTTTATCCTCTAGCTTCAAGATCTGAATAGATCAACTCCCGCATCAACGGTTGATAACGGAGTTAAATGATTCAATTGCCCTAGTCTGACAAAAGAAAGACCGGGGTAGCTAGTGATTCAGCTTCAAAGATTCAAACAAAAAGGGAATTTAATAAATGGAGAAAAAAATAGTGAATAAGGATGATTTTATCTATCCTCGTGGCCGCTACTACGGTCAAGTAAAGCCAGAAAACTTAGTTTTTAATGCGAATTTACAGGAATTTGCCCAAAAAGTAAGTTACATTTGCAACCTAGAAACAGGTGGAAAAATGGCTCCAGATGAAGCTTACGACCAAATAAAGGATTTATGGAAACAGTTGAAACGGTCAAAAAAAGAGCTGAGAATCGGCGAAGATCCATTTGTGGATGACCAGGGAGAGGCTTAAGGTTAAAAACTGACTTTAGAATTATTAGTCCAAAGTCCAACCCAGAAAAAGCATTTATTGATCCTTTACTCTTAACGACTACTTAGTAAGCATTGTCCAAACACCATCCCAAGATTCTGGAGGCGGCGTTTGTTGGTAATTACAAGCACGTTCTAGGTGGATATTCACAGCTTGGTCTTTGGGTTTGATGCGTTTAGCGGCTTCAAAACAAGCGATCGCTTGTGAAAAATTCCGCAATAAATAAGCCGAGCGTCCAGTATGATAGTGAAACAAAAACTCTTGAGTGTTGGCATCTATTGGAGTACTGCGATCGCCAACTAACTCGTAGATATTCACTGCTTGGTGTTTCCCTTTGACTCGAATTCTATCTAACTGGCGCACCCAAATGCGATCGCTGCAAAGTTGGTAAGTAAATTCACTTAAAAGAATATCACAACCGTATTCCTTAGTTACTCCTTCTAAGCGCGAACTCAAATTTACACCGTCGCCAATTACGGTGTAATCCATGCGCTTGCGAGAACCAATATTACCCGAAACCACTTCCCCAGAACTAATGCCAATGCCAATATGAATTTGTGGCTGCGCCTGGATAATTCGCCGGTGGTTAAATTCCTCTAAGCGGTGTCGCATATCCAATGCCGATTGTACAGCCCTCCAAGCATGATTTTCTGTAAGTGGTAGCGGCGCACCAAATACCGCCATTAAAGCATCGCCAATAAATTTATCGAGAGTGCCTTCGTAGTTAAAAACTGCTTCTACCATTGTTTCAAAATACTGATTGAGCAGCGATACCACCTCAGCTGCACCGAGATTTTCCGTAAGTGTAGTGTAGCCTCGGATATCAGAAAACAAGATGGTTACTTCTTTGCGTTCACCCACCATTAAGCCATCTTCCCCCAAAGCCATAACTTGTTCGGCTACATGGGGCGTCAGGTAGCGGGACATGGTAGTTTTCATGCGTTTTTCCTGACTGATATCTTCCAACACCACCAAACCACCCCGGACACCACCTTCTGGGTTAGTTAAAGGATTAACAGTGAGATTGATACTGCGTTCTAATATTTGCACGCGATCGGCTGTGAGAAACTTAGATTTGGGGGTTAGAGGTTGATTCCAAGGAATAAAAATATCGGGATTATGGCGATCGCGCACTGCTAAACTTAAGTACTGAGTTTTGGATACCGAATCCTGAATAAAACTCAAGACTGGGCACTGGCTCAACGCCCCGCTATCGCTAACAGCACTCGTAACTTGATACAGTCCCACTATCAAACTTTGCTCTGGCACATAATGTTTAGCTCCAGTTTTTAAACTATCTTCTAGCCGCATTTGCAGATTTTCAATCGGTACAACTTCCCAAACTCGGCGACCAATCAAATTTTGTTCCCACAAAAGTTTGTTGCTTTTGGTACTAGCATCTCCGATGGGACAACCCAATAATTCTAATGCTGCATCATTAATTGTGACGATTTTTCCTGCCATATCTGTAGAAATTACAGCATCAGAAAGACTTTGCAAAATGTCTTTTTGATACTGCTTTTCTAACAGCACATTTTCAAACAGCCGAGCATTTTCTAAAGCAATTCCTGCTTGGATATTAAAAGCCCGCATAAACTCTTCATCAGAGGCAGTAAAACTATTTTGTTGCTTATTAATTAATTGCGTTACACCAATCAATTCATTTGCCGAATTAAAGACTGGCAAACACAAAATATTGCGAGTTACATATCCAGTTTTTGTATCTGTAGTCGGGTCAAAACGGGGGTCTTTGTAGGCATCGGGAATATTTAGGGCCTCACCAGTAGAAGCTACATAACCGACAATGCCACGGTTAGCAGGAATGCAAATTTCTATTAAATTTATGCCATCGGCCGCCGCTACTTTCGTCCAGAGTTCGCTCATTTCTTTCCGATATAAAAACAGCGTACTGCGGTCTGCTTGCATTAAAATTCGAGCTTGCTCCATAACTATTTGCAAAGTTGCTTCTAAATCCAGACTTTGCCCTAGTGTTTGAGTTGCGCGCAGCAAAGCCGTTGCGCCTCTTTGATTGCGAGCAGCTACATAAAAAGATTGGCAGCTTTCCAGGATAATTCCAATAGAAGCAGCGAAATCTCGAAAACGTTCTTCATCATCATAATTAAATGGAATATTCCCAGTTTTATTAGCCAGTTGCACTACCGCCACGGTTTTGTTTTTGCTACTAATAATCGGCATACATAAAATATTCTGAATTTTGTAGCCCATTTGTTTTTCCAGTTCTGGGCTAAATAGAGGGTGAGTATAAGTTTCAGATATATTTAGATATTGGCCTGTACTAGCAACATGACCGGGGATGCCGACTGTAATGGGAGTACGAATTTCTAAGAATTTTTGAGTATTATCTTGGGGGACTTTTGACCAAAGTTGGCCTTTGTCATGGTCAACTAAAAAAATAGCTGTGTGTTCTGCTTGGAGAATTTGACCGATTTTGAGTGTAATAGCTTCTAGAACTTTTTCCAACATAGTTTCTAGAGCTTCATTATTAATTAGTTCAATGGCTCTCAGAAATTGCTGAAATTCAGCCGTTATAAAGTCGAGTAAGCAAACAAATTCATTAACAGATAAATCTTTAACGCGACGCAGTAGGGCGTGAGTACGATTAACTTGAGTCAGTTCAGTTAATGTAGCCAAGACGCTGCCAGGATTGGGGAGTGTCATGGAAATTTTAGATTTTAAATTTTAGATTTTAGATTTTGGCATGGGGCATGGGGGATTGGGCATGGGGCATTGGGCATGAGGCATTGGGTATTAGTTATTCCCCCATCTGCCTCATCTGCCTCATCTCCCCCACTCCCCACTCCCCACTCCCTACTCCCCTATTTTGTCAATTGTTGAGAAAATATCACCTTTTGATAGTAATTTTGTAACTGGGAAGTGGCAGCTGCCCAACCCCAACTTTCTGCTTCCTGGCGAGCATTTTGACGGATGATGTCTCGTTGTTGTTTCTGTTCTAAGAGGCGGATAGTAGCTGACAATGCTCCTCGAACATCTGCTGTTGGTTCAAAAAGATATCCATTTACCCCATCTGTCACAATATCAGGAATTCCTCCAGAACGGGCTGCTACTACTGGACAACCGGCTGCCATTGCTTCTAGTAATACTAAGCCTAGTGTTTCGGTTCGGGAAGGAAAAATAAAGGCGTCAGCGCTAGCAAAGGCTGAACCTAATTCTTGCCCCATGAGATACCCAACAAAATGGGTGTTTGTGCCGGCAAAGTGTTTTTCCAATGCTTGACGGTGGGGCCCGTCCCCAACCAATGCCAATCGTGCTTCGGGGATTGCTTCTAAAATTGGTTTGATGCGCTCAATTTCTTTCTCAGCGGAAAGACGGCCAACGTAAAGTAGCAAGGGACTTTCTGGATTATTTTGCGATAGACGCGATCGCATCTCTACACTAGCTAAATCCGGATGAAATAATTCCGTATCCACCCCACGCTGCCATAAATCTACCCGTTCAATACCGTGTGCTGACAGTTCCTCCATCATAGCTGTGGAGGTACACAGATTCAAAGCTGCTTGATTATGAGCGCCTTTGAGCAGTTCCCAAAGCAGCCCTTCTAGCATCCCCAAGCCGTAATGCTGGAGATACTGGGGTAAATGGGTATGATAAGACGCCACTAAGGGGATTTTCAGGATTTTGCTATAAAATATGCCAGATAAACCCAAAACTGCTGGATTCACGACATGAATAATATCTGGCTGAAACTCTTCTAAAGTGTAACCAATGGCTGGGCGGGGAAGTGCCATTTTTAATTCTGGATACAATGGCAGAGGAAAGCCAGTAATGCCGTAAACTTTAGCGCCTTTGTGTTCTGTTATGCCTCCATCAGGGGCAATCACCAGCACTTGATTACCATTGCGCTGTAAATGATCAACGGTGTGGCGTAGGCGCGTTACAATGCCGTCAACCTTGGGTAAGAAGGTTTCGGTGAACAGGGCAATTCTCATATAAAACTATTCAGTACAGGCAGATAATCCAGCTTGAGAGTGTATTTTGCTATTAAACACAGAGTAAACTGTCTCGCGTGCTGTAATCAATTCTGTATAGCTGGACGATAAGCGCGATCAAAAATAAGTGACTGGTCGCCATATTGTGCTAAGACATGACGACCAGTTACACCCACGATTTACTGGGGTTAAATAGGGTTCTGTTACCAGATGCACCAGGCTTTACCTTTAGTTTCTGTGCCAAGAGACTTTAGGCAGAATTTGTTTTTTATCGACTCGTTTCTGATACTTGATTGCAAAGTTTAATAGAGAATCAAGTAAAGAATCAGAAAGAAAATGCGGGTGTAAACCTAAATCCAGCAATTTGGTGTTTTTAGCGTTAAAGTAATGTTCTTCTTTTTCAACTCTGGGATTATCTAGGTGATTGATTTCTACATTCAATCCCATTGCATTCCCAGCTTTTTTGACCAGTAATGCTAAATCACCAACGCTGAATTGTTCGGTAAATTGGTTAAATACGCGGAATTCACCAGGTTCGGCAGGATTGGCGATCGCCAATTCCACACATCTTACAGTATCCCGAATATCCAAAAATCCGCGAGTTTGTCCACCTTTACCGTAGACAGTTAACGGATGTCCAATAGCTGCTTGAATGCAAAAACGGTTCAGTGCTGTACCAAACACGCCATCATAATCCAACCGATTAATCAATAATTCGTCCATCCCCGTTTCTTCGGTTAAGACGCCGTAAACCACACCCTGATTTAAATCCGTTGCCCGCAATCCCCAAATCCGGCAAGCAAAGTGGATATTATGGCTATCATGGACTTTGCTTAAATGGTACATCGAACCAGGTTGCTTGGGATAAGGTAGTGTATCCTTGCGTCCATTGTGTTCAATGGTGATATACCCTTCTTCGATATCGATGTTGGGCGTACCGTATTCACCCATCGTCCCCAGCTTCACTAAATGACAATCTGGGAAATCTTCCCGCATGGCATACAGTAAGTTCAACGTCCCAACTACGTTATTTACCTGAGTGACAACTGCATGTTCGCGGTCAATCATCGAGAATGGAGCCGAGCGCTGTTCGCCAAAATGCACTATGGCATTTGGCTGAAATTGATGTAATGCTTTGTTGAGAAACTCGTAATTAGTAATATCGCCGATGAATAGGTCGATAGATTTACCAGTTAAATCTTGCCAGCGCTGGAGACGTTGCTGAATAAGTGCGATCGGCGTCAGAGTTTCAACACCGAGCTCATTATCCCAGTGCCGCCGCACCAAACTATCTAAAATTCCAACTTCATAACCTCGATTGGAAAGGTAAAGAGCAGTTGCCCAACCGCAATACCCATCGCCACCAATAACCAGGACTTTCATCTTCACCAGTTTTTACTCGCTGATAGCTAAATCTATCAGGTTTGTGTCCCCTCTCAATCATCATTCTGAGAGAGATGTAGATTTTCATTGGGCATTGGGCATTGGGCATTGGGCATGAGCCAATAATCAATAGTTCTTCTTCCCCTGCTTCCCCTGCTCCCCCTGCTTCCCCTGCTCCCCCTGCTTCCCCTGCTCCCCATGCCCCATGCCCCATGCCCAATGCCCCATAAGTTAAGACTTCGGAATCCGATACTGCTGGGCAATGTAATAAAACAAGGGGTAGTAATCTGGAAATTCTTGGCTGTTGCTTCGTCCCTGCCAGTAGTATTTCACTTGATTCTGAGTTAGTGTCAGTGTCATTGAAGCTGCTCGTTGGTCGGCTTCTACAACCAGTACCCCAGATATTCCTTGGGCAGTCTGAAAGTTGGGTTTTATCTTTTTCCCAGGCTCCCGATCTTTGAGAATCGAATTTGGTAGCTGTTGACTTGCCCACCCGCGAATTTTCACTGAGTTATCCTGTGGTGAAATAAACGTAATTCCATCATTGTTTTCTGGGGCTGCCAAAGAAGTCCAATTACTGGGATATGGAAACTCAAAACCATAACGGGAGTTGCTATAAGTTTTCCAGGCGATCGCTTCGACGTTAAAATCAGTCCCAGCACAACCCCACAGGATTATTAACAGGGCAGCCAAAGAGCTAACGCTGGCGGCAAAGCGATAAATTCTTCGCTCCAAACTACAGGTTTTATTAGCAGTAGCCATTTACATCACGCATTTTGCCAAAGTCACTGATTTTATAGAAATACCAGAAACTCAAATCAATACCTTCGCCAATTTACGAGTTATTGTTCCCAAATTGAGAAACTGCTGAATAAACTTGGCATCTGCTGTGGATATCAGTTGTTTACAACTGGAAAGATGTTCAACTTTAATCCGCTAAAGGCTCCAAGTAATTAGAAAATTAAGCCAAGTCAGTCAATCATTGTTTCATAACTAGTTCTCGTTGCCGGAAAATCTCAGCATGGTTAGTTATCAACAGCATTTCAACCACAAATATAAATAAATGTGACAAAATTGCCGTCAAAACGTTTTACCGTCTTGACAACCAATAAAAGAACCGATAACTTGATATACATACCCGGGTAAGACCGTTAAAGAGTTATATGCAAACGCAAACTAAGCAAAAGGTCACTTTGTATTTATCGCCAGAGTTGCACAGAAAACTGAAGATTCGTTCAGCAGTTGACTGCCAACACATGTCAGAACTTGCCGAACGTGCCCTCGTTTTTTACCTGTCTAATTCAGAATTAGTTGATGAAGTGGAAGCTTCATCTTATGGGCGGACTCATAGAGTTTATTCATGCCCAACTTGTGATAGCTCACTAGTCTTACGTGATGGGGAACTGGTTCATTTGGGCAATCAACCAGGAGTAGTTGGTCAAGAGCATCTTTCCATTGATGAAATGGATGAAGATGAAACCCATCCCAAGGGTGAGGAAGAGTTGGTTCCTTGCTAGATAGGAATGATGAATGACTAAATTCATCATTCGGTTGCCTTTACCGAAAGCAATGTCTCTACTGTCTCTATAAGGTCTCGAGAAGGTCGATGTATGAAAGAAGAGCTCAATATCCTAATTCAAGCTCAATACCCTTTAATCTACCTTGTGACCTCCGAGGAGGAGCGGGCTGAGCAAGCAATTTCCACGATCGCCCAGTTGTTAAAGCCCCAGCGCCGAGTATTTGTTTGGACAGTAACACATGGCATTGTGGAGTACGGTCAACCCCGGAATGTCACCCAACACAATACCGTATCTCCAGAGGCGGCAATTGAGTGGATTATCCGGCAAAAAGAACCAAGTATATTTATTCTTAAAGATTTACACCCGTTTATTGATGCGCCCGCAACCACTAGATCGTTACGTGATGCGATCGCCAGCTTTAAAGGTACGCAAAAGAACATCATTTTGATGTCCCCGATGCAGCAAGTACCTATAGAACTGGAAAAGGAAGTTGTAGTCCTCGACTTTCGCCTGCCAGATATGGCTGAGTTGAATAAAGTACTGACTTATCATCTAGACCAAAATCGTGGACGGCGGCTGACAACAGAGGCTAGAGAAAAACTTCTCAGAGCAGCTTTGGGCTTAACCAAAGATGAAGCTGAAAAAGTCTACCGTAAGGCACAGGTAACCACAGGGCGTTTGACGGAAGATGAGGTAGATATCGTTCTATCTGAGAAAAAGCAACTAATTCGGCGCAATGGTATCTTAGAGTACATTGAAGAAGATGAAACCATTGATGCAGTAGGTGGCTTAGAAGAGTTAAAACGATGGCTCAAGCAACGCTCCAACGCTTTCACAGAAAGAGCGAGAGAGTATGGTTTGCCTCAACCAAAGGGGATGTTGATTCTAGGAGTTCCCGGTTGCGGTAAGTCATTAATTGCCAAAACTACTTCCCGGCTGTGGGGTTTACCACTGTTGCGGTTGGATATGGGGCGAGTCTACGACGGATCAATGGTGGGACGAAGTGAGGCAAACTTGCGGAACGCCCTGAAAACAGCAGAATCTATTTCCCCAGCGATTTTGTTCATTGATGAATTAGATAAATCCTTTGCTGGTAGTGGAGGTTCCTCTGATTCCGATGGCGGGACTTCAAGTAGAATCTTCGGTTCTTTCCTGACATGGATGCAAGATAAGAAATCTCCAGTGTTTGTGATGGCAACCGCCAACCGAGTTGAACGGTTACCTGGGGAATTTTTGAGGAAAGGACGCTTTGATGAAATTTTCTTTGTGGACTTGCCAACTCCAGAAGAACGCCAAGATATTTTTAATATTCACCTAACCAAGCGCCGCGAAGACATCTCTCGATTTGACCTTGAGCAACTAGCTAAGATGTCTGATGGCTTCTCTGGTGCAGAAATTGAACAAGCGATCGTTGCGGCAATGTATGAAGCTTTTGCCCAAGATCGGGAGTTCACACAACTAGATATTATTGCTGCGCTGAAGGCAACATTGCCGCTGTCTCGAACGATGCAAGAACAAGTAACGGCTCTGAGAGATTGGGCCAGACAGCGAGCGCGTCCCGCAGCATCCTCCGTTGCTGAGTATCAGCGAATGGAGTTTTAAAAGCTTTCCTCTGCCATCCCAGGGGGAAAGGCTAGCTTTAGTGCTAGCAGTTATGAAAAAAGCCGCCTCCTGCTAAGTGCGGCTTCGCCCAAAACAAACCGTTGTCGTATTTCTCAATCTTCTCATTGGAGGAAACCCAAATGTCTCACTTTAGCACCCTGCGTACCAAAATCACCGATGCCGAAATCCTCAAAGCTTCTTTGCGCGACCTCGGTATCAGCGTAAAGACTGAAGCTGATGTCCGTGGTTATAACGGTCAGCGCGTTCGTTCCGATATCGTTGCCGTATTGGAAGGCGAATATGACTTGGGCTGGTCTCGCAACAGCGATGGTTCTTTTGACCTAATCGCTGACCTGTGGGGCGTTGCTAAGAAGCACAACCAAACCGAGTTGATCAACTCCATTAACCAAAAATATGCTGTTAACAAGACCTTGGCTGAAGTAAAACAGCGCGGTCTACAAAACGCCAATGTGAAGTTGGTATTGCAATAACAATTTCTCTGCGCGTTCCCAAAGCTGCACGGGTTAACCAGACATTAGCGGTTAGCCCGCTTTTTTTTCGGGACTGAGATTTATTTCTCAGTCCTATTTGTTTGAATAACTTATGATTCATTTTGACTAAAACGGAGAATCACTCCCTTCCTACCTTGAAGATAAATCGATCTTAATACGGGTGTGTAATTTAGAGGTGGCTTATAGTAACTTATAGACCAATACGGTTCAGTTAAGGCTGAAAATCTTGTAAAGTAAGCATTGTCCCAAGAATGAAAATGAGCGTGTGGTGCATCTCAAAGATTTCTCATTGGTGTCTCCAGATATACAAAGTAGTGACGTACTGAAAGCAATCGAGATAGCGATTCCAGCTTTTGCCATCGAACAGGCGATGCCTTCGGCAAGCCGCTAAGAGCGTCTACGCTAACACCAAAACTGAAGAGGAACGCAGGCGATAAGCCTGCGGCATGGCTTCGCTTACCGCTACCAGCCCAATTAGTGGTCAGTCTGGTAATAGCAATGAGTATTTGGTCTAGAGACTCGATGCGTGATGTACTGAAAAACTTGATTGATGGACTGAGTGAAGCATGGGTGAAAGTTGGTAAATATTGGCGAGTACCTTGTAAGTCGGCCATTACACAAGCCCGACAGCGACTGGGTGCAAGGGTAATGAGCCAATTATTTCATCAATTAATACGACCA
>JAHHHB010000161.1 GCA_019359545.1 Desmonostoc geniculatum HA4340-LM1 | reverse complement strand
ACTCCTCATACATCTTTTCCTTTATCAACCTACGGTTGATGATGGTCAAAGATGCAATCGTCGTAACCCGCTATCCATCCCTACCTTGCTTCGCTGAAGGTAGGGACTTTCGCGTTATGTTAAAAACAGGTTGTGTATACAAAACTAGGTAGACTGGAATCGTAAAGAATAAACCAGTCTATGCAGAATTCCACAGCACTGCCAAAGATCATCCGCGCCCATGTATTCATTTCTGGCCGAGTCCAAGGAGTTGGCTACCGCTACGCCACTGTGGATACAGCTAGCCAGTTAGGATTAACTGGTTGGGTGCGGAATCTCCCCGATAATCGAGTAGAAGCAGTTTTTGAAGGGGCGCGAGAGATTGTAGATGAGATGGTTCGCTGGTGTCACTCCGGCCCACCTGCTGCTGTAGTCAAAGAGGTTGCAGTTGAGTACGAAGAACCAGAAGGGCTGCGAGGATTTGAAGTTAAGCGGGGTAAATAGTTCGGTATTGGCCATTGGTTATTCACAAATAACAAATGACAATGAACTGCTATGTTTTTTAATTATCTGGTGGCAAGCAGTTTATGGTTTTGTGCAAAATTAAAAGTGGAACGAGTGAAAATTTAATCTCGGTTTAAACCACAACCCAAACAACGCATACAAACAAAAAAAGCCGCGAAAACTGAGATAATCTCAAATGGCAATTGAAATGATAAGGGAGCTAGACAAAATCCCCAAATCAAAGAAATTGTCCCAGTTATCATAGTGGCAATCCGATGAATTTCGTCTTGAGATTTCCAAGCTAAAAATAAAATTCCTAAACCAATTAATAATAATACTAAACTACTCATAAAAATATTGATTATTCAAACGGTAAAAGTTAATCATCCAAACCTGTAATGCCGGCAGAAATCGGATTATTTTGCTGATTTATATCTTTACTCTTGCTGCGATTATACCACCTAAAGATCCGAAGCAGGCGATCGCTTTCTATGTCCTTGATCTTTGCTGACAGCATTGGCAACATCGAGATTTATTCGGCGATCGCCTTTACCAAAACGTGTCACAATCTCAGAATCCCCAGCAATTGGTTGCTGTTCTTGCTCTGGGCATTGATGATTTCACTGGTATCAGTCATGGGTTGGAGCATGAAACATCCAATCACCTATTAAGAGCAGTTGCCCAACGTTTAACAAACTGTATGGCTAAAACAGATATCCTCGCCCATTGGAGTCAAGATGAATTTGCGATCGCTCAGATGGATATCTTATCCTTTGAAATGTATGGGTTCCTTTCGTTGGGAAGCAATCAGATGACCGTGACGCATTTGGATTTCACGTTGATTGGAACTGGATTCAGAACAGAAACAGTCCTGGTAGTGCAGGTTGCGTTTGTCCAACTTCTCTTGGAGACTTAAAAGAACTTGTGCGTTTACTGCGGGAGTTTGATCCGCGCTTACTAGTGGTCGATTGGGGGCTGTAAGGTAAGATTGCATCCATTCCTTAGCCTGCATTTTTACAAAAACCAATAGACGCGATAAATCGCCGTCTCTACAATAATCAATCCTTCGTAGAGACGGCGATTTATCGCATCTTTTCAGCGTTACAGCTATTTTCAGGTAAATAGACCACGCCACGAGGTAGGGGCACAGCAATACTGTGCCCTTACAACAGATGTGGTTCAAATAGATGAAAACTGCTGTAATTTTCCTGCTTCACCAAGGATTGCCAACCATTGTGAATCCAGCCCAATAATAAGGATGCATCAGTGATTCATCAGCTTCATCAATACTTTCAACAGGCAAAGGTAAGTTCCCGACTACTCCCAAACCTTGGATTTGACCATCCTTGACGTAAATTTGCCCTTTGGCCATAGCTATTTGAGCTTGTCTCAAAGCCTCTGCCTTAATCGGAGCTGTCTTTAAATTCTCATAAAATTTGGTCATTAATGCTGCTGTACCAGAATCGTTAACCGACCAAAGACTGGCAACACTAGTTTTCACACCTGCCAGCACTGCTAAACCCGCAAACCCAAGTTCTGATTCTTCATCCCCCAAGGCTGTTCTACAAGCACTCAACACCATCATTTCTACTTGGGGTTCATTCAAGCGCAACTGCCGTAACTGGTTCAAGCGTAACTTGTCTTCCCACAGTTGAATATAGGAATTACTCAAGCCACCAGTGGCAAAATCGGCGTGGGTTGCCATGTGAATAATGCCAAAAGGTTGTTGACGGCGAACACTTTTGAGATTTTCTAAGGTGGCTTGCTTGTCTAACAGCAATTTACCTTGCCAGAGTTTGGATACCAATGTTGAAATCTCCACGGGAACTGCTGGTAAAGGATCTTGCCCTTGAGTACTCTCAGAAACCCCCAGGGCTAAAATTTGAGATTTTCTAATGTCTGTGTAGAGGGTGTTAGTCAAGCTGAGACTTGGCATCAAGCCAATACTGTATTTTTCTACCAGAAACTGCTTACCATCGTGAAGCGCTGCCATTGGAGTTGAACGTAAACCAATGTCTGGTAGAAAAACTAAATTGTTAATTCCTCTGGCTTGTAAATCTGCTTCCAGTGGTGCAATTATCCAGCGATAAAGTTGCTGAGATGGACGCAAATAACCAGTACGGCGACGGTTTTGTGGACTCACAATTTGATCGCGAAATTCTTGAGCTACTTGTAAAACTTTGGCTCTGGTGGTTTCTGGAATACGCTTACGAATGGGGTCACCTTTGCCAGTGACTACCACTACTTCCAGTTGATCGCTATCCTGTTCTGCTAGGGTATTCAACTGTTTAGTTCTCTCTGGTATAATCTCCACAGGGACAAAACTAAGGTAAATAAATGCAGGTTTTACACCAGTAGCTTTCTCAATTTTGTTAGCAATTTCTTTGGCATCATCTAGTGTTTTAATTTTGGGATTGGGTATGCCTAAATAATTGCCAAAATCATCTGTGAAGTTATCTTCGGGAGTAGGATCGGTGTTAATCACAGGGTTATCAATCTTCGGATTGCCAGGGTTAGGGTTACCCGGATTACCTGGATTGCACTGGAATGAGCAGGGAGGAACATCGGGGACATTAGGCTCATCAGGAATATCAGGAATATCAGGAATATCAGGAATATCAGGAACATCAGGAACATCAGGAATATCAGGAACATCGGGGACATCAGGAACATTAGGCACATTCACGTTAATTGCTACTTGTACGGGTTCTGAGGATGAAACAACATCGCTCGCTCTAACGATGAATGCATTGATTAGCCCTGTAGTATCAGTTGGTGGTGTGTAATTTAATGTTTCACCTATAGTTAATGTGTCTCCCGCAGCTAAAACCGTATCGCCTCGTCTCAAGGTTCCTGCTTGGATCGCATCAATGACAACGGTGGTATTATCCAGATTGACATCGCTAGTGCTGCCAGTAAATGTGAAGCTCAAGGTTTGATTGACTTGGGCATCGGATGAAAGGAGCGTGTTTGTTGTCAGCGTTGGCGGGGTATTTACTGAAGTAATGGTGATGCTGGCTGGGGTGCCAGTAGCATCTCCGCCATTGGGCAAGACTGGAAAGCTCACAAAACCACCGATGCTTTGACCATTTCCAGTATTAATTGTTCCACGCGTGCCATTGATACCCGGTCCATCAGGTACAGTAAATGCAACATTGTCTGGGCCACCATCATGTCTAATTGTGACAGTACCTCCGGCAATGCTAGAACTTCCTTCTCCAAAATCCAAAATTCCGCCGGTAGCGATGGTGATACCCGTATTATTCTCTCCCTCAAAAATTGTCCCTGTTCCTTGAACCAGACCATTTGTCAGCACTTGCACATCGCCACCAGTGGCTGGCCCGGCAGCCTGGGTTGTTGCTTGTGTGTTGATGGTCGTAAAACGAATTGTGCTGCCAGCGGTACTGTTAGTCTGTAGGGTAACGCTGCCAGCTGTGGCAGTTTCTGTATCAAATCCAGTGGCGATCGCTGAAGCATTAATAGCATCATTCACCGTAATATTATTTGTAGCGCTTAAGCTGACTGCACCGCTTGTAGCACTTGTATCACCATCTACTTCCGTGGTGCTGGCTGAGGTATTAATACTGCCATTAACAGTGATATTATCCGTGGCAGTTAAGGTGACTGCGCCAGCTGTGCCAGTAAATTGGCCACCTCCTTCCTTGACTAGAGACGAGTTTATTGCCCCGGTGGTGATACTACCTGCGGTGGTTGTTACTTGTACATCGCCACCAGTACCTAAGCCACCAGCATCATTGGAAAAAGAATCGATCGCATCAGTGAAGATATTGCCTGCCGCAGTCAAAGTCACCGTCCCAGCTGTGGCATTGCCAACCCCTCCACTATCGCTGGTATTGATCTGATTCAGGGTAATTCCACCATTGCTGCTTATGACTTGAACATTACCTGCTGAGTAGCCCTGTCCACTGGCAATGATGTTGCCTGCACTAATGTTGCCACTCCCAGACAAGGTTATATCCCCGCTTCTACTGAAATCAGTAGTTGTATCTAGATTTCCTAGTGATAGGCTGGCTCCAGAAATATTTATCGCTCCTCCAGTTGTGGCAATTGTGTTGGTAGGATCGACAAAGTTTACTGAACCAGTTTGTGAGGAGAGGCTGAAGCTACCGCCAGTACCCAAGTTTAATGTCGCAACACCAGCGGCGGTGGTGACTCCAGGCGTCTCTCCGGTGATGTCATTTATGGTAATATTGCCTGTGGCTTGTAAGTTGATGTTTGCACCAGAGGCTGCGATCGCACCCCATGAAACTGTATTCGCCCCAATATCTGCATCCCCAAAAGCAATGTTACCAGCTGTGGCGTCAAAAGTACCTGCTCCACCATCGATAATAGTCAATGTGCTGGGGTCTAGCAATAATGTGCCAAAGCTGCCATTGGCGGCTGAAGTGTCTACCAAACCATTGAAGGTCAAGAAATTTTTGCCTGATACTTCGACAAAACCACCATTGCCAGCATTTATTCCTCCACGAGCTGAAATCTTACCAAAAAATTGGGTTGTGTCGTTCCCCCAAACAATCACCCGTCCGCCATTTCCATGCAAATTGCTATCGGCATTAATCGTGGAGTTGGAGTTAACATAAGTTTGCTCTGCATTCGGTAAAGTTCCGTTACCTTGGTAATCGCCACCAATTAACACGGTACCGCCACCATTTGTTCCAGAGGCGTTGATATTAGCATCAATCACCGCCACTTTTGTACCCAAAGCAGTCACTGTCCCGCCTGTTTGACTTGATACATCCACTGTGCCAGAAACAATGGTTGTACCTGGAGTTGCAGGAATTTTGACGTTAGAGTTTGTTAGTTGTACAGTACCATCAGCATTGGCAGTTAACCCGGTGTCAGTGTTACCGACTGTGAGCAATTCTGGTAAAGATGCAATGGGAATTGTCCAGTTATTGGGTTGGTTACTACTAGAGGCGAGGGTCTGAATCTCCAGACTCAGCACATTTCCTGGCTGACTGAGACGCACCCAATTTTGACCGGGTACGGATGTGACAGTTATTTGTCCTCCTGGTGCTGAAACTTGCCCGGTGTTTACCACCGTACCACCCAATAAATTCAAATTCTGTCCCGTACCAACTGCCAAATTCCCAGCATTGACGATCGCTCCTGGTTGGCTAGTACTAAAAGCAAAACTATTGGGGTTTCCCACTAAATTAATGTAATCATTAACACCGATGATATTAAACCAACTGCTCCCAAAACCGATGCCGTTGGCTGTTGTCACCGTGAAAGCACCAGGTACATTTAAGCTGGCGTTCGATCCAAAAATAAATCCGGCTGGATTCATCAAGAACAAGTTAGAGCTACCACCAGTCACCTGAATTAAGCCATTGATGATAGAAGGATTCCCGCCTGTAATCCGACCAAGGATATTTTGCAACGCTGGACTGGCTTGAAAGTTGGCGATTTGTTCTGGTGAAATCCCAAACTGTTGAAAGCTGTGGAAGAGGTTGGCACCATCACCAGAAGTTGTACCGCCGGTGATATCGAGTCGGTTGCCGTTGGGAGTTACAATTGTGTTTGTACCATCGGCAGCAGGAACAATTTGCTGTGCTTGGGTGGGACTGAAGACTGTCAGCAGCGGAGCAATAACTAGTAGACAAGCGGCGATGCTAGACAGTGAAGTTTTTTGACAAGAAAGATCTTCTTTCCCCTCTGCTCCCCATCTCCTCTGCCCCTCTGCCTCTTTTTTGCGCCGCAAGATGAAGCGACCTGCGGGCAATTCTACATCGATTTGTAACTTATTTGCTAATCCGCGTCGCCAAAGTGCTTGGGCGATCGCCTGTTTTGACCAAAGAATTTGTTCTGTTCTTTTAGTAATAGAGATGCTTTGGGAATGAATTCGGTAGAAGTAGAGGGGCTGTTTAACTCTGCGTACCTGGGCAATTTCGGAAAGTCTTAAACACAAATCGTAATCATAGGAAGTACCAGTAAAGAACGCATTGACACCCCCCACTCGGTCGTAAATACAACGACGCATGAGGCGGAAGTGGAATGTCATGAAGTTTACCAACAGACCTTCTTTTGAGTAGGGGATATCACAGCGATGGCCGTAACCAAGAACTTTGCCATCTGCATCGATATTTAAATAGTCAGTGTAAACAAATCCCGTTTCTGGGTGGCGATTCAGAACTGCGGCGGTTTCGGCCAAGGCCGTAGGGGCGAGGATATCATCACTGTCAACTATACCGATGTAACTGCCACTAGTTTCGTTAATTGCTGCTTTGCAAGCTTTAGCAACTCCTTGATGGTGTCCTTGGATTACCCGCACTCGTCCATCTTCTTGAGCATATCTTTTGGCGATCGCCACTGATCGATCGCAAGATCCATCATCCCAAATTACTAGCTCCAAGTCTTGCCATGTCTGTGCCAAGACACTGGCGATCGCTTCTTGAAGGTAAGCCTCCCGGTTGTAATTAACGATGACAATGGAAATCAGTGGTGACATCGAAGTAATCCCAAGTTTTCTACCTGTTACCAGAATATAGTGTTAAGGGCTTTCACTTAGGTAATCATTGCTGTTTATTATTTTTTAGTTACAAATTTTCTTAAATTGGAATGTCAAAAATATGATATTCAAATATTCATGCATATAAATGGGCATAGGGCATTGGGCATGGGGTACTTGGAAAACTCTTTCCTAATTCCCAGTCCCCAGTCCCCAGTCCCTAGTCTCCAGTCATCTCGTCAGATCGGACACTCTAACGAAAACAAATGACAAAAGGAACAGAAACTCGTGTTAAGCCGAAAGCAGTGACTCAGCCAAGAATTGTCTATCTCTCTCATCAGTTAGACGCTTGGCAAAGTCTGGCAAATACTAAATGGAATCAGCACAGTTTCAGTTTCAAGTGTGGCTTGTTAATTCTGCCCGCCCTCTGGATTCTAACTGCCAACGGACTTAGAGCTGCAGCTGATATCTCGACATCAAATAGCAGTTACCCTGAGTTACAAATCGTACAGGAAACAGAACCTTCCCTGGTAAGTGAACCTAATCAACCACAACCAAACCCAGAATCATCGCCACCAGAACGCATTCGAGTCCGCAAAATCCAGGTGACGGATAGCACAGTTTTTAGTGAAAATGACTTGAATGCAGTTGTCAAGCCGTTTGAAGAACGAGACTTGACTTTAGAAGAAATCAGACAAGCAGCAGACGCCGTTACCCAGCTTTACTTAAATAAAGGGTATCTCAATTCCAGAGCGATTCCAGAAACTCAGCAACCTAGTACCACTGATGGTATTGTAGTCATTCGGGTAATTGAAGGGCGTTTAGCAGAGATAGACATCCAAGGAACGCGGCGATTAAACCCATCTTATATTCGCAGTCGTATCGAATTAGGTGCTGGCATTCCTCTGAATATTGGTAAGTTGGAAGACCAACTAAAGCTATTGCGACTCGATCCCCTGTTTACAAATGTGGAAGCGCGTCTGCGTCCCACGGGTAAAGTTGGCCAAAGTGTTTTGGTTGTGAGAGTTGAAGAAGCAAATCCTTTAACTGGTAGCTTGGGTGTAGATAATTATTCGCCTCCCAGTATTGGTGCAGAAAGATTGGGTGTTGAACTGCGCCATCGCAATTTAACTGGGATGGGAGATGAGTTAGCAGGTGCTTATTTTCACTCGTTCACTGGTGGTTCCGATATCTTTGATTTTAGCTATCAGGTTCCCGTCAATGCGATGGATGGCAAAGTGCAAATTAGAGCTGCATTTAATCGTAACAGAATCACTGAAGCACCCTTCGATGCCTTTGGCATTCGGGCAAACCAGGATCTTTATGAAATCAATTATCGCCAACCATTAATGCGATCGCCAAGAGAAGAATTTGCCTTATCTTTAGGATTTACCTATCAAGATGGTCAAACTTTTCTCTTCGATGACCTTGCAACCCCCTTTGGTGTCGGTCCTGATGCCAATGGAGTTAGCCGTACCAGTGTAATTAAGTTTGGTCAAGATTATATCAGACGCGAACCCCAAGGTGCCTGGTTCTTGCGATCGCAATTTAGTTTTGGCATTGACATCTTAGACGCCACGATCAACAATGACCCCATACCCGACGGTCGCTTTTTCAGTTGGCTAGGTCAAATACAGCGCGTACAGCGACTCAGCAACGATCAATTATTGATCGTCCAAGCAGAGTTGCAGCTAACACCAGATAGCCTCTTACCTTCCCAGCAATTCGTCATTGGCGGCGGACAATCAGTCAGAGGATATCGTCAGAATGTCCGCTCAGGCGATAATGGATTTCGTGTGGCGATCGAAGATAGAATCACTGTGCAGCGTAATGAGTCTGGATTATCGACGATTCAAGTAGCACCATTTGTTGATATGGGATCTGTGTGGAATAAGTCTAATAATCCGAATTCCCTACCCGATCAAACTTTTCTTATTGGTGCAGGCTTAGGATTATTGTGGAATGAAGCCTTTGGTATTGATAATTTAAATTTACGACTCGATTATGGATTTCCATTTATCGATTTGAGCGATCGCGGTAATAACGCTCAAGATGATGGGTTTTATTTTAGCCTGCGGTATCAGCCGTAATGGGGCATGGGGCATTGGTGTCAAGTTAAGAAAAATAGAGTCTTGTCAAGTGGGTAAAGCTCAATAGTTAAACTCAACACAATGGTGTTGATTTTAGCCATGAGTAAGCCACGGAAAAAACAAGGAAATCCAGATTTTCGACATCGGGTAGCTTGCCCAGCCCCAACAAATCAAGAGATCGAATCAAGGTTGATAGAACTATTAACTCCAGGAACATTTGCCAATTTAAAAGATGTAAAAGATAAAGAGCGTAGCTTACGCGATGCCTACGGCGGGCTACGCCTACGTATACTAACGCTGCCAGTGATGGCAGCAATAGTATTGAGCTTAGTGTATCGACATATACAGCACTTAACAGATGTGCTACGTTGCCTGGAAGTAGAAGGACTGATACCATTTCACTAAATTATTGATACAAATTACTTCCCCTGCCTCCCCTGCCTCCCCTGCCTCCCCTGCCTCCCCTGCCTGCCAGAGGATGTTTGTAAAGTCTACTCCTTCTCCCCTACTCCCCACTCCCTTTCCCAAAATATCTCTAATGCCCAATAGCACACCGTCGCAAGTAAGTGTAGCATTGTGACATGATTAGAGCAGGTCATATGAAGATATTGGTGCTAAACGCTGGTTCGAGTAGCCAAAAGAGTTGTCTGTATGAAATTGCAGATAAGGCTCTCCCCACCCAAGCGCCCCAACCTCTTTGGGAAGGTAAAGTTAACTGGACTCAAGACAAGGGTGTGGCAGAAGTTGAGGTGAAAACTGCTACGGGTGCAAAGCTGCAAGAATCAATTCCTGGTGACTCTCCACAAGCACACCTCACCTATATGCTCAATACACTGACTAGCGGTGCTACCAAAGTAATTAATCAGTTGTCAGAAATCGATTTGGTGGGACATCGTGTAGTGCATGGTGGACAAGATTACCGAGAAAGTGTGGTAATTACGGGGGATGTCAAAAAGGCGATCGCTAATCTGTCTAACCTTGCTCCAGAACACAATCCCAGCGCTTTGGCAGGTATAGAAGCAATTGAAAACATCTTAGAAGAAGTCACCCAAGTTGCAGTTTTTGATACCGCATTTCATAGCACTCTCCCCGATGCAGCAGCAATTTATCCCGGCCCCTATGAATGGGTAGACCAAGGTATCCGCCGCTATGGCTTTCATGGTATCAGTCACCAATACTGTTCTGGTCGTGCTGCCCAAATTATCGGTAAAGATTTGGCATCTCTACGATTAATCACCTGTCATCTCGGCAACGGTTGTTCTGTGGCAGCGGTTCAAAACGGTCGCAGTATTAATACTAGTATGGGATTCACGCCTTTGGAAGGATTGATGATGGGTAGTCGTTCTGGATCAATAGATCCGGGGATTTTGATTCACTTGTTGCGGTACTGTGATTACTCTATAGAGAAGTTAGATTATATACTAAATAAAGCTTCTGGGTTGCGAGGAATTTCGGGCATATCTAGTGATATGCGTGAGGTGACAAAAGCGATCGCCCAAGGCAACACCCGCGCTAAACTAGCGTGGGATATGTACGTGCATCACCTGCGTTCTGGTATCGGTGCAATGCTGACCAGTTTGGGGGGATTAGATGCTTTAGTATTCACCGCAGGCGTGGGTGAAAACTCACCAGGAATTCGCCAAGCCGCCTGTGAAGCTTTGGGATTTTTGGGATTAAAAATAGACCTGGAAAAAAATCAACAGCAGCCAGTTGATGAAGATATTGCCACAGACGACTCAGCAGTGAGAGTACTAATAATACATACTAAAGAAGATTGGGCGATCGCTCAACAATCTTGGCAACTACTGAAATAACTCTTGTACAGACGCGATTCATCGCGTCTCCACCCTACGGCACACGGCTAAATTTTGGTTGTTCAAAATAGCCATACACGACTTGAGAGACTTGACGAATAAAATCTCTTGCTCTGAGGTCATTATTTGGCCTTCTTACCAAAATTCCTGCTAAATAAACGTGAGTTCGACGGATAGGAAAGCACAAAAAGCTTGCTATGTAGGGTTTGCAGAATAAACGAAAAACCTAGATAAATCAAGAGATTCGGGAGGATAAAAGAGAATAAAGTGCAAGTAAAAAGGATAAAATAGGTAGAAACCCTTGTACCGAGTTGCGTTGAGA
>JAHHHB010000160.1 GCA_019359545.1 Desmonostoc geniculatum HA4340-LM1 | reverse complement strand
CGCTTCCCAAGCTGTAATCACGCGACGACGCAAATCCTCTGAGTAAGATACTGGCATCTAATAAAACAATCACTCTAGCTCGATATTACCGTAACTTGTGGTTCAATTACCTGAAAATTGCTGTAAGAAAAAACAGCTACAACAGGATTATGATCGCTTAGGTTATCCCAAGTCGCCGCAGAAAGTACGTTGCATTCTTCAAGATGTTGATACCAACAAGCGGGCACAAAAATACCATCGCAATGGTAAGGCTTTGTCTGGTCGCAACTCCAGCGTAGCGTTTGTGGCAGATCGCGGTTGGGGTTAGCAGTTTGCCAGCAGTTTAGCAAATTGAACTCTTTTCTGAGACGCTCTAAAAGCCATCGATTATCACCTTGCAACGGTTCGCTAGGATGCCGAATTCCCGTTGTCAAATTGAAGTCTCTGCCAATTATCAACTCACGAGCGCCAGGTAGGGAAGCGATAAAATCTAAGATCTTATTCACCGTTCTTTTATAGGGTCCTGGAGCGTGAATGCTGAATACTAAGAGCGATCGCTTTAATGTTGCAGTCCATTCAAACTCGTCTAATTCTACACCGACGAGATACCCTGCAAATTCAGGAATTGCCATCGGAGCGATTGATCCTGATTTGACGAATATCGCACTTCCCCAAGCCCTATTTGCTGCTCTTGTCCAATGAATTTGATGTCTGCGATTTTCCCAAGTTTCATCACTCATGTATAGTCTGGGATCGCAGGTTTCTTGCACTAGGAAGATATCTGGATCGATGGTTTCAAACACCTGATTCCAGTGAGTTCGTTAATTAGCTCTGCCCCCAAAGCGCAGATTGTAAGTGGCGATTTTCATTGAATTATCATTCCTTATCAAGGGTGCAGAAGCTAAGGCGATCGATTGCACAGCCAATCCCTCAATCACTTATCAACGCGTTATCATAGAGGCTATCTGAAATCACTAAATCGGACTTGCGAGGTGTCTAGCGATGACCATTTCCCTAGAACAATCTAGCCAATCCCCCCTAATGTTCCAGCAGCATGATGCGACTTGGCAAGACTATGTGGCAGTTCGAGATAACCCAGATATTGATTGGCGTAAGATCGCATTTTATCAGGGATGGTTATGGGTTGATATGGGAACAGAAGGACTAGGACACTCTTCTTTTAGCGATTTGATGACGGCAGTTTTCTTTGTTTGGGCATTCTTGCACCCAGAGGTAGTGCTGCAATCTTACGGGCGGTGTCTAATTGAAAACCCAGAGACTCACGCCTGTGCCCCAGACTTAGTGCTGTACAAAGGTAAAGATATTCCTAAATGGGAAGTTGGCCAACCGCGTCGGATTATTCTCGATCGCCATCGTCTGCCTGATTTAGTTGGAGAAATTGCCGATACAACCTTGGGCATCGATCTTGATGAGCAGAAGCAACTTTACGCCAGTTTAGGAATTGCTGAATACTGGGTGATTGATGTTAAAGGAATGCGGCTGTTTGCATTTGGTTTAACAGCAACGGGTATATATCAACCAATCCAAGTTTCCCAGGTGTTGACCGGTTTAGCGATCGCCCTTGTAGAACAAACCTTGGAAAAATTAGCCGAAGGAACCAATACCGCAGCAGCAAATTGGTTGATGCAGCAATTGCAAACGGCGAACTAATCCATTAATGCTTCGCGGTGCTACATAAGCCTCATGGGGAATTTCTGTACGTTGAAATGCTTCTACTACATCTGCTACAAGACGACATCACCTCCATGCGTAAGTCCTGTTGATATTGCTCGTACAATCCTGGGGATGAGGAGGATGAAACTCTGACCTGAAAGTAAAATCAAATTATCCTCCACTTCAACACCATCATGGTTATCTCAGAACTCGAACAACAGCTTCTACAGCTTTCGCCCAAGGAAAAACTGTATATTATCCAACTTCTTGCCCAAAGCCTAGCTAGGCAAAATAACAACATCTATCCAGATCAGCTCACCAAACTTTCAGAATTCTTCCGTCAATCCCCCTTGGCTGAAGTCACTGAAGAATTAGACCTGAGTCGAGATCGCAGCCTAAACAGCGATGCCTTCACCCCATAACCTACCTCCTTGATACCTGCGTGATTTCTGAACTGATTGCCAAACAAGCAAATCAACGAGTTTTAGATTGGCTAGATGCTCAAGTGCCAGAAACACTTTACCTCAGCGTCATCACAATTGGCGAAATCGCTAAAGGCGTCAGCAAAATGACTGCATCTGAACGGAAAGAATCTCTAACAAATTGGCTCAATGAAACCCTACCCAATCGCTTTCAACAAAGAATCTTAAGTATAGATGTCTCAACAATGGTGTTATGGGGAAATTTAGTTGGACAACTAGAACAGAATGGGCGACCTCTACCTGTTATGGATTCTCTTATTGCAGCGATCGCCCTTAATAACTCTCTATCACTTGTCACGCGTAACGAAAAAGATTTTGCTGGGACAGGGGTTGTAATTGTTAATCCTTGGTCTGTTTAGGCTCATCATTAGCATACAAAGTCCTGTTGAAACTCCACCATAAATCGAATAAGCTACGAACTTTGAGCTTTGAGATTCAAACTTTAAATTTTAACTCTGGTCTTCATCTCTAACCCTTCATCAAGCGAAAACTACATATTGTTTATTTTAATAAAATATAAAAACTTACATTAATAACCCCTTAAACACTGAACACACTGGTTTCTGGGTAAACTAAAAAAAGCACTGGCTATCCCAGCAAAATAAGGCTTGGAGCTTATCACAGACAACTCGAAGGGGTATATAAAATGCTCAAGACAAGTTACGACTTTGACCAGGCTATCCTACCCGCAGGATCTTCATTAAAAACTAATATTCTCCTACGTTTTCGTGCTGACATAGCTGAATCTGCCCGACGTAACCTGAACCTTTCTTTGGTAATTGACCGCTCAGGCTCAATGGCAGGCGCTCCTTTGCACCATGCCCTCAGAGCCGCTGAGTCTGTGGTGGATCAACTTGAGCCAGACGACATTCTCTCAGTGGTTGTTTACGATGATGAAGTGGATACAGTTATAACGCCTCAAGCTGTGACTAACAAAGCTGCACTGAAAAATTCTATCAACAAAGTCAGAGCAGGTGGTATCACCAACTTATCTGGCGGATGGCTCAAAGGCTGCGAACACGTCAAAAACCAACTCAATCCCCAAAAAATCAACCGTGTTCTATTGCTTACCGATGGTCATGCCAATATGGGCATTCAAGACCCGAAAATACTGACGGCGACATCGGGGCAAAAAGCTGAGGAAGGCATCACCACAACTACCTTAGGTTTCGATCAGGGTTTCAATGAAGACTTGCTCATCGGTATGGCCAGGGCAGCTAACGGCAATTTCTACTTTATTCAGAGCGTCGATGAAGCCACTGAAGTGTTTAGCATTGAGCTAGATAGTCTCAGAGCAGTAGTAGGTCAGAATCTCAAAGTGACAGTTGAGTTGGCTGATGGTGTCAGTCTTGTAGATACCTTAAGTTTGGCTAAAGTCAGCCATGACGCTGGTCAAACCGTCATCACTTTGGGAGAACTTTATGAGGGTGAAGACAAACTTTTGGGGTTGAGTCTAGAGATATCCTCCGCTCAACTCGGCGAATTACCTGTGATGAAGTTGCATTACAGTGCTGATGTCGTACAAAATGACGTGATTCAAAGTGTGTCAGGTACAGCGGATATCGTCGCCAAAGTTGGCACCGTTGAGGAAGCAGCCCTCGCCTCTTCGAGTCATATCATCCTGGAACTCAGCCGCCTCACCATCGCTAAAGCTAAAGAGACAGCCTTGAATTTAGCTGAGCATGGCAGACATGAGGAAGCCGAGCAAATCCTCCGGGCGCTGGTGAAAGATTTGCGCGATAAAGGGTTGAATGAGAATTTTGAAATTGCTGAAGAGATAGATCAGCTAGAGTATTTCGCGGGTAGAATTGCCCAAAAAGCTCTGGGGAATGCCGGACGTAAAGAGTTGCGGGATCAGAGTTTCCAGACGATGACACGCAATCGCAGCGATTTGGTGGCTCGCGGTGTCACCGCCGGGGATGAAGTGTATGGGATGCTGGTTGTCAATGAAGTCGGTTCGGGTGTAGAGCTACACTGTATGCGTGAAGGCGGTAAGCTGCGAATCAAAGTCATATCCGATGGTTACGATTCCACCAAGAACGTCCAATTTCCCAGATCGATTCGTGCCGAGGGCGCACGCTATGTGGTAGAAACACTAGAACCTTCAACTGACGGCACTTTCTACCGTGTCGGTGGTAAGATAACCCGCCTTGCTCGACCTGGTGAATCAGATATCTTCGTTGCTCCTAGACAATCGAGATCAGCTAGCACAGGCAAAGCATCCAAAGGTCCTGCGAGTGCCGCCGACCTGCCCACAACTGATACTGTAAAGGATGGTGTTCTTGTTCAGTGCGTCAAAGATGGCAGTAAACTACGTGCTAGAGTGGTTTCTGACGGATATGAACCGAATTGGAACATGCGTTTTCCGCGATCGGTTCGTGAAGAAGGAATGCTTTACGTAGTGGATGAAATCAAAACAGCACCCGATGGCAAGTCTTACATTGCTTGTGGTGAAATTAAGCGATTTGTGCAACCCAATATTACCAATTGAATTCAACATCGTTGAAACAAATGAACGAAAGCTATGTAGGATTCCTACTAGTAGATATGTAGGGTGCGTTAGCGTTTCGCGTAACGCACCCTACAAATACTTAATGTTGTTCAAAAATCAAACCGGATTCCTATATAAAGTGAAATAGTATAAGGTCACAGCAGATCCGAAAAGATTTTAGCGTCTGCGCTGTGCTAGGCATCCCTGTTTACGCATAATGAACACTAGACTTCTTGCATAACACGACTTACGCAAAATGTGACCAAAACCCTTATTATTGCGTAGCGGTAATTCATGAATTACCGCTACTTTCGTTATCTTTTGCGTAAGTCCTGCGTCTTTGCGTCCCCGCGTCGTCAGTCTAAAAAGTCTTTAACCGGACATAATATTACGCCTCGATCGCCGGACTATAATCATTTGGGTTATCAAAGCCTGCAATCCACGCGGCTGCTTGATGGCAGCTTTGCATATATGGGGGAACGCGCAGAATATGAATGTGTCCTGTAGATGGACAAGTCACTTTCAACACCATAAACGGCTCGTCATCCTCAAAAGGAATGCAGATCAGTTGACGTTCTCCACCAGCGTCTCTATCCCGATGACGGACTAACCCTCCCACTTGCTGCAAAAATCTCTCGTATCCCAAACGTTCAATCAGCACGCGGCGCAGTTCAACGTTCTCCATGTTGAGGATATCTTGCCCGGTTATGGAGTCCGACGCAAAGGCAATGGCATCACTCACTCGCACACCTCGCCAGCGCAAAACGAAACCATGTCCTCTAGGTAAACTAGTAATCCCACTCCCAGCTAACTCAATCCAATGGGTGACGTGGAGACCTTTGGCAAGGGTCGTGAGGTTTACACAATCGCTGATATCCAGACTTTCACAGGTGAGATTTTCAGGTAAATTGTAAAGTTGCGACGCACCGCTCAAATCCAGATGACCTAAAACGCGCATTCCATCCCATGCGCGATGCTCAAGGATGAGTTTTCTCGCACGTTCCGCTGACACAGGCTCGTGGCTTTGCTGGGGGTGCTGCTTGACTGGTCTATTCGGTACCCGCCCACCTGACATCATCTTCAGCATTAGTCTACAACCTCTACGTAAGCGCCAGGGCGGTATTCGCGTTGTCTCCACACACGGTAAAAACCCTGAGGTAATTCGATCGCCCGATGTTCTTCATGAACTAAAGTGGCAGTCGGTTCTTTGACCTCAAGAAAAAGCTCGCTACCATTTGCCCACAACTGCACAGCATGGGATTGGTGGATGCGATGGCTGTGTCCTGTGAGTTCACCATGAGCCAGAGTTGCACCTACGCGTCTTTGAGCGCCAACTGGTAAGCTAGCAATTCTTCTGAGTAGAACGTCGCCATGTCTGTAGAGCATACCAGGTTGATTATGCTTACTAATGATTACAATTATACAATATCTGGGTCATTTGTCATTTGTCATTTGTCATTTGTCATTTGTCATTTGTCATTTGTCATTTGTCATTTGTCATTTGTTGTTTGTCCTCTCTTGCAAAATTCTGGTGGTCATACACCTCTCTACGAAATGCTCCGGGAACCCAAGAGACTTTGCGCTTTGTCATTTCTCGTTGGTTAAATGATGAGTTTTAACTAATAATTAATGACTAATAACCAATGACCAATGACTAATGACCAATGACCAATGACTAATAACCAATGACTTTATTCGTCAATCTGCCATGAATCTTTAGTCAATTCTTCATCCAGAATTTTCTTAGCACGGACAATAATAATGATTCGTCCTAGTAGAGGAATTTCTGGCTCAGTTTCAAACCATTGAAAATCTAATTCACCAGCGTTTTCAACGACAAAGTAGTTGGAAACATCCCATTGTCGTTGGGCACGATCTACTACTATTACCACTGGTTCTGTTCGACTTTGGTTGGGCAAGCGATCGCTAGAAGCTAAAATCGCTACTGGATCTTCTGCTGCTAACAGTACTTGCCAACCCGGTAACGGCACCCAAGCTTGTTCTCCAGCAAATTTGACCATACGAAATGGTTCAATTTCTGTGATTACGGGCACAGCTTGCAAGTCTTGTGCTGATACTGGGAACTCGCCCACTACTGGCACGATTCGAGGCAATTGTTCTTCAGATTCTAGGCGGTAAAAGGGTAAAATTGGAGCCGGACGCTTGGGAACAGTAGTAAAATCAGTCAGTAATTGTTCGATTTGTTTCCTGGCTGCTGGCGTGTGAGCAAAACGCAAACCCTTGGCAATTAAGCGCGATCGCTCTTGTAAATCTGAGTTTTGGCGTGCCAGTTTCCAAGCTTGGTGAGCAACTGCATCTCCAGGATGGCTGGAAAATCCTTCTGGTAAGGTGCGGAAATAAGAGAATTCTTTGATTGCTTTGGCAACTTCCCGTGCTTCATCGGCATCGACTTTGTGGATGAAGATCAGTTCGGCTGCGGCAGCCCGTTCTTCTTGGGTGAGCAAACGCAATTCGTATAAAACATCACTGCCGCGGGCGCTGTAGTGCGATCGCGTGGCTTCGGAAACTCCAAATTTTTCTAAAGAATTGTAAACTTGAGAACCAACAATCACCTGATTTTGTTGAATCGGCTCAAATCCAGTGGCTTCAAAAATTTCTTGGGGATTGTAGCCAGTTTTTTGCAACGAGGCGATCGCTGTTCCCCATTCCACCCAGTTACCTTGCTTTTGCCTCAATTTTCGCAGTAACTCTTGTGCTACATCATTGTTAGTATTTTCGGGATTCTGAGCGTTGGGTGGTAGATCAGTCATAAATCAGTGTGTGAGCTTCAATTTTAGAGGTTGGTCAATACCTCATGAGCAAGTTTTATTCTAATCCATGAACTGCCCAGAGCTACTGGGTTGAGTTGATCTGTGACAAGTTCAACTCGATAAGGGACTTCCAATAAATAAATTATCCATTTTGTGGGGTGGGCAACATGAGCGCCCTAAATCTGGGACGGGTGGGGACACCCATCCCACAAGAAAATTTGGGATGTTTTTTTATTTGGAAGTCCCTAACCAAGATATTTCGGCAAGTAATTTTTTACGTGCTGAACAATTAAATGTGTCTAAAAATATGATTTTACTCCGTAATAACCCATGAGAATATACAGCTATTATCAATTAAGCTTGGTATGGAATATAACAAGATGAATGAAATATTTAAGGGAAATATCTTTATGGATAATCCTAGCCTCGAAATTGATAAAATCCAGTATCAAGTGATGACTCTCGAACGACCAAAAAAACTGAAAATTCTGGTAGTTGACGATGAGCCAGATAATCTCGATCTACTTTATCGCACTTTTCGACGCGATTTTAATGTTTTGAAAGCTGATAGTGGGGTGAATGCCTTACAAGTTTTGGCAGCAGAAGGCGAAGTAGCGGTGATTATCTCCGACCAACGGATGCCAGAAATGAAAGGAACTGAGTTCCTCAGTAAGACTGTACCTCAGTTTCCCGATACAGTCAGGATAATTCTCACCGGGTTTACTGATATTGAAGACTTGGTAGAAGCGATTAATGCCGGACAAGTCTATAAATACATTACCAAGCCTTGGGACCCAGGGGAACTCAAGGCAGTGGTGCAAAGAGCAGCAGAAACCTACGACTTGCTCAAGCAGCGTACAGAAGAACTACGTCGCGCTCATGCTCAAATGGCACTGCTGAGTGTTTTGGTGCAGGTAACTCAAGCAGCTTCTAGCTTAGAAGAAACTCTTACCCCAATTGCTAGGGCTTTTTGTGAAACTTTTGGCACCCAAGGGTCTATTATACAACTTATAGATGGGAATACTCTGGGTGCGACTCAAGGAAATTACAGCGACACAGGTACAGTAGAAAATTGGCTTGACCAAGACCCGCTCACCCAAGAAGCGATCGCCACAAAACAAATGCAAGTTTCCTTGAATATACTTAAAGACGCTAAATTAAATGATGTTATTCACTACCAAAACAGTGGTGTACAAGCACATTTAGTGATGCCCATTAGCTACCGTAATCAACTTTTGGGCGTATTGTCACTACAGTGGAAACAACCGTGCATTTTGCGAGAAGATGAATTAAAGCTGATCGATCTATCAGCCCAACTAGTGGCGATCGCTCTGACTAGTAATCGCTGCCATCAAACCATTGTGTAATTGTCATTAGTCATTTGTCCTTTGTCCTTGGTAAATGACCAATGACCAATGAGCAATGACTAATGACTAATAACTAATGACTAACGAAATTCAGTCCATTTTTAACCGCATTGCTCCAGTTTATGACCAGTTGAACGATTGGTTGAGTGCGGGACAACACCGAATATGGAAAGAAATGGCAGTGAAATGGAGTGCCGCTAAATCCGGTGACACTGCACTAGATTTGTGTTGTGGTAGTGGTGACTTAGCCTTACGTTTGGCACGGCGTGTGGGAGCAACCGGACAGGTGTATGGAGTAGACTTTTCGCCAAACCTGCTAGAAACTGCCAAAGAACGCTCACAAAAGCAATACCCCCAACCTGTTATCAACTGGGTAGAAGCTGACGTGCTAGATTTACCCTTTGACAATAACCAATTTGATGCCGCAACAATGGGCTACGGTTTAAGAAATGTTAAAGATATTTCCCGCAGTCTGCAAGAGTTATACCGCGTCCTGAAGCCGGGTGCTAAAGCCGCGATTTTAGATTTTCATCGACCGAGTAATCCCCAACTACGCAGCTTTCAGCAGTGGTATCTGGACAATTTCGTGGTGCCAGTTGCTAATTATTTGGGCTTAAAGGAAGAATATGCCTACATCAGTCCCAGCTTAGACCGCTTTCCCATCGGCAAAAAGCAAGTAGAGTTAGCTCATGAAGTTGGTTTTGCTGTTGCCACACACTACCCCATTGCGAACGGTATGATGGGAGTGCTAGTAGTCAAGAAAAATCAGTGAGGAGTTAGGAGTTAAAAGTTATGAATTAGGAGTAGTAATAAATTCTCAATGAGAATTTATCATTTCTAACTCTTAACTCTTGTACAGACGCGATTAATGGCGTCTCTACTCCTAACTCCTCACTCCCAACTCCTAACTTTTTTAATTCATCCCTTGGACTGGTCTCATCTTTGGCTTTATTTGTCTCCCCCCATACTGGGTGGAATTATTGGCTATTTCACAAATGATATAGCCATCAAAATGTTGTTCCGTCCCTACCGAGCAATTTACATTGCTGGACGAAGAGTACCCTTCACCCCTGGATTAATTCCCCGCAACCAGGAACGTCTGGCTGGGAAAATTTCTAATACAATTATGGGGTCGCTATTAACGCCAGAAGAATTGCAAAATCTGGCACGGCGTCTGTTACAAACAGAACGCGTACAAGGAGCAATTCTCTGGTTGTTGCGGATGGCGATCGAACAAGTTAAAACAGATAAAAACCAGAAAAGCGCTAAAATTGTAGCGGGAATTTTGCGGGATTTATTAGGAGAATCCTTACCAAGATTATTGAAGGTTCTGTCACGACGGGAAGACTTTTTAGAAGCGCAAATCAATCAAATTTTTGACCAGATATTGCTGGAATTTCAATTGACTGAAGAACAAGCCACGCGGCTTGCTGATTGGTTGTTGCAAGTAGTTTTACCGCCAGATGCATTGCGGCAAGCAATAGTTGATTTTTTGACCGATCGCACAATTCAAATTATTGATGAAGGCTTTCGGGAAAAAACCAGTGGTACTTACTGGGTAGTAGCAAATTTGTTTGGTTTACGTAATACTCTCACCCGACTCAGGACTTTTTGTTTAGATGAAAAAGAAGCTACCAACAGTCGTTTGCAGGAATTAACTCAAGATTTGCAAATGCGCGATCGCATTCGGAAATTACTGCAAAATTTATCATTACAAAACCTGCCAATTGGAACTGTCCGCCAACTACGAAAAACCACACGCGAAAGTGTCCGCCATTACGTACAAAACAGTGGCAGTGATTTACTACAAGGATTAACTGATTCTGTTAATTGGGAAAATATTGCTGTAGTGCTGTTGAATCGGCTGAGTACTTCACCTGTTGTCAATACTTCCTTAGAAGTGATGAGTCAAGAATTGGCTTTCATTTTAGAAAAGTATTTGGAAAAAGATTTAGAGGCAATTGTGGCACAAGCGATTCCAATTTTGTCCATCGATCAAGTGATCGTTGACCGTGTAAAATCAACTTCACCGGCTGATTTGGAAGCTGCGATCGAAGGAATTGTGAAAAATGAATTGCAAGCGATCGTCACTTTAGGTGGTATTTTAGGTTTTGTTGTGGGACTATTTCAAACAGCGTTTTTGTTATTGAGTCAATTTTAATTTTTGATTTGTGTAAGAGTTGTAAATTTCAGTAGACCGAAAAGTTTGGCGATCGCTGCGTAATGAATACCTGTCTAAGTGAATTTTTGTTAAAAATTAGTAATTTTAAATGCCAGTGTTGAATGGCTGAGTCGATCTCATAGCATAAGTAAAGTTAATAAATCAGCTCGGCGTAAAAGCAAATCTTACACCAGAATATGATTATGCTGTTATTGCAGAGAATTTTGTCAAAGAGTTGCGTGAGAATCAAGCTAGAAGAATATCTGGTTTGACTATGAGTGCAACTACTAAGTACAAGTCACCGCAAAAAAGGGTCGGAAATAGAGGAAGATATTTTTTGTAGGGTGGCAAAAAAATCACATATGCAGGGACGTAGCTCAAATATCCAGGTTGAAATGACAGGTGAGCAACAA
>JAHHHB010000159.1 GCA_019359545.1 Desmonostoc geniculatum HA4340-LM1 | reverse complement strand
CTTTTTCGATTAGCAAAACTGATATCTTGTTTGATTACAGGCAACAAAAACTTATCTTTGCTCTTCCCTAACTACTGAGTCAATTTCTCTCTTGCCTTGGAATGACTTTTTCAGCAAACCCTATTTAAACTTAAGAGTTGGCTTCTTACCATTATATGCAGCTTCATATTAAATTGGTATAAGCACTTATTATCGTTAAACAAATATCAGGATATTCTTATTCTCAAAGCCGGTAATTTTCTGGACTTGCTTGCTTAATATCAAAGTGCGATCGCTTTTATCTTCCAAACTCGACATTCCAAGTTACAAATACCTTGCTACGGGCGTACAGCTGTACGCCCCTACAAAAGATTTTTGCAAAGTATTGTACAGACGCGATGAATCGCGTCTCTGTTCACGCCATTACCATTCCACCATCAACATTAAAAACTTGTCCGGTGATATAGGCGGCGGCGGGGTCGGCGGCGAGAAAGCGCACCATGCCAGCTACTTCTTCTGCTTGACCAAAGCGACCGAGTGGAATGAACTTGAGAATATCTTCGGCGTTATTGAGATCGCTAGTCATGTCTGTGGCGATGAAACCAGGGGCGACGGCGTTAACGGTGATGCCACGAGATGCAAGTTCTTTGGCAACGGTTTTGGTAAAACCAATTACACCTGCTTTGGCGGCGCTGTAGTTTGCCTGACCTGGGTTGCCCATTTGTCCTGCAACTGAGGTAATGCTGATAATCCGCCCCGATCGCTGTTTGAGCATGATTTTACTGACGGCGCGTGTACAGTAGAACACACCAGTTAAATTGAGGTCGATGACAGCTTGCCAATCTTCTGGCTTTAAGCGCAAAAGCAGTGTATCGCGGGTAATACCTGCGTTGTTGACTAAGATATCCACACGCTTAAATTTTTCCATGACGGCATTAATTAGCGCTTCTACTTGCTCGATTTTTGAAACGTCTGCTTGGAGAGCGATCGCCTGACCTCCTGCTGCTGTAATTTCGGCCACAACTGCCTCAGCTGCTGCACTGGAACTGGCATAATTAACAACTGCGATCGCTCCTTGTGTGGCTAATTCAATGGCGATCGCACGCCCAATTCCCCGCGAAGCACCTGTGATAATTGCGACTTTATCTTTCAATAGTGTCATTTTATGTTCCTCAAACTTAGAATACCGCGCTAATTATCTTATGGTGATTTAGGGAACATCTGAATATCGTTTGGATAAAAACTTACTACTGCTCGGTGACAATCTTGCTAGATTCATGCAAATAGGACTTACGCAAAAGTACACGCTGTAGGGGCAATTCATGAATTGCCCCTACGTGAAAATAAGGGTTTCGGCTATTGTTTGCGTAAGTCCTAGCAAATTAGATAACTAATAGATAATAATTGAAGAAAAATTCAGAAGTCAGAATGGGCTTCGCCCCGCTACGCTAACAGGAGTTAGCAATCTTGACGCGACTCGAAAATACTCGCTACCGCTCCGCTATCGAGGACTCGCTTTCCGCGTCCCTATCAGTCGGAGATTCAGACCGGCGCAGGTCTTGTTGACCACCAAATTTTCAATTTGGTGGGGGTGCAAAAACGCCGATTATTCATCCGCCAGTCATACAGAAAACATTGCTGAATTCTCACCCCTGACGCCAATATTGCTGTTCGATAAACCAGGAATTGCGTAGAGATCATTTTCGTGAAACTCTGTATAATTATTTGGTTGGTCAGTATAGGTTAAAATAGACATTTAATTCCCATACACAAAATTATATAATATGTATATTTTCTTAGAATTATTTAATATTTTTGCTGACGAACTAGTCTATGTTGACTAATCTAATCTTTTCCGAAGAAAAACCCATAAACATATACCGATTTTATTTTCTAAGAATTACCATTGAAACAAACAATTGAAAAGCGGTGTGTATCACATGGCAACTCAAAAACAATTTAACAGCTTTGAAGAGATGCTGTCCGATTCTGATGTACCTGTGTTGGTGGATTTTTACGCTGAATGGTGCGGCCCATGTCAGATGATGGCGCCAATTTTAGAACAAGTTAATGCCCAACTCAAGGATCGTCTGCGGATTGTCAAAATCGACACAGAAAAATACACACATCTGGCTACCAAGTATCAAATTTATGCCCTACCAACCCTAGTACTATTTAAGAAGGGTGAGCCTGTGGAGCGAATTGAGGGTGTAAGACAAGCAGCGCAGTTGGTAGAACATCTAAAAACAATTATTTAAGTAGATTTGGTGTTAGTTCCCAAAGGCGCGAAATTTCGCGCTTTTTTAGTAAAAAATTCATACATAGCTCTTACGTATTTAAATTGCACTCGGACTAATGATGGCCATCCCCAAAGTTAAAAGAGCGATATATTATTACTCCTGTAGCTCTAATAGCTCGTTCACGATTAAACCAGAATTCAGAATTCAGAATTCAGCAATCTTTTTAGTGGGGGATTTAGACCCGCGACTATGAAAGTTGACCACCAAATTAAAAATTTGGTGTGGTGTTTCACCACTTATCCCTCTTTTGTCACTCTCGGAAAACAATAATCTCAGCCTGATTCTGAGACTTTGATTTCATCAAGGTTTGAGGCTTTATTTTCTAACAGAAACTGAAATTTATAGATAAAAGTGGAAATTAAAGCCCTGTAAGCATTTGGGCGATTGGATTTTCCCACTCTGACAAAAGAGGGTTATTCAAACGCGACTCGAAAATACTCGCTCATGATGTCCATAGTTAGGTGTGCTAACCCACGAATCACCATTTCATTGAACTACTACCAAGTAAAACCTTAAGCAAACATTAAGCATATCTACTTATATGTCTTGAGAAAGTAGTTTAGAAATTAGGAGAGCTATATTGTATAGATATAATAATTTATTTTGACAAGCGAGACGTATTATGGATAAGAAACAAGAAACACACAACAAAGCTTATATTTGGGTAAATATTGATTTTGATAAAGTTAAAAATAGAATCAATGTGGTGACTTCCAAGATTGAGCAAGTTATCCAAAAGTACCAATTTTCAAATAAAGCTGGTGATTCAGGCAAAAGAAACAATTAGGTTGTCTGTGGGGCGATGTCTACGACGGGCTACGTCTACGCAGTTGATGTTTTTTGCTTAAGAACGCCTGACATTTAAGCAACACCATTCTTTGCGTTTCCACAGAGTAGCAACCACCCAGCCGTGTTTTTCTAAGGCGTCAGCAACAGCTTTAGATTGTTCGAGTAAAATACCGCTGAAAATAGCCCAAGTATTAGGCTTAGCGATCGCACTTATTTCTGGAACCAACTCTATGATCACATTAGCCAAAATATTGCAAACGATACCGTCTACTGGGTTTTCCAGCAGTTTTGTCAAAACGTCTACACTTCCCTGTGCAGGTAGTAAACGTTCTGGGCTAATGTGATTCAATGCGCCATTGCTGATAGTTGATTGCACCGCCAAGGGGTCGGTATCCACTGCATAGACTTTCTCTGCTCCCAGTAGCAGCGCTCCAATGGAAAGGATACCAGAACCGCAGCCAATGTCTGCAATTACCGCAGGTTCTGGTTTACCACCAGTACCAACAAATGATTGTGGTACTTCACTTAGACGCATTTCCAGAGATTCCAAACATAGCTGAGTAGTGGCATGGTTTCCCGTACCAAATGCTACACCAGGGTCGAGACGAATTACTAATCGTTCGGTTGTTTCTGGTAATGGTAGCCAAGCGGGGTTAATGAGAAAGCGATCGCCAATTTCTTGGGGATGCCAATATTGCTTCCAGCTAGTCGCCCAATCTTCTTCATCAATCAATTGCCAGCGCAAGGTGGGAGATGAAAGTCCTACACAGAGGGCATCTTGACGCAGCCGCAGCGATAGTGCTGCCAAATCTAATAGTTGTGTTTGAATTGTTGGCAAGTAACCCCTAATGAAAGACGAATTTCCTTTGCTTTCACTAGCTGTGCCACGACAGCCAAAATCTTCCAGTCGCCAAAAGATCGAATCTTCTAGGTCTGGCTCGCATAAAATTTGTAGTTCCCACCAGGTGTTTGCCATGTTTGAGTGCTGAGTGGTGAGTATGAAAGAGTTAGGAGTTAGGAGTTAGGAGTTAGGAGTTGGGAGTTTTGGTTTTTACCTTCTCTATGAGTTAGGAGTTTTATTTTTTAACTTTTAACTCCTCACTCCTAACTTTTCTTCATTCCTAACTTTTTTCACTTAGCACTCATAGAGTTACTGTATAAGCGTCCCGAATGCCAGGGACTTTAATAATCTCATCTAAAATGCCCTCAGGTAAAGGGTCATCTATGCTGAGAGCCATGACTGCATCACCACGGACGATTTTTCGACCGACTTGCATACTGGCAATGTTCACATTGAAACTGCCAAGCAGTGAACCGAGTTTACCGATAATCCCCGGCATATCGCGGTGTAGGGTAAAGACCATATATTTACTGGGCGGGACGTTAATGGGGAAACCATCAACGTCGGTGAGATGGATTTCTCGCTCACCCAACAAAGCGCCTGTGACGGAATGAGTACCTAAAGTACCCGTGGCTTCTAGATGCAGTGTACCGGCATAATCTCTAATGGAAGCATCGCGGGTTTCAATCACCCGAATTCCCCGTTCTTTGGCTTCTATGCTGGCATTTACGTAATTTACGCGTTCGCGCAAAGCTTGGTAAAGTAGTCCTTTGAGGGCAGCTACTACTAAAGGCTGACTTTTGTTAGTGGCGAGTTCCCCTTGCAGTCGAATATTGAGTACTTCCACTCGTCCGCCAGCTAGCTGTCCCACTAGATTACCTAGAGTTTCTGCTAGTTGCATGTAGGGTTTGAGTTCTTCCAACACATCGGGGCCGAGTCCGGGAATGTTGACGGCTGAACGTGCTGGTAGTCCTAAAAGTACATCCCGAATTTGTTCGGCGACATCAATGGCTACATTTACTTGAGCTTCCGTGGTGGATGCTCCCAAGTGGGGGGTGAGGATGACTTCTTTGCCTAGCGATCGCAATTCCGATTCTCCCAGTGGTTCTGACTCGAACACATCCAAGGCTGCACCTGCGATTTTACCAGCTTTGATCGCTGCTGCTAAAGCACTTTCTTCAATGATCCCACCACGAGCGCAGTTAACAATCCGGGCTGTGGGTTTCATCTTTGCCAGGGTTACGGCATTGATCAAGTGGGTGGTTTCTGGGGTTTTAGGGATGTGTAGGGTGATATAGTCTGCTTGCTGGAAGAGTAAATCCAGTTCTACCAACTGACAGCCAATTTGTTCGGCTCGTTCGGTGGAGATAAAGGGGTCATAAGCTAGGAGTTTCATCCCCATTGCCCTGGCCACATTGGCTACATGGGAGCCAATTTTACCCAAACCGACAATACCCAGAGTTTTTTTGTAGACTTCTGCACCGATAAAGCTATTGCGATCCCATGCACCGCGTTTCACCGAAGCGTTAGCGTCGGGGATGTGGCGAGACAAAGCTAAAATCATCGCTAGAGCATGTTCAGCAGCAGCAATGGTGTTTCCCTCTGGAGAATTGACTACTACAATTCCTCGGCGTGTGGCGGCGGGAACATCCACATTATCGACACCCACACCAGCGCGACCGATGATTTTTAGCTGCGTACCAGCTTCAATAATTTCCTGAGTGACGCGCGTACCAGAACGAATCATTAGTGCGTCGTACTCACCAATAATTTCTATCAGTTCTGCTGGTTTTAGACCTATTTTGACATCAACAGTAGCAACTTGGGAAAGAATGTCAATTCCAGCTTGGTCAATAGAATCAGAGACAAGAACCTTAGACATGATTACTTTATTTAGAGCTACAGGTTTTGCTGCACAAGACTTTTTAGTTTAGTCTTTATCTGTCGCAATTCAGCAAAAATTATGGGTTTTAATATGAACTTAACCTTGAGATAGACTGCGTGCTGATGCTATGGGAGCGTGAGTTGCTTCTGGTGATGTGTATTCCTCCTAGTCTTTGTAGATGAGTGGGTGTTTGCACTGCCCTGTCGCTAAATATAAAGCATGAATGGTATCAAAGCCGATATATTTATTAATAGTTAAGAGTTACCAGAAATTTTCTCAGTTTCAGCAAGTTCGCGGAATCTGCCAGATTGCTAAGCTCAACTAGTCCAGGGTTTTTGTTTACCTAGACGCCACAAAGGCAGCTTATCGTCATAGTCAGTTGCTTTTTTTGGCTTTTACCTTGTGCGATCGCTGTGATTGATTTGTTAGAACACGTCTTGCACCCGAAATCGCTATAATTCTGGTGAGCCAAAAAAACCAAGTATCATTTGAGTTTTGGGAAAACCAACCATGTTAGAGTACAACTTGCCAAGGTACTTGCCCTCAGCCGAGGAACTACCCGACTCTGATGAAACCCCGGTGGATAATGAACTACAATAATTGATACCAGGTTTGCTCAAGGCGATACTGCTGATACTCTGGGCAGAACGCATGGACTGGTTTTTTGGCATAGATATGGGTATTTATTATCATCCCGATAAACCGCCCATTGTGCCAGATGGGTTTTTGAGTTTAGGAGTAGAGCGGTTTTATGATGAGGAACTACGTCCCAGTTATGTGCTGTGGGATGAAAACATTCTACCGATTTTGGTACTAGAAGTCGTTTCGCCAAATTATCGCAAAGAATACAGCACTAAATTGGATGAATATGCAGCATTCGGTGTACTTTACTACGTGATTTATTCTTCTCGCCGCCGCCGCAAACCTCGATTGGAAGTGCATAAATTAGTTAATGGTAAGTATGAATTACAGCACGGAAACCCCGTTTGGCTACCAGAAATTGGTTTAGGAATTGGTTGCGAAAGAGGAAATTATAGCGGCGTCACGCGGGAATGGATGTATTGGTACGATGAGGCTGGAAAACGCTATCCCACACCAGCAGAACAAATTAAACAAGAAGTAGAACGCGCTCAACAAGAAGCACAACGCGCTGAAATTGCAGAACAACGCGTTCAACAATTGGCACAACAATTAAGATCCCTGGGAATCGATCCAGATAATCTCGGTTAGCTGAATATTTTAAAATATTTTCAACAAAACTGAAAAATAATCTAGTTTTGCTATTAAAAGCTGTCAGTCAATATGGTCAAGAGAACCTATTGCTTTTTAGGAATCACGTTCCTGATTCCACTTTTGAGAGAAATAGTGTCACCTTTGTAACGAGGGATGATATGAATACTGGCGTGCATAATATTTTGACCTGCTTCTCGATTGATGTTCATTCCTACATTAAAACCATCAGGCTCAAATTCACTTGTGAGAATTTCTTGCACTTTATTTACCATAAACCAGCAAGCAGATTGTTCTTTAAATGGTAGTTCAAAATAATTGCTAGCATGACGTTTAGGAATAACTAAAACATGTCCTTTGCTGATAGGATAGCCATCAAATATAGCGTAAGCGGTAGCTGATTCAGTTAAGAGTTTGAGATTTTTACGAGGATTACAAAATATACAATAATTAGATGAATTTTGCTGATGGTTATAATGAATATATTCATAAAGTTCCCGATGTTCATCTGAATAAATCGAAGCGAAGGGAAGTTTTACAATACATTGATATGTAGGCTTTTTATGAACATAATGTTCACGAAATCCTTCTTTTTTAATATCTCTTCTGACGGTGTAATAAGCTTTACCTCCGGCTTTTAACAAGTGTGAGACTTGCATTAGAATATTAGCTTGTTCTTCAGCAAATAAAACATTTAAAACATAAAAGCAAATTATTGTATCAAATTTCTTATCAGGATATTCTGGAAAGTAATAAGGGTCATAGCCTGTAATATCACAGCCTTTTTGGCGTAATATTTTCACATCATTACCAAAGCCACAACCAAAGTCTAGTATTTTACCTTGTAGGAGGTTTTGATTTAATAAAAACTGTGCTGGAAATGATAGATAAGTTCTTTCGATCGCAGTGAGATGGCTGAATTGATTTTTTTGCTGTTTCATGGAATTTTGGTGCAGATGTCCCAAAATTATTATTCCCAGCATTGCTTGAGGTTATGCGATGTCTACGATGGGCTACGCCTACGCATCAGGGTCAACTCCTAATTCGCGTAACCTAGCTGCTAATATATCAGCCCGTTGGCGTTCCTGTTCAGCACGTTGCTGTTCTTGTTCAGCACGTTGGCGCTCTTGTTCAGCACGTTGCTGTTCTTGTTCAGCACGTTGGCGTTCCTGTTCAGCACGTTGGCGTTCCTGTTCAGCTTGTTCGCTGCTCCACAACAGCAAATTTCCTTGTGCATCCCACCACCGCAGCCAATTTGTGGTATTGCAAAGTCTTTCGCCATACCAAATTCCAAGGAATAAATCTAACTCAGGAATCCAGAAGCGTCCATTGCTATCTGCTTGCTGCAAAGTATATCTTCCATTTTGCAAGCAGCGTACTTCTAAACTTGGTTCGTAGGGGTCGTAGGTTACGTAGGTTGGAACCTTCAGAATTCGTTCGTAAAAATACAGCTTACCATAAGGTGGAGTTGAGCGAACTGAGAGTTCTCCACCTTCTGTGTCTGAGAGAAATTCCATCACCACAGCAACAGCAGCGCCTTCTAAATTCTGGGTGTAGCTACGGCGAATTACATCAGCGGCTACAGGGTGTACTTGAGGGACATAAAACCAGTCTGGTGCTTTGACGACGATTTTTTTATTGACTGTGGCTACCAGTCCAAAATTAGAACCAATTAGCATCTGCGGTTGGATGCGTTCTGCGGTTCCCAAAGCATCGGTAAGCGCCGCAGCAAGAGCGGGTTGTTGAATATTTTCCACTGGATCGTCGGGTAAAATGAAGTCAGCTGGGAGTGCTTCCCAAGTAACAATTGGTTCTTTTTGGGTGGGTTGAATTTGTAGAACCATAAAATGACTCCTAATATCAATTTCCAAGTTACAGCAAATTGCAACAGGCGTGAGGTAAAGATAATTGTAGGCGCACAACATGTTCATAGGTGTCAACTTAACGTGAAACCCTTGTGAAGACGTGATATTGAGTTCATTCACTTACGGTTACTCACCGCGTCACCCCACCCCGGTTTTGTCTAAAGCCAAAACCGCCCCTCCCCTTGGTAAGGGGAGGGGTAAAGCGTATGTGGGACAAGCGTTTAAGCTTAAGTTGACACCAATGAACATGTTGTGCCCCTACCCGTGTACTTCATTTACCTGAAATACGCTGTATCAGTTATTAGGGCTATCTAACATACTCTATCTAAGTTTGAGACTTTTGATTTGATCTAGGTATTATCTCGTATTTCCCTGACGTTAAATTATCGTAAATTCTGAAATGCTTGCTGAGGCTGGTGTATATACTCTAAGTCAAGCACTTAGCAGGCGTGAGTATGATAGTTGAGTGGTTTACTCTTTGGATAGGTCAAAAAGCGGTTGGATTTCTAGTCAAAACTATTATCAGCGAAGAATTTGTTAAGGATTTAGTCAAGGATTGCGCTAAAGATTTTTTCAAAAATATCTTTAATAATGCTGTAACTGTACCCTTTAAGCGAGAACCGTTGGAAAAAGCTGTTGTTATGGCTGTGACAGAATTTTTGCAACTCATGCAGCAGGATTTAAATGATAGTGAACTTCTTGAAGATGAAATCAAAAAGTATGAGCAGCCGCTAAAGAAATTTCTGAAATATCCAGAAGTCAAGATAATTTTGGGAAATGCTTTTAAAGATGACTGTCAGGCTATAGATACCAAGAAATTAGAAGTAATTTGGTATCAACTTAATGCTTCATATCCGTTACCTGATGATTTTAACTGGAAACGGATTGCCAAGAAATATCTGCAAAAGGTTAAAGATATTATTATCGAAGTTCCAGAACTGCGAGAGATTCTGGATTCCCGAAATTTAGAGAAAATCCGAGGCAATACAACAGAGATAGCGGGGATTATTCCTAATTTTGATTTGGAAACATACCAAGAAGCCATTAAAGAAACCTATAGCAATCTGAATTTAGACAGTTTAGATACGAGTACCTATGATTATCGAGATAAACTCAAAGTTTGGGATATATTTATAGCACAAAATGTGCGAAAAATTCACCAAATTATTCCCCAAATTCACGAACTGCCGAAGGAACATCTACAGTTTACCGCCGTAGGCATCGCTCACACTCAAAACACTAAACCTCTTGCATAAATAATTTTTTGTCTCACGCAAAGGCGCAAAGGCGCAAAGAAGAAGGCGAAAAAAAGGACTTTTGCAAGAGGTCTACTCACTACACAACCACTATGATAAACAATTGTCAAAAATTCTCAAGAACTTTTAAATATATAGGACTTACGCACTGTACAAAAGAACTATTTTGTGTATCAACGTAAATACGTTGTTCCAGGCTTTTGGAGGTTGCTTTTGATTGCTGGCGATCGCCAAAATATGATTGAAAAACCTAGATAAAAGCTTTAAAAACTCTATCTGCCATTTTTGCTTTTATGTCAATGCGTAAGTCCTAATATATTGAATGAATCATTTTCAGCAGATAGGCATGGTGGACTGTTACCACAGCCGAAAACACCAGTAAAACGACAAAAATTAGCAGAATTCCAAAGAAGCGACCCGTTGACATCTACCAAAGTAATCCTAAGTTATAGTTTGTTGATTTAACTAACAATATTATGCATCAATCTGACTTTTCACAGTCAAAAAGTATCACAGACGACAAAACTTTTCTCAATCATCGCACCCAAGAAAACTTTTCGAGTTATTTAACACTGATAGAATTGATTTAAAGACTTGTGGAATCTGCTTTTCCTGAACAGACTGGACTTGCATAAATTACTATCAACAACTTTCGACTCAACATCATGAAGCGCTTTGCCTCTATTTTTCTCACAGGCTTGATAGCCTCTGCTTCAGCTTTGGCTATTTCTCCAAAAGCTGATGCGTCATCTCTTGCTGAATTAGATAGCTATCATTACAACGATGGTGGTAACTATGAACTTCAGAGTCGTCACTATAGAAATGGCGATCGCGATCGCGACTTTCGCAACATTCGTGACGATTATCGCCGCCATGACCGCGATCGCCGCCGCCATGACCGCGATAACGATCGCCGTTATGACCGCGATAATGATCGCCGTTATCGCGATCGCTACTTCCGCAACATTCGTGACAATCGCCGTCGCTATGAACGCGATCGCGATTGGGGTCGTGGTTAATCCCTCCGCGTTGATTTATCAAGCTTGATTCCAGGTGAACTGAGCTTTGATTCTACAACGAACCGCAAAGGACGCAAAGAACGCAAAGAAAAAGACTTTTATCTTTCTTTGCGCCTCTGCGCCTCTGCGTGAAACTAAATTCCTACTTCGGGTTTGCTGAAAAAGTCATTCCAAGGCAAGAGAGAAATTGACTCAGTAGTTAGGGAAGAGCAAAGATAAGTTTTTGTTGCCTGTAATCAAACAAGATATCAGTTTTGCTAATCGAAAAA
>JAHHHB010000158.1 GCA_019359545.1 Desmonostoc geniculatum HA4340-LM1 | reverse complement strand
ACTCCTCATACATCTTTTCCTTTATCAACCTACGGTTGATGATGGTCAAAGATGCAATCGTCGTAACCCGCTATCCATCCCTACCTTGCTTCGCTGAAGGTAGGGACTTTCGCGTTATGTTAAAAACCATCAGCATTCGTAATGCAATTTCGGGATTTTGCCCAATAGCTTTTAATAAAGCATCTCGCTTCACAGTTAGAATCTCACAATCAGATTCAGCAGTCACAGTTGCCGGAGAAATGCCATTTCCTAACAAAGCAGGAGCCGCAAAAATTTCTCCAGCAGCTAGGACGCGGAAAATCGTTTCCTTACCCGTTGTTGCTGTTTTGCTAACTTGAATTAATCCACTGATGACAGTATACAGTTTTGCTGGTAAGCGATCGCCTTCGTGGAGAATAATCTCTCCTTTGCGATAGCGTTGCACCTGAGTGTAGGGTTGCAAAGTTAGTGTGTCTGCTGTTTCTAAACCTACAAACACAGTAATTTGTGAAAGTTGTTCCAGGGATGCCTGCATAATTAGCTTTAGATTGCAAAAGCTGGACGATACCCAATGGAAGGTTTGATAGCATTTGCTATTAATCTGCCACTTGGACAGACCGCTGCCACAACTGTCGATAGATGGCTTCCATAGCCTGGGTATGGGCAACAGCATCGCACAGAGCAGAAGCAGCTACTTGTTGCCGGAGATTGAACCGCAACTGGCTTAGTGTCGGCAGATCTGATGCCAAAGCTACTGCTTTAGCCACATACTCCTGGGGAGTGGAGGCAATCAACTCTGGTACGCCTACAGTGGTCAGCAAGCTAACTCCCACCCGGCTGACATGGGTCTGTCCAGCTAGGGTAATGACTGGAACACCCATCCATAGTGCCTCGCAAGTGGTGGTTGTACCGTGGTAGGGAAAGGGGTCGAGGGCAATGTCAATGTTGCCATAGAAAGCGAGGTGGTGATTGGAGTCTGGAATCATCCCAATTAACTTCACCCGATGGCTGTCAATACCGCAGTCGGCAAACAATGATAGATAGCGATCGCGGGTTGGTCGATCGTCGAACCAGCGAATCTTGAGGATGATCCGGGAATTCGGCACGGAGTCGAGAATTTGTGACCACAGGGCAATCACTTCTGGGGTGATTTTGGGCAAGTTGTTGAAGGAACCAAAGGTAATTCGCCCCATACTCTTGGCGGGTAAGTCCATCACTGGCGGGGCTGTGGGGGAGGGCTGATAACACAAAAAGCAGCGAGGTAGACGGATGAGTTCCTCGGTGTAATACTCATCTGTCAAACTGGGAGGATCGGCCCAGGTATCCGTGAGGCGGTAATTCATATTGGCTAAACCTGTGGTACTAGGATAGCCCAAATAAGTAACTTGAATGGGTGCGGGCTGGCGGACAAACATAGGCAGACGGTTGCTACCGGTGTGACCTGCCAAATCTACCAAGATGTCAATGTCATCAAATCGCACTAAATCAGCCAATTGGTCATCGTCCATGTTGTAAACATGCCGCCAGTTGTGGCACAACCCACGGAGGCGTTCGGTAACTGCATCTGGGTTAGGGACATTGGCATAGCAAAAAGTTTCTACTTGGCTAGGGTTGTGATGCCTAAGAATTGGCTCGAAAAAATAGGCGACTGAGTGTTGGCGGAAGTCTGGCGAGACGTAACCCACGCGAAGAATTTTGGATTTTGGGTCGCACCTTTGGTGCGCTAGAAGCGCAACTTGGATTTTGGATTTGAAATTATTCAAACCTCTCCGTGTCTCCCCGTCCCCGCGTCTCCCAGCCAGCTTTGTGACTTGCTGACCCCAGTGGTGGTGGGCAGCGGCAAGTGTGGCAGGGCTGTAATCTGGGGAGTAATTCAGGGCATACAGTAGATTGGAGTGACCTGGGTGGTAGTCTGGGTCAATCCGCAGGGTTTCTTGGAAGCAGGCGATCGCTTCTGAAACTTTGCCTTGGTTATTTAGGGCAAGACCCTGGTTGAGGTAGGCGATCGCTAAATTCGGCTGAACCTCAATTGCCCGTAGACAACTCTCTATTCCTGCACTCAATTGCCCATTTTGAATCAAGGCATAGCCGAGATTATTGTGGGCAATTGCGAGGTTGGAGTCGAGTTGCAATGCTTGCTGTAGGTGGGAGATTGCCTCAAAAAAGTGACCAATATTGTTGTAAAGAGTGCCCAGGTAGCAGTGGGCGATCGCTTGATTGGGGTGGCGTTTGAGGTGATCCTGCAACAAAGCGATCGCCTGGGAGTATTTCCCCTGAGTTTGCAGAACTAACAGCAGAACCTCCAAAGCCTTTGGTTCATCGGGCTGAAGCTGCCAACATTGGCGGAGGTGGACTTCAGCAGCGGCAGTGTCGCCCTGTTTCTGTAGCAGTTTGCCCAGATGGAAGTGGGCTAGGCTTAGGTCACTTTTGAGAACCACAGCCTGTTTTAAAGCTTGCTCTGCCTCCTGGAAATTCTCCAAAGCCAGATACGCAACCGCCAGATTTAACAGGGCTTCAGCCCAGTCTGGTTTCAGTTGGAGTGCCTGTTGATAGGCTGCTGTAGCTGATTCGTGTTGCTCTTGGGCGGTGAGGGCGTTCCCCAAATTGTAATACCCTTGTGCCGAGTTAGGTTGCAGTTGCAGTGCTTGGCGATGGTGAGCCACGGCTGCCTCTAATTGACCGAGGGCTTTGAGGACATTCCCCAGGTTGGTGTAAGCTTGGGCGGAATCCGGCATCAGGGTAATCGCTTGCCGATAGCAATCTACCGCCTGGATCAATTTTTCTTGTTCTTGGAGAACTTTTCCCAGTTTGAAGTGGGCAACACCCAAATTCGGTTTGAGCTGCACTGTCTGACTAAAAGCTGATTCTGCTGCCTCTAATTGCCTGATTTCGTGGAGGGCATTGCCAAGATTGAACCAAGTTTCTGCACTTTCAGGTTTTAATGCTAACCCCTGGCGGTAGATAGCGATCGCTTCTTCGACTTGTCCCAAGCGTTTGAGCAGACTTCCCAAATTCGTCAGGGCATCTATATATTTGGGGTCAATGGCTAAGACTTGTCGATAGGCATTTAGGGCTTGATCAAACTGCTGCTGTTGGTGATAGTTGACTGCTTGGGCAAATAACTGGTCAACATTGGGGGATTGCCGCCTGTTGGGGAGCTTCGGTTTTTTGGGGGATTGACTTCCAAATCCCTTGGGCGAAGAGATATGGCCATTGTCCGAATTTGGTTGGTGAATATTCTCCATGAATCTCGACTTTAATCACTTACAGCTATTTTCAGTTAATTGAGCCATAAATTTTCGTAGGGGCAGGGCAATGTTACCTACTGCGTAGTTTATTGACTTTATAAATGCTGCCTAATCATTAAGATACTTGACACCGACTTAGCAAATTGCTAAGTTAGTAATAGGTTAAAAAATTTCTAATCTATAAAACTCATATTTGATTTCTGAAATACACGTAGGGTGCGTTACGCCAAAGGCTAACGCACCAGTTAACGATTTAGGTGCGTTAGGCTACGCCATAACACACCCTACAGATACTTAGATTTTTTCAGAAATCAAATCGGATTCCTATAGTTGCAACGCGCTGTACTTGTGATAAATTCCGACTTCAACTTCCAACTTCACTTCAATTAGTTGCTGTTTGAAGAAGCTGAAGTTGAAAGTTAGAAGTTGGGTGTTGCGCTATGGTGATATCACCATTTGCCTTTTTCGTCGTTTTGAGAATTTTGACTTATGTAGCCAAGGCTGGACGATACCCAATCCAAGGTTTAGCTGCTTCTATTTGTGCTGCTAGGCTGATGAGTGTGGCTTCAGCCGCCGGCTTGCCAATGAGCTGCACACTGATGGGTAAACCCTTACTATCAAATCCTACAGGAATGGCGATCGCTGGTTGTCCAGTTGCATTGGCAGGCGGACAAGGGGCAACCCATTGAATAATATTTTGGAATGTTTCTTCTGGACTCAGATTAGCCCATTCCCCAACACGGATAGGTGAATGTAAATAAACTGGCAATACCAGCACATCAACAGTATCAAAAAACGCCACAATTTGCCGTGCTACTACCTGCATTTGGGCAACTGCTTGCAGGTACTCAGCTACGGAACCTGTGCGGGCAAATAGCCAGCGGTTCACGGGTTGTAAGGCTTCAACAGGAAGTCCTGACGCAGCTATCCCAGCTTGCCAAACGATTTGAAATGGTTCAACTAAACCGCTGAAATCTGGAGATTTCTGTTCAACTTGATGACCGAGTTGTTCTAATAACTGGACTGTTTCTCGGACGCCTTGCTGACAGTTGGCGTCAGCTTCTCCCAAAGGAAAAATGCTAGTGTCAAAGGCAATTCGCAAAGTACCAGGTTTTGTTTCGCTGGCGGCGAGAAATGATGTTTCAGGATCTGGTAACCAGTAAGGATCGCCTGTGATGTAGCCAGATATGGCATCCAAAAGCGCAGCAGCATCAGCTACAGTCCGGGCGATCGGCCCGTTGACGGCAATTCCAGCCAAACGTTCGCCTATGGGTGCTTTACTCACCCTACCTCGTGATGGTTTGAGTCCCACCAAACCACAACAAGCCGCAGGCCCCCGAATGGAACCACCGCCATCAGAACCTTGGGCGATCGCACACAATCCGGCTGCTACCGCCGCCGCTGCACCACCACTAGAACCACCAGGAGTGTATTCTAAATTCCACGGATTTCTCGCTGCGGGAAAACCCGTAGGTTCGCTGTAAGGAAATGAACCTAATTCGGAAGTGGCTGTTTTACCAAGAATAGTAAACCCGGCTTGTTTAATCCTCGTCACAACCCCATCATCATAGTTAGCGATATTGTTGATTAATGCCGGATTTCCGTAAGTACAAGTAATGCCTGATACGGCATTCAGGTCTTTAATGGAAATTGGCACACCAAAAAATGGCGGTAGTTCTGAGGTAGTTGTGAGTAATTCTGTTTTGGCTTTGGCATCTGCGATCGCCATTTCTGCCGTAACTGTAAAATAACTTCCTAATTGGGGATTCAACTGCCCAATCCGTTCTAAGTATATTTCTACCAACTCTAGCGGTGATACTTCCCGGCGACGGATTAATTGGGCTAACTCTAGTGCTGGGGTAAATGCTAAATCAACTTCATTCATACGTTAGTGAATAGGTAGCTTTGCCTTTGTGTGGGATTTTTAAGCTGAAATTGTTACTTTAGTAGGATTTCCGGGAACTATATATTCTATAGTTCCTGAAATTTGTCATTGATTTAGGATGCTTAGATGCAATAGGAGTGGTTATGCTCTTACTCCAGTCATTTTAATTGTTTCGCATATATTTTCGACAAATCCCTAAGGGGTATTTATGGCTAACCTAGAATTACTTGTTAATGAATTGCCAAAATTGATTCAAAATTTGAAGCTAACTATTGGCGATTCTCAGGAAATTATGCAACAAATTATCCTGATCAATAATGCTCAAGAAGAACTCAGGAATATTCAAAAATTAATTGTTCAAGAATTAAAATTTGACAACATTAAAAATTCGGCGATCGCTACAGTTCATCGAACTAATACAGTACCTAATTTTTTAATACCTCATATTGGATTAGTAGAGCCAGCCCTAACAGCAAAATTTGGCAGAGAAACTAAACTTTCATTAAATGATTTACAAAAAAAAATTGATACTTGGATTGAATGGGGTTATTTTTTGCAGGCATTAGCTGCTGACATTCTCAGTGATGTTCAGCTAGTCAACCAACTCAATTCTGACAGTCACCATGTCAGTTTACCCGCTAAATTTAAAGCAATTGCTGAAAATTTAAAGAGTAATTCGGTCTTTAGTAACTCTAAAAATTTAGAGTATCAAGTTCAAAAAATCAGCAATTCCCAAAAGGAATTATTACAACTACAACAAAAATTAAATTATATTTTTAACACTATCAAAACAAGTCACAGTTTATTAACTATATTATTAGGTGTCTCTGCTTTTTGTGGTAAATCTGGATTTGCTTTAGAGTGGTTGGATGATGACCACGAATTGATTATATCAAGTGATGGTACAATTCAAGAATTAACAGATATTTTAAATGAATGTGATATTTTTCAAGAAAAAATTGCTAGTTTAATCATTCAGGGCGATTCTTTAAGAGAAGAGGCAGAACAAGCTATAAAAAAAATTGAACAGCAAAGTACTAAAGAACTAACTGTTAGCAAAAAATTAGAAATATTCCCAAAACTTTCGACAAAAAAAATAGTACGTTCAGGTTTTATTATATTCTCAAGCTTATTAGTATTAGTTTTTGCTGGTTGGCAAATGCGAAACCAAAATCCCCAATTACAAAGTCTCAGTTTAACTCCAGAAAAAAGAGCGATCGCTAATTTTAAATCTGCTCAAAGACTTGGCATGGAAGCTGCTTCTCTAGTTCAAAAGCCGCCACATTCTCTACAAGTTTGGCAACAAGCAGAAACTAAATGGTATCAAGCAATAAACTTGTTAAATAGCATTCCCAGTCAAACATCAGTTTCTGATCAAGCAAAGAATAAATTAACTCGTTATCGGATTAACTATAACGCTATCAGTCAAATAGTCTTAACTGAAAAAAAGCACTCACCAACTTAAAATCAGCCCAAAAGCTAGCAATAGAAGCTACTTTTTTTGTACACAATTCGCCTCATTCAGCAATCACTCGCCAGCAAGCAAAAGACAAATGGAAGCAAGCAATTAATTTATTAGAAGCTATTCCAGAAAATAGCTCTGTTTCTATACAAGCTAAAGAAACACTTCCTATTTATAAAACTAACTATGCTGCTATTAGATCTAGATAAATCAGAGACTATTTATAAAGTAACGCACCGCAATACAAAATGGTGCGTTAGGCGCAGTTCATATTTCTCGCGATCATTAATCTCAAAATATGCGCCTAACACACCCTACAATAACTTTATTTTTACTTTATGAATAGCCTCTCACACAACGATACCATGAGAATATTCCCTTCCCAGTCCCCAGTCCCTTATTTTAATTTAGATATTCATCGAATTACTGACAACTGGGGATTGACTACAGTGATTCTACTAAATTTAATATTTTATTTATTTTCTCTAGGACTTTCCGTAACAATCGCCCAAATACTTGCAAATCAAGCTTTTTTGATGACTCGTTTGTGTTCAGCGTTTTATGTTATACATCAAAAATGATGTTTAGAATACTTTTCTCTTCAACTAAAAACTATATATTTTGCACATCTAGCACAGTAGGAAACGCCAAGGGGGAAACTGGGTAAAGGTACAAGGTAAAAAGTACAAAGCAATCAGGTAAAGTTTTCTTCTTCATTTTTGCTCTCTTTCTATCCTTGTGGCGCAAGCATTTTCCCTGCTCCCTCTCGGCGTTTTAATTTTTCCTTCATCCGTTGCAGCAAGCTCACAACAGCTGTGACGGATTTTTGCTTTCTTTAGTTTCTGGCGTTTCAACTCTGGTTTTTTTAAACCTTGTTGGTATTTAAGTAAATAACCTTAATTGAATGATTAGTCAATAGGTTTGTAAAAATATTTTATGAAAACAGCATAAAGACTCAATTATTCCTGTGCCCCAGCGTTTTGCAAACTGCGTACTATATCCTGATAACCATTAAATTCTGCAATCATTAAAGCTGTGTAACCCCCTCGGTTCGTCAAATTCACATCTGCCCCAGCTTGGATTAGTAACTTCACAATCTCTGCATAACCCGCTGAAGCAGCCCACATCAATGCTGTTGCCCTTGCTGAGTCTTGAAAATTCACATCTGCCCCCTTTGCCAAGAGCATTTGTATCACCCCTGTGTGCTGGCGTTCGGTTGCTTTAATCAAAGCACTTTTCCCATCATCTGCTGGAATATTGGCATCAGCACCATAATCTAGCAACACTTTCACTGTTTGGGTGTGCCCATGTGATGCAGCCAGCGTCAAAGGTACTTCACCGAGGTTTTTTCCAGAAATATCTCCCCCAGAACGTAGCAGTGCTTCCACAATTGGGCCGTGTCCCTGCAAGGCTGCTACTAGCAATGGTGTATCGCCCAGGTGGTTTCTAATTTGCACATCGGCACCTTTGTTAAGTAACACCTGCACCACATCAACGTAGCCTTCGACAACGGCAAGGTGTAAGGCAGTTTCACCATCTTGGTCTTGGAGATTAATTTCGGCATCTCGATCTAGTAAAGCAGATGCGATCGCACTGTGTCCTGCTGCTGCCGCTGCTGATAACGCAGTTCCACCACTGGCGTTTTTCGCCTTCACATCAGCCCCCGCCGCCAGCAGTGCTTGGACAACCTGTAGATGTCCCAAGTCAGCCGCTAACATTAACGGTGTCTCACCCTCCTCATCTGGAACGTTGACATCTACACCAGTTTGGAGAATTGCTTTGATAACTTCTAGGTGTCCGTGCTTAACTGCCAGCTTCAAAGCCGTATCATCATCTTTGTCGGCGATATCCACTCCTGCACCAGCACCTAGTAAAACTCGTACTACATCCACATGACCTTTAACTACTGCTGCCATTAAAGCTGTGCTGCCATCTTCATTAGTGGCGTTGACATCAGCACCTCTGGATACTAAAAGTTGTACAATGTCAAGCTGTTTAGCGCTAGCTGCTAACATCAAAGCCGTCAAACCATAGAGTTTTCTTTTCAGATTGATATTTGCCCCAGCATCCAGCAGCGATCGCACAATTTCGGTGTAGCCTAGATTAGCAGCAAACATTAACGCTGTGGTGCCTTGGCGATCGCACCCGTCCACCAAGACACCATCAGCCAGTAGCGCACACAACCCCTTAATATCCCCACTTTTAGCAGCCTTCAGCAGCAAAGTATCATTGTTTTCAGTCATGGATGAGATCCCACACACGGCAGTTTGATTCGTCTACCCTCAAAATTCAGCTTAAGTCAAAACAAGCCCCAGCGAGTGCCTCGACCTTCAGCTCAACCCCCAATCAATATGCATTCTAAATTCTGACTTCTGACTTCTGAATTCTGAATTCTGAATTCTGAATTCTGATTCTGCAACTTTAAGGACAGAAAATAGAGTTATGCTAATTTTTATGAAGATTTAATAATTGGGCGAGGACACGATGAGTCTGGAACTTTCTCCGTCGGTGAAATATGGGCTGAATTTCTTTCATCCACTGATCATGTGGGCGCTATTAGCAGTCTCAATTTATGCTGCCTATTTAGGGTTGCAAGTACAGCGTACCAGAAATGCTCAGGGAGAAGAAAAGAAAGAACTGATTAAAGGTAGATATAACATCAGACATTATCAAATCGGGTCTATACTCCTAGCTTTGATGGTGACAGGTGCAATTGGAGGGATGGCTGTCACTTACATCAACAATGGCAAGTTATTTGTAGGGCCTCACCTGCTAGCAGGATTGGGGATGACGGGTTTGATTGCATTTTCAGCGGCTTTGTCTCCCTATATGCAAAAAGGAGCAAATTGGGCGCGTGTAACTCACATTTTGTTGAATTTCACCCTTTTGGGACTTTTTGCTTGGCAGGCAGTGACTGGGGTGCAAATTATCCAAAGACTTCTCACTCAAGCATAGTCATTTGTCATTGGTCATTTGTCCTTCGTCCTTTGTCATTGGTTGATGACAAAGGACTAAGAACTGTTGACTCATACCATTTCATTAAAACCTTGATACACATAATTTCTCGTAGGGGCACGGCAGTGCCGTGCCCTGACCAACATGTTTGTATCATTATTAAAGTGAAATAGTATCACCGCTTTTTTTTGGAGTTGACAGGAAAGGGTATTTGCAAAGATTTATGAAAATCTTCTTGGACTTTGCGAGTTAAGCGGCGGGAGACTTGGCGGACGATTTGATTAAGTAAGCGATCGCCTGTAGATTGAACTAAAGACTTGGGTAATCGCTGAATAAACCTGGGAAAGTGTATATAAACTACTAAATCCAACTCCCATTCAACTCTGGTCACTTCGCCAATATCAGTAGAAACATCACTTGCCACGTTTTCTGTTAACTTGAGGGATGCTCGGTAATCTACGTCATAACCAGGCGGATGGTAATCAGGGATGGGAATTGTGCGGATGCGGTAAATACCTTCATCTGGAGGCAATAATTCCAAACCAATTTTTGGTTCTACTTCATAACCAAAAGAACCAAAACGACCAATTACCAGAGCATAGCCATTTTCCCCCAACTGTTGCACCTTCATCGGTTCAGCGCAGCGCGAAAACCATGAATTGTGAGAATTGAGGTACTCAGCAACCTTTTCTGCTGGGGCAAACATTTCCATACAGTCTTGATAACGACCATAAAATTTTGTTAGCGTCGCTACATTTGCTTCTGTTAATGTCTCCTTTGCTTCTTCTTGGCTGGATGCTACTGGTAAAACTGTTTCTGTTATTTCCAAGGATTGGTATTCGCCGTTTCTTAAAAGCATAAATGCATTACTGTATACTTTGGCGTTCGTCTATATTAATAATTCCCTGCCAACTTGGTTAGTTTCGCACAAATATCCTATTTTGACAGAAACCTCAATAATCTGCCATCAACTCCATAGAATTACTAAAATTAAGGAACTGAACAAGCACACAATAGTTTCCCAGGATAGCATTTCTCATGAAAGCATTTGTAGCAGGGGCAACAGGTGAAACAGGTCGCCGGATCGTGCAAGAATTGGTAGCGCGGAATATTCCTGTCATAGCTCTGGTGCGGGATATAGAAAAAGCTAGGGGTATTCTGTCTCCAGAAGCCGAATTGGTGGTAGGCGACGTGTTACAACCAGAAACTCTAACTGCTGCCTTAGGAGATAGCACAGTTGTGTTGGTTGCGACTGGTGCAAAACCTAGCTTTGACCCCACTGGCCCCTATAAAGTGGATTTTGAAGGTACGAAAAATTTAGTCGATGCTGCTAAGGCTAAGGGAATTGAGCATTTTGTCTTTGTTTCTTCTTTGTGTACATCTAAGTTGCTCCACCCACTGAATTTGTTTTGGCTGATTTTGGTGTGGAAAAAGCAAGCTGAAGAATACATCCAGAAAAGTGGTCTTACTTATACGATTGTCCGCCCTGGTGGCTTAAAGAATGAAGATAATACCGACTCTATTGTGATGCAGGGTGCTGATACCCTGTTTGAGGGTAGCCTTCCTCGCCAAAAAGTCGCTCAAGTTTGCGTCGAGGCGCTGTTACAACCCGCTGCACGCAATAAAGTTGTGGAGATTGTAGCCAAACCTGAAGCAGCATCGAAAAGTTTTGCAGAGCTATTTCTACAGTGTTAGGTGGAAAATGGTGTTGATTGATGACTGATGACTAATGATAAGCGATCGCTCTTTGGTGTAAAGGCGATCGCTCTTTGTCTTATTCTGATTGAAAAAACAATTGCATAATATTTATTCTCTACTCCCCATTCCCCGCTCCCCACTCCCTATTTTCCAGAATAAATGAACTACCCATAGTTGGCTTCGCCTGAACTATGGGTTTCTACATCCCATAGTTCGTTACTAGTAGAAGCTTCTATAGATTTTTGACGCTTCTTAGCCCCCAGTTGCCGCATCGATCCAGCTTGC
>JAHHHB010000157.1 GCA_019359545.1 Desmonostoc geniculatum HA4340-LM1 | reverse complement strand
ATGAGTACGCCGAACCAGCCGATGTATAAGCGGTTGTTGGTGCTGGTGATCCAGTTGGCGAAGCGTTCCCAGACGTTGGCGCTTTCGCGGCGTTGAATGGTTGCTGTCATTGTTTTATGAATGCGTTTGAGTTATGTGTATGAATCAGGCGGTTTTGTTTTTGCCTGTGAATGTACTTTACACTGCTTTACAAAATTTAAGCAAGTACTGGCACATTCACAAAGCTGGTGTTAGTTATTAGTTTTACTTATTTAAGGCTAAGTAACGAGGTTTAAGAGCTAATTTATAAACTCAAGTAAAGTACTTGTCTAATAAGGGTTTCAGTAATTTAAGTCAATACAGCATTTATTCGCTGAAACTCAGACCTAGCAATGAGTTGAGTACCCTTAAGATTTTCTTTACGAATCAGCTCTAAGATATGCCGCAGCTACTATATATAGAAATTTTTAGTTTTATTTTCGTTCTATTGCTTACTTACCTGGGAATAATAGCTTTGTAGATTACCGCTATTCCAAAAAAAATTAACCCTCAGCTTACTACTGGGGGCTTTTTTGTTTGGCAAAATGGCAGATCTGCAAATTAGAGGCTTGCTATGGTATTGAAGTAGGATACATTCCATGCGAAAAGTACTGACTTGCATTACCCCTGGCTAACTACCAGGGGTTTTTATTGAAACTTGGTAATAATTCAGCACTCAGTAGTGAAGAGTCAGAATTTACAGCAGTTTTCAGGTATTTAGACGACGATTGACACGGGGAGGAGGGAGTGGTCATCTGCGTTAACTTAACCTAAAAACCTCGTAATCAAGCAAGACATCAAACGTGTTTTATATCATGTCCGACTAAGAGGATGTCTGAGAAGTGTTCAATATTTCGCTTGATCCCCCCTAGCCTCCCTTAAAAAGGGGGGAACTGGAATCAAATTCCCCCTTTTTAAGGGCAGGGCTGTTTCATTCCCCAAAGAGCTTTAAAAATCAAGGGTTCTAGCAATGAAAAATTAGTTATTTTGTTACCAGCGTGCCGAGAAAATGAACTATTTTACTGATATTTAAGTGCTTAAATGTTCATCTCATCGTCACCCTTACTTATACCATTTCTGTTTGAAGATGCGCCTTATAAGACTGATGCAAAACTACACACTGTAGCGGCAATTCATGAATTGCCGCTACGCGAATAGAGCGCAGCCTCATATAGAATTGGTATTACAATTTTTTCTTCTTACATCTTGACAAATCTTGTTTGAAATGGAATGAAACAGCCCTGCTTTTTAAGGGGGATTTAGGGGGATCTACAAGTCTCGAATACAACACCAAAAAGTTTTCAGACATCGTCTAATCACTTATCATTAAAATTTCTCCGCGTAAAAGCGTGCCTGTGTCTTTGCGTCGGTCTAAATAATAAGTCTTTTCACGAACATGATATTACTTCCCAATTCTGAATTTAGCTATATTTTCCAAAACCAAATTACCAATTACGGTAGAGTTTTTGTGCATAGAACATAATCTCTTCATTTGGCAATCTAATTTTTGGTTTTTGCCGGGGATACAAACTTTCCACTGCACCTGTATCCTGTTCTATGACTGTAGCTGCTGCTTGTAAAACTGAGTTTTTAAAGAACAATTTCATCAAAGGATTGTTCACTTGAGCATACATCAGAATAAACGTCAGTTAATTTTATTTTGGCTGCTGTGCGACGTATTGAGAATTAAAAAGTAAAAGCAGTTGGGGACTGGGGATTGGGTTTGGGTATGTCCAGGAATGAGTGATTTTGATCGAAATTATCAACAGATATGCGTAGGCGTAGCCCGTCGTAGACATCGCAATTGGGGGAGATTAAGCTGCACCTCGCAAAACTTTTGCTTAGTTGTGGTTTTTTCTCCACTGTGTGCTACGCCAAGATTGTTAGACCCCCGTCTCACCATTATTGCCTGCTGCTTGCATCTGCTTTAGAACTGCTGCTTGGATTTTGGCATCAAAGTCGGGATCATCTACAGTTGTTATAATACTCCGTGGGCGATCGCCAAGTCTATCCAGATATGCTCGCAGAGCTATTTTGTCCTCACGATGTAGGAGAAAATATTGTCTCAATTCCTCATCAGACATGGCTGCATAGTTGACTTGACTCATTACAGCACCTCTCCATTCGGCGTAATTTGGAACTTGCATCATCGCGCTACAAGCTCTCTTATTTCTATTCTGTGAGAGCATCAAGTTTAGCCAGTATTCTTAAGCCTTCTTCTGGGTTGCCAGTTGCAGCCATTGCTTTAAATCTGGTATTGGCATCAAATTCTGCTAGAGCTATGGTAGAAAGTTCTTCAATCAGCTTATTGACACTTATGCCTTTGGCTTGAGCAAGTTCTTTTAATCTGTTGTGTTTTTCGTCTGGTAAACGAATAGTTAAAGTAGCCATTTTTGTTTAACTCCTAATAATTTCTTCGGGTTTTAAGATTGATAAGTTAGGAAATAACAATTCAGGATTTCGGAAATCTTTAATATTGTGAGTTGCAATAATTTGAGCATTACCAGCAACCGCTAATTCAATTAAGTGGTTGTCACCTTCATCTTTTAAATTAGGTCGCCATAAGTAGTAAATATAAATCCATTGACTCACGCTCATAAATGATGCGAGTAAAGCAGAAATTTCTACACTCGTTAAAGGGCATTTGGCGATAATTTCTTCTCGCCCAATAACTGACTCATACTCAGAAAATAAAGCGTTTCCCATTAAAGGTTGATATTCGCCTTTCAAGCAGCGTCGAATGAGTTCTCTACTCGAACCCTTAGAAATAATAAGCGCACTAATAAAAACGCTGGTATCAACCACAATTTTAATCGCCAGGCGATAATGATAGCATATATGCTATCATTATCGCCTCTGCAAAAAACCTGTTAACGAGATTATCAGCAGATACGCACAAGCGTAGCCCTCATAGACATTGCATTACGAATTCCGCACGGTGGTAGTAGCCTTCAACTTAGGATAAGCAATGCGCTTATGATTAAATTGCTGCCAAACATCCACAAATATCTCGGCAATTTGTGACATTTCTTCCCGTGTTAATCCGGAATCTACGAGTTGATTGTCTTGCCATCTGGCACGGAGAATATTATTCAGCATTGTTAAAGCTTGTTCGGTGGAGACATCTTTGGCCGATCGCTTCTCATCTCCCTCAGATGTCCCGCGTGCCTTACTTTTAACGGGTACAGAACGTTTTGCCGAGGCTTCGAGCGATCGCAGCGCCGCTTCGCAAGCATCCGCCAACATCACAATTCCTGTTTCCCGTGACTGAGGAATCGGCCCATCGTAGCGAAAATCTGCTTCGTCTACAGTTAAACTCGGATCTTCTTGAGCCATTTGCTGGGCTTGGTGATAAAAATAAGCAATTAGCATTGTTCCCTGATGTTCGGGAATAAAAGCTTGAATTGCTGTCGGTAAAACGTGTTTACGCGCCATCACCAACCCTTCACTTACGTGCTTTTTGATAATTTCTGCACTCTTCCAAGGGTCTTTAATTTCTGTATCGTGTTTATTTGGTCCCCCCATTTGATTTTCAATAAATCCAAGGGGGTCGTGCATTTTTCCAATATCATGGTATAGTGTACCAGCCCTAACTAGTTCAACATTGCATCCTAGTTGTTTGGCAGCAGCTTCGGCAAGGGTAGCCACAAACAGCGTATGTTGAAAAGTTCCGGGAGTTTCAGTAGCGAGTCTTTTTAATAAGGCACGGTTGGGGTTCGCCAATTCTGCTAGGCGGATGGGAGTGACTAAATCAAAAAATCTTTCTAGATAAGGACTCAAACCTAAAGCGACAACACTCCAAACAAAACCTGATGAAGCAAATAACCCTGCTTCTCGAATGGCGATATACCAAGTTGAACCAAATACTTGTCCAATTAAGACTTTTACGATCAGGTAAATACCGCCTTGAGTTAAGGCGATCGCCACACCTAATAATGCCAGTTCTTCACGCGATCGCAATCTTTGGGCGATGCAACTACCTAATATCCCTCCTCCTACACCAGCTAAAAGCGCAGCTTTGCTCATATCCAAGCTGATTGCTAATATTGGCGACAGCAGTCCGACGACTGTCAACCCCAAACTGGGGCCGTAGAAGCTTCCCAACAATAAACCAAGGGCACTCCAGGTAGTGTAGGGCAATCCCATGACGATTACTCCTGGTACACTCAGGGTGAGCAGTAAGACCAAAAGGCGATCGCGTTGTCGCAATTCACAATTAATATGTCGTTCTACCCAGACAAAAATACCAATGGCAACAGTAATAATCGTTCCTAACTTCACCAACTCCACCCACTTGATCTCGCGGCGAATCAGGTGATAATGCTGCAATAGCTCAAAATCCCAGGCACTAATCTGCTCTCCTTTTTTGACAATCACTTGACCACGCTGTACATTCATCATTACAGGTGGCACCCCAGCAGCAGCTTTTTGAGCTTTTTCTCTGGTTTTTTCTTCATCTTTTTGCAGATTTGGCTGGAGTACAGCTAACAACAGTTTGCTTGCTAAAGGTTCGGCATCTGCTGGTACAAACGTCTGGATTTGTAAGCTGACCGCATCCTGTAAGATGTTTTGTGGTAGTCCGTGGGGGATACCTTGGGTGAGAATTCGCTCTGCACTTTGATGAATTGCCGTTTGTGTATTTTCCCACTCCAGATCTGATAAGTCTAGGAGCAGAGATTCCTCGTATATTGTTTCTGGGCTAACACTCTCCAACTGTAAAAGTTTTGCAGTAGCGAGTGTGTATTTTTGGCGTGCTTGGGAAATTTGGGCAATGAGTGACGAAAAGCTTTTCTCAGAACTTGTCAGTTGGTAAGCTTCTAATTCTTTTATTGCTTGAGTAAAGTCAGTGTTTTGAGAAAAATCAACAGGTTTTGTCTCATCGGACCCTACTTCGGTATTCTGGGAATTAGATTTGGGTGGTGCTTGATTAGGTGCAGCTATGGATGAAGCGGCGGTTCGTCCTGTTATTTTTTGGCGGTGGTTTCGATGATTTTCTAGAGCCGCTAGCACCGCTTGCCATTCCGGATCGGAGCAAGAACGCAGGTAACGCTGGCTAGATCTAGAAAGGACTATACTATCAAAAAAAGGAAACTCTCCTGCAATGGTACGAATTTCATTACCATCATCCAGAAGTTGTTGTAAATTTTGATTGATTTCTTGGTTGATTCCTACATCAACCATTAACACTGGTATAAAACCTTTACTGGCAGTTTTGCGCTCAGCTTCTGTTTTTTTCTTATCTTCAATACTATCTGTATAAGGCGCTCTAATTGTCTGGGGTGAGGGATTGCCTATTTGGAGTTGGGTTTGATTGTATAATTTATTGCCAATTACGCCTGTGAGGGAGACAACAGCGATCGCCAAAATCACGAAGTAACGCTTTTCATGTACCCAGTTGCAACCAACTGTATAAATACTACTCTGAGTTTGAACTGATTTTGCCATTGACTTGAGCGCTCTTTCTTGTTTTCGCCGTTCGCTTTTGTCATTGGTTTTTGAGAAAAATAAGATTACATTTCTCTGGATAGCTTTTAGAAGTTCCCTTCTATGGTTTCTGGCTTTAAGTAGCTTTCCCTTACGGCGTAGTAATCTGTACCATCGCCGCCAGTAAGACAATTGCTGGGTGAATAACTGCAAAAATTGCTCAGTTGTTTTCATTATCTCTGCCTGCAATTGCTGACTTCGATCGGCTAACGATCGTTAGATTTTTCCAGGATGGTTCCTTTGTAGTAACATTAAGTCCAGGTAATTACTTAATTATTAAAGTATCTGAACGTCAGAGGGTCAGCCCTAATGATAAGTCTTCAACCGGACATAAAAGAAGCGGCTTCAAACCTGGTTCTATGGAACTTGAATGTTCATTAGCTTAGCTCAAAACAAAACAATCATCAGGGAATTCCAATCTACGGGTACTATTGCAACTACGTTTGGCGGAACTTACCTACACAATCAAGTTGAGGGTTTGCTGAAAAATATTAGTATAGAATACTGTTAAATCGGGAGTTTGGCATCCGCAGTGTTGTTTGCTGAAAATAGCATTAACGCAACCGCATAACACGAGGAGCTGCGTAAACTGAAAGCAAAGCTACCTTAGACATGGCACATCCTCCCTCTGTTAACTCCTTTGGATCTAGGGGAACGTTGTTATACAATCCTGACCACACAGCCACGAGTGCATCAGCCAATTCTAACATTTGGTCAAAGCTTGTCAGTTCCGAGGCTGGATAATTCCTTTGTAGAAGCATAACTCGCCAATTGAGAGGAATTCCTGCTGTAGTGTTATATGCGCCTGATAAAGCAGCAGTAATTGCACCTGTAGAGTGTCCCATTAAACGGTTAGCATCTTGGAGTTTGGAATCACCGTTGTGAGTAGCTCGCAAAACAGTAAGGCGAAAATCTTCCAATGTACTCAGAAAACAGTAAAATGCGATCGCAATACTATCACTGAGTTTTTCTTTGCCCGCAAACTCGGCTTGCACCCTTTCTAATCCAGCCCCTTGTTCTAATAAATTCTGAATTCTTAATAATTTTTTCGGTATTGATGTCGGTGTTTCTTGGAGAAAGGAAATTATTTGGGGAATGAGGGTTAGGGGGTCGAGTTTCTCATTCAAGGCTAGAGCGATGGCATACCCTACTGCTAATGTTCCATCCCGTACTACTGGGTCATCATCCCAGATTTTTAGCACATGCAGCAAGTTTTGTCGTAGCTTAATTGGATTTTCGTGAAAAAAAAGTGCCACTGGTAGTGTGGCAATAATTATGTCTGTTGGAGCTAAATCAAGAGAAGCTTCTTGCTGACGCGCTATCCAATCATCTAAATCTAATTTACCCAAGCTAATTAAACTCTCGGTGCCCAGAATGGTCATTCTGCCAAAACCGGGGTAATTCTGAGGCTGTATTCCACTATCCGAGGCTAAATTTCCCCCCAGGAATGCTCCGAGTAAAGTACCTCTAAACCGACTTATAAGGGAGTAACGCATTAAATATGGACTGAAAAGTGAGGAGTGAGGAGTGAGGAGTTAATTATAAAAATTTTTAATTCCTGACTTTACTATCAATATCTTAACTCCTAACTCTTAAATAATTTACTAGTGCTTGTAAGCCCAACACTGTCAATATCTTAACTCCTAACTCCTAACTCCTAACTCCTAACTACTAACTCCTAACTCCTAACTCTTAAATAATTCACTAGTGCCTGTAAGCCTAACAAATAACTTTGAGAGCCAAAACCACTGATTTGCCCGATGGCTACTGGGGCGATGTAGGAGTGATGGCGGAAATCTTCCCGACGGTAGATATTACTCAGATGTACTTCTACTGTAGGTAAATTAACCGCAGCGATCGCATCTCGTAATGCCACACTTGTGTGGGTATATGCCCCTGCGTTAATCAAAATTCCTTGATGTTGCCCCAATGCTCCATGAATGGCATCAACCAAAATTCCTTCATGATTTGACTGCAAGGGAAAAACTTTCGCCTGTAATTTTAATCCCTCTTCTTCTAACAGGCGGTTAATTTCTGCTAATGTCAACGAGCCATAAATTCCAGGTTCTCGTTGTCCTAGCAAATTTAAGTTTGGCCCGTGCAGTGCCAGAATACTTAAGGGTTCTAACGTCGGGTTTAGCACTTTCGGGGCTACTAGCGACGGCGTGAGCGATCGTTCACAGGAATCGGAATCAGTTCCGGTTCCGGCTCAGCCTCTGGGCCTAAAAGGCTCTCAATTAGCTTACGTGCTAATTCCTTAAGCTTTTCTAGCACCTTTTCTATATAGTCCATGAACTGACCGCTCCTGAGATACTACCTCAATTTTGATTAACAAATACGCAGTGAATTGCGTATTTTTGCACCTCTAGCTTTTAACAGAGCTAACATACAATCCCATTTTTGGGACATCAGCTACTTTGAAAATTTCGACTTGTGTTCTACCTTACCTTTTAGAGTATCACACTTGCAACCTACAGAACTGCATCCTACCAAGGATGGGTATCAAGGGTCAAGAGTCAAGGGGAGTTAGTAGTTGATCAAGCCAAAATTGCCGAGTTATGACTGACGCGGGAAAGGGGAGAATTTTCAACTTCGCAAGGTTGCCTCGGTAGATCATCCAAAATCCAAAATTGTTAGCTTTCTGTGGTCTTTTTTTTCGTAGCTGTGGTTGATGACTTAGTAGTTGACTTGGATCTCGAACTCGTCGATTTAGTGGTTTTACGAGTTGATTTTCCTGTGGAGGCCTTAGCAGCCAACAATTCCAAGGCCGCAGCCAGAGTGACATCTTCTACCGATTGACCTTCTGGGATACTAGCATTAGTTTTGCCATGCTTGATGTAAAGACCATAGGGACCATCGTAGATGTTCACTGGTTCGCCATCCTCTGGATGTGTACCCAATTCACGTAAGGCTGCCTTGGACTTGCTGTTGGTGGAACTGCGCCCCTTTTTTGGCTCGGACAACAATTCCAATGCACGTTCTAGGCTAACTGTCAATACATTATCAGCAGCTTTCAGAGAGCGGTAATCTTTTCCCTCCTTACCCTGGTCATGAACAACATAAGGGCCAAAGCGTCCCAAACTTGCTTGGATTTTGCCGCCAGTAACTGGATGAACTCCTAATGTCCGGGGTAGTGCCAACAGACCAACAGCCGTTTCCAAGGTCAGGTTTTCTGGGGTGACACCTTTGGGTAGAGAGGCTTGTTTCGGTTTGGGGTTTTCCTCAGTCTTGTCACCTAATTGGACATAAGGCCCATAAGCGCCAATTTTCACATAAATTGGTTCGCCAGTTTCGGGATGGCGACCCACCTGGTCAGGGCCAGTGGTTTTTTGCCGCAGCAATACTTCTACCTGCTTGGGGTCGAGGTCAGCTGGCGTCAAGTCTTTGGGAATTGAAGCGGTGATAACACCCTCACCATTTTCAACTTCAATGTATGGACCATATTTCCCGATGCGGACTTTGGCTGCCAAATTTTCCAGTTCTACAGTTCTGGCTTTGGTAGCATCAATTTGGCTTTCCTGTTCCTTGACTAGGGTTTCTAGACCTTTGTCTCCCAAATAAAATTTCTGGAGGTAGGGTAGCCATTTAGCTTCACCTGTGGCTATGTCATCAAGGGTTTGCTCCATTTTTGAGGTAAAGCTGGGATCGACGATATCCGGGAAATATTTTTCCAGCAAGTCGGTGACGGCGAAAGCAGTGAAGGTGGGTATGAGGGCGTTATTCATCAATTGGGCGTAACCCTTATCGATGATGGTGCCAATAATGCTGGCGTAGGTACTGGGACGACCGATACCTTCGCTTTCTAAGGTTTTCACCAAAGTTGCTTCACTGTACCTAGCTGGGGGTTGAGTTTCATGACCAACTGCTTCTAATTCTCTGCAATTTGGATGATCTCCCACTTTTAAGCTAGGTAAAATTACTTCTTGGTCTTCCAGTGCCGCTTCAGGGTCATCTGAACCTTCAACGTAAGCGCGTAGGTATCCCGGAAATTCAATGCGCTTGCCAGAAGAACGAAAACCAGCGTCCTCAACTTGCAGTTGTACGGAAATTTGGGTTTGCCGAGAATCAGCCATTTGACAGGCGACAGTGCGCTTCCAAATTAAATCGTAGACAGCAAGTTCTCGACCGCCCAAACCGGTTTCTTGGGGAGTGCGGAAGCTGCTACCTGCTGGACGAATTGCTTCGTGGGCTTCTTGTGCGCCTTTGGATTTGGTGGTGTATTGCCGGGGTTGGGGGCTGAGATATTGTTGACCGTAGAGTTTTTCTACACAACTTCTAGCAGCTGCGATCGCCTGATCTGACAAATGCACCGAATCTGTCCGCATATAGGTAATATACCCCTGTTCGTACAAATTCTGAGCAATTCGCATCGTATCGCGGGCTGAGAGGCGCAGTTTTCGGTTAGATTCTTGTTGTAGCGTCGAAGTAGTAAATGGTGGCGCGGGTTTGCGCGTCACGGGACGTTCTTCAATGTCGGCGACATTCCAAGTTTTTCCACTCAGGCGTTCCTTGAGGGCTATGGCTTGGTCTTCATTGAGCAACAAGACATTGCGGCCTGCGACAATTTGTCCGGTTGTGGGGTCAAAATCGCCCCCATTGGCTATTTTGGTTCCTCCCAGGGTCACCAACTGAGCAGTAAAAGGTGTTTTGTCTTTTTCTAAACTAGCTTTCAAATCCCAGTACGTACCTTCATGGAAGGCACGGCGCTGGCGTTCCTTGGTGACCAAAAGTCGCACCGCTACAGACTGCACCCGCCCAGCAGATAATCCCCAGGCGATTTTTTTCCATAACAGGGGAGACAAAGTATAACCCACCAATCGGTCTAAAATCCGCCGCGTTTCTTGGGCGCGAACCAACTGTTCATCGATATTGCGGCAATTCTTCAGCGCTTTTTTGATCGCATCTTGGGTAATTTCGTGAAACACCATCCGCTTAGTCGGAACTTTCGGCTTCAGCAATTGGTATAAATGCCAACTAATGCTTTCACCTTCCCGGTCTTCGTCTGTTGCCAGAATCAGTTCATCTACATCCTTGAGGGCATCTTTAAGCTGGGTGACAATTTTCTTTTTGTCTTTCGGGACAACATATACCGGTTCAAAGTCGGCGTCCACGTTTACCCCTAGCTGCGCCCATTTTTCTGCTTTGACGGCGGCGGGAATTTCACTAGCCGACTGCGGTAAGTCACGCACATGACCCATAGATGCCTCCACCCGATAGCCTGATGGCAGGTAGTTGCGAATGGTACGAGCTTTGGTTGGAGATTCGACGATGACGAGAGTTGACATGGAAATTTCAAAAAAAAGAATAGCTGCTAAGCTAAACAGTCAAATTGAGGTAATTTTTGCAAATTGTCAAGATAAAACGTCACGCTTAGGGCGGTGATTTAATCCTCACACAAACTGTCTGCTTGGGAGAAAATCCGCCCTAAGTTAGGGCGCAGTCCTTCCCAGAGTATAGGAGAAGCAAACGCTGAATGTGAATTTCCAGCTATTTCAATCTTTAACTTATCTAACGCATAATTGGCGAGTAGAGTTTTTAAAATTTGGGGAGTGGGGAGTGGGGAGTGGGGATGAGGGGGATGAGGGAGCAGGGGGAGCAGGGGAGGCAGGGGGAGAAAGAATAACCAATGCCCCATGCCCCATGCCCAATGCCCAATGCCCAATGCCCAATTATTAAGAGCTTGTGCCAAAATTAAATCAAACTTGAGAGCAAAAGCGACGTGGGTTTATGCCCATGTCAGGAAAGCAAAACCATGCAACCAATTCGTCAAGGTGATGTTATCTTACTGCCTGTGCAGCAAGTTGAAGGACAAAAAATACCTCATTTAACTTTGGCAGAAGGCGAAGTGACGGGTCATAAACATCGGATTACTGAGGGCAAGGCAGAATTATACGAGAAAGATAGCACACTTTGTTTACGTGTATTTTCAGAGTCGGCATTACTAGATCATGAGGAGCATAAAGCTATTTTGATTCCTCAAGGTGACTGGATGGTGAAAATTCAGCGAGAATACGAGCCTGAAGGTTGGCGTTATGTCGCTGATTGAAAACTCATTATTTAACAGGTAGCCGTTATGACTGGAATAGAAGCCTTAGAGGGTGTTTGAAAAGTCAGGTATGTTGTAAAAAAGCTCTCTCAGTATACGCTGTGAATAGATAATAAACAGCACCGAGAGAGCAACATGAGTAAAGCTTACCCCAGTAACCTGAGCCTCGC
>JAHHHB010000156.1 GCA_019359545.1 Desmonostoc geniculatum HA4340-LM1 | reverse complement strand
TCTAATTTATTGCTGGGATTCAATCAATTAATTAGTGAAATGAATCAATTTAAACCCTGTTATGCTTCTGGATAATTTCACTTAGTTACTACTTGCTAATGCCGGAGAGTGACAGAAGAGGGGTAAACCAGAAACTTCCGTAGGGGCACAGCAATGCTTATTGGTGTCAACTTAAGCTTAAACGCTTGTCGCACATACGCTTTACCCCCCTTAATCCCCCCGATGCATTGGGGGGAAAAAGGAATCTAGTTCCCTCCCTTTTACAAGGGGAGGGTTAGGGTGGGGTAACGCGGTAAGTAACGGTAAGTAAATGAACTCAATATCACGTCTTGACAAGGGTTTCACGTTAAGTTGACACCAATGAGCAATGCTGTGCCCCCCTACAGTGTGGTTTAATACCTGAAAATTGCTGTAAATTACATAGTCATTTTGCAGGAAGACCATAGTCCAATTTGACAAAGAAATCTGTTAGTTCGGCAACATTACAGAAAAAGAATATATTAGCAAGAAAATTAATAAAAAAGCTATATTATGGCAGTTTTGCTAAAACTCGAATAAATTCCAGAGGTAAGCCATCAGCATCGGCAATAAAAGCAACTTCGTAAATGCGATCGCCTATTTGCTGTTGTGTAGGTTCTAATAATACCTTTAACGGTTCTAATTCTTCTACTTTTAATACACGTTCTTGTAAACTTGTCAACCAGGTAGATAAATCTGGTGTCATCTCACTTAAATCGAAAGAGAGATGATAGTATCCCACATAATGTTCATCAGCAAAAGCGTCCGGGGCTGGTTTTGGTTCGGGAATTTGGATCAGTTCGATTCTGCCACCCAATCCTTCCATCCAGCAAGCTAGGGTGTAGCCTGTAGTAAAGCGTTCTGAAATTGTAAAGCCTAAATTTTCGTAAAAAGCGATCGCTCGGTGAATATTCGCCGTCCGAATAGAAGCATGGTGCATAACAAAAGTTAGGAGTTATGAGTTGTGAGTTATAAATTGAATTTAACTCCTAACTTTTAACTCCTAACTCCTAACTCCTAAATTTACTCAAATAACCTGAAATAAGGGTAGCGCACAGGGACGCCAGGTTCTTTTTCCAAGTCAAAATTAATCACTTCCCAGCAGGGATCTTCTGGGGGTTCAGGACTAAACTCTACAGGTAAACCGTACAGTCGCGCGGCTGATGCTTCTGGCACTCCTGAACGCCAAGGTGTACTGCGTTCCAAGTAGCCACTCATCAATTCCTGATAGCGTCGGGCAATAATCACTCGTGTTGCTCGATAGCCTTGGGTATACAGCTTGTCTAATGCTTCATGAATTTCAAACCGGATACCATCAGGGTGAGTGTGCTGTCTATACCATTCATTATTCCACCTCCGCCAATGACGCCCCGATTGTAAATGGATTAGTTCTCCATTTTTCGGGTTAGCTTCAAAAGCGCCATGACGTGGACATAAATAGGTATCTGTTAGTGTCAACGCCGGAATGGTCTGACGACAGTGGGGACACTGTATTTCAGGGCCAAATATTGGGTACTGCAAGCCTGGATTCATCATGAAGTGCGTACAAACATAATTTTGTCTTTACCAGCACTGGGCACTAGTAGGTCGGGTTATACACTTCGGCTCCGCCACTTTGGGATATTTCCTCACTGCTAGCTCAACAAAGAAGTTCTGAGTCGTGAGTTGAAAGTTTTTGATGAAAACCTTTAGCTCAACACTCAATAAGTACTTGGTTAAGCACTCAGCACTCCTGAATCTAGAGGCTTGACGCTGTGATATCCTGGTTGTGCAACCAGCCTCAAAGGTTGGAGTTTTTCCAGTGTTCCTGGGTACCATATTAATATTCTATCGTGTCTACCGCTTCTTACTGGACATCTGTCGATTTTTCTCAAGCTGCCTTCATTGCAGACGATGCTGTTGTTATGGGTTGGGTGAATATAGCAGCAGGAGCGAGCATTTGGTATGGAGCAGTGGTTAGAGGAGATGTTGAACGCATTGACATTGGCGAATGCACGAATATTCAGGATGGGGCAATTTTACATTGCGATCCTGGTTTTCCCACAATCATAGAAGATCATGTGACCGTAGGGCATCGCGCTGTGGTGCATTCCGCTTACATTGAGCGTGGAAGTTTGATTGGCATTGGGGCAGTGATTTTAGACGGTGTACGAGTGGGCGCTGGTAGCATTATTGGCGCCGGCGCGGTAGTAACTAAAAATATACCCCCCTTATCCTTAGTTGTCGGTATTCCTGGCAAAATACAGCGTCAAGTAACAGAAGTTGAAGCCGCAGAACTCATCGAACACGCTAAGCGTTACGAAAAGTTAGCTTTAGTTCATGCAGGTAAAGGGACTGATATCGGGTTTGGTAGGGGTTAGGGAGTGTGGGAGATGGGGAGGCAGGGGAGGCAGGGGGAGATGAGGAGATGGGGGAGTGTGGGGAGTGTGGGAGGATGGGGAAAGATTTCTTCCCCATCCTCCCACACCTCCCACACCTCCCATGCCCCATGCCCTATGCTCTATGCCCAATAATTTAAACATTCTTTACATATCATCTGGGAAAAATTGCCCACTTCAGCTAAAAATAAAAATGAGAGCAGTTGACAAAACTTTAATTTCTACTTAAAAGAGGAGTTCTAAATATGGATATCGATTTTCGTTTAGCGATCGTTTTAGCACCAGTTGCTATTGCTGCTGGCTGGGCAGTGTTTAATATTGGCGCTGCGGCTTTAAGACAAATTCAAGGCTTTTTGGATAGAGAAGCCTAAATTTAGGTCATTATCCTTACTCTTCAACCGGCTGTTTCTCTTTAATAGGACAGTCGGTTTTATTCATATTGGGCGTAGGGCATAGGGCATAGGGCATGGGAGGTGTCGGAGGTGTGGGAGGTGTGGGAGGTGTGGGAGGATGGGGAAGAAATCTTTCCCCCCTCTCTCCCCACACTCCCCACACTCCCCCATCTCCTCATCTCCCCCTGCCTCCCCTGCCTCCCCACTCCCCACTCCCCACTCCCCCTTCTTGTGGATATCGATTCTGTAATCCAACCTCTTCAACGCTTTGGTGTCCATCTGGGACTTGATCGCATTGTCAATCTCTTGGCAAATCTCGGCAATCCCCATCACCAAGTCTCAGTAATTCACGTTGCTGGCACCAATGGCAAAGGTTCAGTTTGCGCTTATCTTTCCTCGCTACTTACTGAGGCTGGTTATCGTACAGGACGCTACACTTCCCCCCACTTAGTTGATTGGACGGAACGTATTTGTCTGAATGAACAGCCAATTTCTTCTGAGGACTTGAACCAATTATTTCAACAAGTCCAAGCCGCGATTCTTCCTCATGAGGAATCACCAACTCAATTTGAAGTAATTACCGCCGCAGCTTGGTTATATTTTGCCCAAGCTAAAGTCGATGTCGCAGTCATAGAAGTCGGACTAGGAGGGCGGTTGGACGCTACCAATGTTTGTTTAGAACCTTTGGTTACGATTATCACTTCCATCAGCCGGGAACACTGGCAACAACTCGGCCCGACTGTCGCTGACATTGCTAGAGAAAAAGCAGGTATTCTCAAACCGGGGTGTCCTGTTGTGGTTGGACAATTACCACCAGATGCCGAAGATGTGGTGCGATCGCGTGCTTTAGAATTACAATGCCCAATTTTTACCCCTCAACCCGCCCGCCAAATCGCTACGGGATGGGCAGAATATGAAAGAGGGGGAGATGGGGAGATGGGGAGACGGGGAGATGGGGGGATGGAAGAATCACCTAATAAGTCTATTAAATACCCGTTGCCGTTAGCGGGACAAATTCAGTTAACTAATTCAGCTTTGGCTTTAACTGCTTTAGAGATTCTTCAACAACAGGGTTGGCAGATTTCGGAAGCAGCCATCGTTAACGGGATGGCGAAAACTAAATGGCCGGGGCGGATGCAATGGATTACTTGGAAAAATCATAAATTATTACTTGATGGCGCTCATAACACAGCCGCAGCCCAAGTTCTCCGGCAATATGTCGATAGTTTAGATGCAGTAAAACACAAACCCGTAAATTGGATTATGGGAATGTTTGCTGATAAAGATCATGCTGATATTTTTGCCGCTTTATTGCGAGGGGGCGATCGCCTTTTTTTAGTACCAATACCAGTAGAACCTTGGCCTGGTAGAACTTCTGCTGATTTAGAGGAACTAGCTAATCTAGCTTACAACCTTTGTCCAGAATTAAGCGATCGCCAAATACATCCAAATTTACTCACAGCATTAGAAACCGCAACCTCAACCGCCACCAAAGACGATTTAATCGTTGTATGCGGTTCGCTTTATTTAGTAGGCGATTTTTTGTCAACTACCAAATATAATTCGTAAATCATAATTACGAATTACGTTAGCGCAGCGGGGCGAAGCCCATTACGAATTACGAATTTATCTATTGTTCCACTGTTGAGCAGCATCTTCTACTGCTTTATCTACAGTTTTTTCGCCTAACATTGCTGCTTGCAAGTTCTCGTAAACTGCTTTTTGCAGTTTATTAAAATCCTTCAAAGTAGGAGTTAATATTTCTGCTTGTTGCAGTTGTTTAGCAGTGATAACTCGCGCTTTGTCTATTGGTGAAGCATTAGCTGGAACATCTTTAAAGTAGCTATCAGACAATGCTTTGATTGTAGAAGGTAGAACATTTGCGGCTTTTGCAAAGGCTAACTGATTTTCGTCATTAGTAACAAATAAAGCAAACTTCACGGCGTTGTCAGGTTGTTTGCTGTCACGCGGAATAACTATGTTCATTACCGCAACATTTTTTTTGCCTGTGTCGCCGGTGAGTTGGGGTGCTATTTCTGAAGCTTGAGCAATTTTTGGGGCATTATTAGCGATTGCTTTGAGAAACTCTGGCCCCGAAGCTAGAAGCGCCGTTTCTCCAGATTGGTATAAATCGATCGCGTGGCGATGTCCTTGAGTCAAAGCCTCTTTAGGCAGCAAATCTTTTTTATACAAGTCCACCCAATACTGAAATGCAGCTTTCCCTTGTGGCGAATTAAATGCGGCTTTCCCTTGGGCATCTATTAAAGTCACTCCCATCTGGACAAAAGATTCCAGCACTTCCCCGGAATCTTGCGGTACAAATGTCACAAAAAAGGCATATTTCCCAGTCTTATCTTTAATTTGTTGAGCTACTTGTGCCAATTCTGCGTAGGTTGCAGGTGGTTTATTGATACCTGCCTGTTTTAATAAATCGGTGTTATAAATGGTTAACCGTGTGGTGAGATACCAGGGAATTCCAAAACTCTTACCGTTAAGCGTGCTTGCTTTCCAGATATTCGGTAGATAGGAGGAACGTACATCATTTGGAACCTTTGTGTCCAAATCTAACCAAGCATTCCGTCCCGCAAGTTGGGAAGCAAAACCGGGATTGAGATTAACAACATCGGGTGGCGTTTTTCCGGAGACAGCTGTTAATATTTTGTTCTCCATTGCTGCCCAAGGTACATCAACCCAGTTAATCTTTATACCTGGATTTTGTGTTTCAAAATTCCCAATCAGGTTTTTGAAGTAGTCAGTAAATTGAGGTTGCAGTTGCATCGTCCAAAACTCAACAGTTGCTACTCCTGAAGTAGTTTGTTTTGTATTTGTACCAACATTACCTGTACCACAACTTACAATCCAACTAGTTAACAAACCAAGCAGTACTAAAGCAGTAAGTTGTTTAAATTTTCGCAATTGAATCATCTTCCCAGTATTTTTACGCTTGTTCAGGGTGAAAATCTTATGCAGAATTGACGAGATTATAGGCTAAATCAATTACCAGTAGTAAAGATAACTAGGAAATAGGGAATAGGGAATAGGGAATAGGGAGATGGGGAAAATTTCAAACTCCTAACTCCTAACTCCTAACTCCCCACTCCCCACTCCTCACTCCCCAATCCCCAATTCAATTTAGCAGTCCAGCGGGCACAACTGTGGTGAAAAGCTTCAATAGTCTGTTTGGCAAATCAAATAAAGGGGTCGGTATTGAACTCGCTCCCGAACGGGTAAATGTAGTTCAGCTACGCAAGCAGCGTCAAGGCTTGAAACTAGAAATTTTGACATCAGTACCAGTCCCCGAAGGCGTAGTTACCGATGGTCAAATCACCGACCCTCCAGCAATGGCGCAGTTAATCCAGGAAGCGCTAGCCCAAAGTAAAATCAAAGTTTCTCGTGTTGCTACCGGTGTACCAGGACGAGATTCTATTGTTCGTCTGATACCAGTGCCAGCAGAGTTAGATGACAAAGAACTGCGTGAAATGGTGCTAAACCATGAAGCAGGTTTGTATTTACCTTATCCTCGTGAAGAGGCTGATGTAGATTATCAGAAACTTGGGTATTTTGTAGATGAAGATGGCATTGAAAAAGTACAGGTACTGTTAGTTGCTACCCGCAAGGAGATAACAGATACCTACATCAGTACATTCGAGCAAGCAGGATTACAAATCGATGTTTTAGAAATTAACAGTTTTGCTCTCATTCGGACTATTCGCGATCAATTGCGACAATTTGGCCCGCAAGAAGCAGCAGTACTAGTTGATATCGAGTTCGACAGCACAGAAATTGCCATTATCGTGAACGGAGTACCGCAATTTTCCCGCACGGTACCCATAGGAACTTATCAAATGCAAACTGCCCTCGCTAGGGCAATGAGCTTACCTACATCACGAGATATGGAAATGTTACAAGGAATGGTCATTACCCCAACTCCCATAGATGGCGGCAAAACCGGTGTCACCGAACTCGATCCTGGTATGGCAGCCATATTGAGAGTATTGGGGGAACTAACAGATGAACTGCGCCGTTCCATCGATTTTTACCTCAACCAAAGTGAAAATTTGGAGGTAGCACAGATTTTATTAGCTGGGCCTGGAGGCGGACTCCAACAGCTTGATGAATTCTTTACCCAACGGTTAAGTTTGCCAACTATCCAAATAGATCCAATAGTAGCTCTGTCCTTGGAAGTTGACAGCAACAAATATCCACATGTACAAAGGTCTGGATTGGCGATCGTACTTGGTCTAGGAATGCGGGAGGTGTAGTAATTTTGGATTTTGGATTTTGGATTTTGGATTGTCTATTTTGACAGTCGCGCTGTTTGAGAATTCTCAAACCATAATATTTATCTCTACTTGGTGTGAGAAAATGTACAGTTTGGATGTTAACTTTCTTAAAGATCGCCCAGCATATCAGAAAAAACCTGAGAAAAAGGGAGGAGTATCCCTACGTCTTCCTGGAGGGAATTTAACACCAATATATGTGGGAGTTGCACTTGGTGTAGGCCTGCCAGGTTTATTAGGAGTTGGTTGGTGGTTGTTGCAAGGGAAGGTTGTTGAGCTAGATGGCACAATAGCACAACTAGATCAGGAAAGCAAGAGGTTAGATACAGAGATCGGAAATCTGAATAAAATCAAAGCAGAGACGAGCGCAATTAAGGGGGAAACCCAGGCTTTAGTCACTGTATTTGACCAAATTCGCCCTTGGTCTGCCATGCTGCAAGATTTGCGCGATCGCATTCCCGCAGCAGTGCAAATTGAGAACATCAGGCAAATCCCACCCATTCCGGTGGCGGAAGGTAAACCACCCAATAATCCAGCAGGGGGATTAGAAATTACCGGATTGGCTCGTTCTTTTAACGATGTCAATGATTTCTTATTGAGTTTGCAACAGTCTCGCTTTTTAAAGTCTTCAGAAAGCAGAATTATTACAGCAAGCTTAGTAGATGCTCCCATCACATCAGGTGTTGCTCAACCGGCTCCTGGTGTAACAATTAAGCCTCCACAAGTCGTTAAATACACCATTCAATCGAGCATGAATGATGTTCCAGCTTCAGAATTAATTCGGGAGTTGGAGAAAAAAGGCACAGTGGGGCTAGTGACTCGAATTCGTACTATGCAACAAACAGGAGTCATTTCAAAATGACGCTGAGTGATGATTTAAATTTTGCCGAACACGCCGGAGAATTAGATGCAGCAACCCCAGCATCCCCTGTGCTATTTGGCATTGCTTTTACACCAAAAATTATTGGTATTTTGGTAGGGGTAATTGGTTTAGCGGGAGCAGGTTATATATTCTTAAACCTGTTGATGCCAGCTTGGGAAAGCTATCAACAACAGCAAGCAAAAGCCACAGAACTCCAAGGGCAAATTGAGCAAAAGAAACTTAATATCAAACAGATTGATAAGGTGAAAGAGGAACTAGCACAAGCGAAACAGCAAAAAATCCAGGTTTTAGGTTTATTTGCTAATGAGAAAACCTTGGATACATTGCTGTTGGATCTGAACCGCTTAGTTGAGTCTGGGAATGCTCAAACTCCGATTAGTGGAGTGAAAGCCAAACTCAAGAAGTTTGTGCCAGTTTCCCAAAAACCAGAACCAATTATCGATGGAACTTTAGGAAAATTAGTTGATGGCAAACTGCAACGCAGCAGTATCAGTGCCGAAATTACAGGAACCTATGAACAAACGCAATCGATAATTCGTAACATTGAGCGTTTACAGCCTTTGTTGATAGTTAAAGATTATCAATCAAATTTAGCTCCACCTGAGTCCAGATCCCCAACAGATAAAACACCGCTGCGGGTGGGGCCAGCAGCGATTAATACATCATTCCAATTACAGGTATTGATGCCACTTAGTCCAGAAGAAATAGCAGCCGCAGCAGCTAAGACTGCACCCAAAAAGTAGTTATGAGGCATTCAATTTTGGATTTTAGGTTTTAGATTTTAGATTTTTTGTTGCAATCCAAAATCCCAAATTCCAAATCTAAAATTGTCAGAGTTATGAGCCATTCAATTTTGGATTTTAGAATTTTAGATTTTTTATTTTAATTCAAAATCCCAAATTCCAAATCTAAAATTGGCAGATTGATGAAACATTCAGTTTTAGATTTTTTTAATCCAAAATCTAAAATCTAAAATCTAAAATTCTTAACTCCTTATTTTTGAAACTCAGCACTCATAACTAACTACTCAAAAATTGCTTCTAAACAAGGTTTTATTTAGGTGAGGAATGAACTGTGAAACAGATTCACGGTAATAGTTTTATATTAGGTACTGCTGCTTTTGTTTTTTTGGCAGCTCAACCAGTTTGGGCACAAATTGCTCAAGTTACTAATGTACAGTTAAATGCAGCTAATGGTGGAGTTAGCGTTGTTTTGAAAACTTCTTCGGGGTCGCGTCCCCAAGTTTTCACTACTAAAAGAGGTAAGAGTTTAGTTGCAGACATTATTAATACTCAATTACGACTACCACAAGGTAATAATTTTCGTCAAGAGAGTCCAGCACCAGGAATTGCTTCGGTAGAGGTTAGTCAACTTGATGCTAATAGTGTTCGGGTGACGGTAATTGGCAGCGACAATGTACCGGGCAGTGAACCAGTGGTGCGATCGCCAAATGGAATTACACTCAGCTTTAGCCCATCTGCTGGCACCACCGCCACCTCACCAACGCCAACAACACCAACATCCACAGCGCCGCTTGCTTCTACTCCAGCCCAACCAGGTCAAAAGCCAGACGTTCTCGTTCCCAACCCCCAAGTCACCATCGACGGACAACCCGCGCAAGCCGCCGGTCCAGGTCAACCTGTGAGTCAGGCTCCACCTTTCTTACCCAGAGCCGTCGCCCCACCAGTGGGAGATATTGCGATTTCTGCTACCGATGCTTCTCCTAGCACCATTGACTTGGCAACACAGGAACGCGTACCCCGCTTAGTATTGCGAGATGCACCAGTGCGTGAAGTTTTGTCATTGCTGGCTCGTGCGGCTGGTTTGAACCTGGCTTACATCGGAAGTGAGGGTGGTGGAGGTCAGCAAGGTGTTGCAGGACAAGCAACTTCTCAAACAATCTCGTTAGACATAGAAAACGAGCCGGTGCAAGATGTGTTTAACTACGTCTTGCGCTTGAGTGGTTTAGAAGCCAACCGCAGTAATCGCACGATTTTTGTAGGGCCGAAACTACCTAATGCGACCCGTGACATGGTTATGCGTAGCCTGAGACTTAATCAGGTAACGGTGGGAGTCGCCCTGAATTTTTTAGTCGGTTTGGGGGCAGAAAGTGCCGTCAGCCGTGAACGACAAGTTACCAGCGTTAGTGCTGTACCTGTGGGTACTGGAGTTGCTCCCATCACTCAAACTCAGACGACCACGGAAAGCAGAGTTGAAACTCAACGTGTTAATTTTACAGATTCAAATCCATTACTCAGAGGTCTACAGGCATTAGGAGACGAGCGCACCAATTCTCTGACTTTGATTGGACCTCCCAGGCTAGTTGAGATGGCAATGACTCAACTAACTCAGCTTGATATCCGGCGTCGTCAAGTCGTTGTCAACGTCAAGATTATTGATGTTAACCTCTTGAACACACAGGACTACAACAGTAGCTTTTCCTTTGGGGTTGGCAAGAACTACTTTAGCAATGATGGTGGTGCAGCATCTCTGAATTTTGGCGGTTCCAGACCAGCTACTAGTACTGAAGCGAGAAACAGTATAAGTGATGCTCCAGTTATCGCAAATCCCTATTCAGGATTTCAGGGATCTGTTGATCCCAATAACCCAGTCTCCGTACCAGGAACTGGTGTGGGACAAGTAGTTATTGAGAATGGTGTCATAACGAATAACACAGCCGGAGGTTCTGCACTTTTTCCTTCACCTGGTAGTGGTGTTTCATCAAATCCATTCCAGTCAGTGATCACAAATGTTACACAAGGGACACCAAATGTCACCACTATAACTGATATTCCTGCTGTTCCTCCCACTGTTGATGCTAATGGTGTTGTTACCAATCCGGGTAGTCCTGCCACCAGGCAAATTAGCACTAGTAGAGGAACTGCTGGGACAATTACAACTGCTCTCTCATCACTGTATCAATTTCCCAAACGTCTTCTCGCTAGTTTGGAGGCTCAGATTACCAATGGTAACGCTAAGATACTGACCGACCCAACCTTAATTGTGCAAGAAGGTCAACAGGCTAATGTCAAGCTGACCCAGGAAGTGATAGGAAACGTTAAGAGCGAAACCACTCGTGGTGATGGTACCTCTATACAAACGGTTACAGCAGAAAAAACAGATGTGGGTTTAACCCTATCTGTTAAAATTGAGCGAATTGACGACAATGGTTTTGTTTCCTTATCAGTAGCTCCCGTTGTCAAAGCACCTCAATCTTCAGCTGTACTGAATGTTTCAGGTAATGACCAAACAATATTTTTGGTGTCTGAACGTTCCCTGAATTCTGGCTTGATTCGCTTGAGAGATGGTCAAACTCTAATTCTGTCAGGTATTATTCAAGATTCAGACCGTACAACTGTCTCCAAGATTCCTATCTTGGGGGATCTGCCGTTGATTGGTTCGCTGTTTAGAAGTACAAACAGACAGAACCAGCGAAATGAGGTAATTGTGTTGCTCACCCCTCAGATTATGGATGACTCTGAGAACTCCTCCTACGGCTATAACTACACCCCCAGTCCACAGGTGCGGCAAATTCTTGAGCGTCGGGGCTTGAAGCTTCCTACTGGGCAGTAAGAAGGATAATCCACAAGGTGAGTCACTTCTGACAAAGGCTCAAATCCCCGATTTCTTAAAGAAATTGGGGATTTTCTTGTTCACCAGTAGAATTAAATGTCATTCTATAGGAATCATATTTGATTTCTGAAAAAGACTACGAGATAATACTGAGGGAGATATCTGTCTAAGAGTGAACCATGATAAATCAGCATCTACAAGGGGCGATACCTTCGGTAAGCTTCGCTAACGC
>JAHHHB010000155.1 GCA_019359545.1 Desmonostoc geniculatum HA4340-LM1 | reverse complement strand
GCGAGGCTCAGGTTACTGGGGTAAGCTTTACTCATGTTGCTCTCTCGGTGCTGTTTATTATCTATTCACAGCGTATACTGAGAGAGCTTTTTTACAACATACCTGACTTTTCAAACACCCTCTCAGAAGGGCCATACAGGTTAAATACCAGGGCAAACGCATCTAAATATAGTACATAATTACTAAAACAGAGATAAATGCTGCGATCGCACTCTGGTATAGAGGTTGAGCAATGAGGCTTTGATGGTAAAGTCATTGTAAAAATAGTAATATTGCCCAAGTTTGCGTGAAGCTCAAGCCCAAAATCACAATTGCAGACCATTTTGCTGTGATGTCAGACCCACGAATAGATCGTACAAAGCGACATAAATTGATAGATATTTTGACAATAGCCATCTGTGCAGTAATTTGCGGAGCAGATAGTTGGGTAGCAATTGAATTGTATGGCTGCACAAAATATGAGTGGTTAAAAACGTTTTTGGAGTTACCAAACGGAATACCATCGCACGATACATTTGCACGAGTATTTGCACAGTTGAATCCACAGCAATTTCAAGAATGTTTCTTAAATTGGATAAAGTCAATCCAGATCAGAATGGATAGTGAAATAGTAGCAATTGACGGCAAAACTTTATGTGGCTCCCATGATAAAAGCAGTGACAAAAGTGCAATACAAATGGTAAGTGCGTGGGCAACTACAAATAAGTTAGTGTTAGGGCAGGTAAAAGTGGATGAGAAATCAAATGAAATTACAGCAATTCCCAAATTAATAAAAGTATTGGAACTATCTGGTTGTATTGTGACAATTGATGCCATCGGTTGCCAGAAGGAGATTGTGAAGTTAATTAGCCAAAAAAACGCAGATTATGTAATTACTCTCAAAAAGAATCAAGGTAATTTGTATGATGAAGTAGAGCAACTATTTAAAGCAGAGATAGGCAAGGGTTTTCAAGATTTTCAACATAGCACATACAAAACAGAAGAAAATGGGCATGGTCGTCATGAAATCCGCCACTACGCAATGTTATCAGGAATTCAATCTCGGCTTGACCCTGATTCAGTTTGGTCAAACTTTAAGAGTATTGGGATGGTAGAATCCGTCCGGCAAGTAGATGGTAAAACAACAGTAGAGACCCGTTATTTTATTAGTAGTCTTGAAGATAATGCCAAAAAATTTGCTCATTGTGTTCGTAGTCATTGGGGGATAGAAAATTCATTACATTGGGTACTGGATGTAGCTTTAAAAGAAGATGACTGTCGGATTAGAAAAAATAACGCTCCAGAAAACTTTGCAATATTGCGGCAGATTGCAGTTAACCTTTTAGGTAAAGAAAAGCGGGTCAAACGGGGAATCAAGAATAAACAGTTCTTGGCAGCAATGGACAATAAATATTTAGAAAGAGTTTTAGCTTTAGCGTAAATTAGCTTGTCAATAATTTAGTTATGATTGTTACTTATTTTTAGGGATAAGCTTACTTGTTCATGGCTGAATAGTTAGCTTATTTATTCTTAGATAAGAGTTATTTCATTAGAGATAAGCTAATTTACGTGTTAGCAAAGAATCAATTTATTCTATTTATCTTTTTGCCAAATTTTGCATTTATATAAATGATTTTGAAATCCTTATTAGTTTTTGTTAGGAAATAAGGTGCGTTTGCCCTGGGTTAAATACCTGTTGGATATTATCTTGTTTATAAAGTTGTTGTACGAGTTGATTGTGAAGCGGTTCTCCTGCGATATTAACAATCTGGACTGAAGTTGGAATACTATTATTTCTAAGTAACTGTGAAATTACACTTGGGACAGTATTGATCAAAGTTACACTCTTAGCTGCTGATAAAGTCGATAAATATAGTGCATTCTCGATTAAAATCACCTTGCCACCGCAGCACAGAGGAACAAACACCTCGAAAACCGAAAGGTCAAAGCAAATCGATGTTGATGCCAAAACTCCTTGCATAGCTTCAATCGCAAAGGTTTTGTTTGCCCAATCCAACATTGCAACTGTGCTAGCATGTTTAATCATTACACCTTTTGGTCTACCTGTTGAACCAGAAGTATAGATGACATAAGCTAGGTTGTCAGTAGTTAGCTCACAGAATAAATTTTCCTGGCTTTGTTGGGCTATCAAATGCCAATCAATATCTAAACAAATTACTTGAGCATTGTGTTGCGGCATTGCCAAAAGAAGCGATGCTTGCGTTAGCAACACTGGTGCTTGAGTGTCTTCTAGTATAAATTCTAGTCGTTCTTTAGGATAGCTAGGGTCTAGTGGTACATATGCTCCACCTGCTTTGAGGATGGCTAATAGTCCGATTATCATAGGGAGCGATCGCTCTACACAAATCCCTACCAATACCTCTGGTTTGACTCCCAGTTGTCGTAAATAATGTGCTAATTGATTTGCTCTAGCATTGAGTTCACTGTAGGTTAGTTGTTCATCTTCAAACACCACCGCTACTGCATGAGGTGTTTGTTCCACAATATTCTCAAATAACTGATACAGACATTGTTTTTGATTATAATCTGCTTTTGTATCGTTCCATTCAACTAACAGTTTTTGACGCTCGGTTGCACTGAGAATTTGCAACTCGTTAATTAATATATCTGACTTGCTAACAGCACTTTCTAATAATGTATAAAACTGTTCTGCTAAATTTTCAATTGATGCATCTGAAAATAAACTAGAATCATAGTGAAATTCTGTAGTCAAGCCACCTTCTATATTTATACAAGACAACTTTATTTTGAATTGGTCAAAACAGGCATATTTTCTATCAATTGTCAATGAAATTTCATCGGCTAAATAACTTGTTTGACGTTCCTCAAATTCAAAACAGTATGGGAAAAATGATAATTTTTCTCTATTATGAGCTTCATTGAATAGTTGTTCCCAACAGAAATACTCTTGCCATTCTTCTACTTCGCCTATAGCTTCGCTAACCTTTTTAATAACCTCGCTAAATTTATCGTTTTCTTCTAAACAACAGTGAACTGGTAAGCACTTAGCAAACAGTCCCATCATGTCTTGGAGTTCTTCATAAACTCGATTGTTACAGGTAATTCCTACTATCAAGTCTGATTCTCCAGTTAGTCGCCAAATTAATACTTGCCAACAAGCTAGAAAAAATACAGCACCTGAAATATTATGTTCCCGGAGAATTGCTTTAATTTTCATCTCCAAGTCATGATTAACAGTGCATGAGAAAACTTTGGGTGCAAATTCTCTTGGTTCCAAAAGCTGATTTTCCATCACCAGCTTAAGATTCAGTAGAGAAGAAATATTCTGGCTACGCCATTCTTTGGTTGCTGTCTGAGAATCCACCGATTCTATTAATTCATTTTGCAATTCCGAGAATTGAATATATTGAATTGGTGCAGCTAACGATTCCTGATTCTGGATTTTGTATAAAGTAATAATTTCTCTGACTAAATTGTTCAAAGTCCACCCATCAGCATAGAGAGAATGTAAAGCGATCGCCAAAACATATTCTTGTTGAGACAGAGTAATTAGAGTAGGACGTAAAATATAAATTTCTTTTAAATCAAAAATATATCTACTCTCCTCCGCCCAAAAATCATTAATTCTCTTTTGTTGCTTCTCCTTTGAATATCCGCTTAAATCAATATATCGCCATGAGATATTCTTATGGCATTTTTGTATTACCTGAACTGGTGTTTTTATTTCATCTACTGCTTGTAAAATTGTCCGAAAAATCTCATGTCGTTCCACAAGCTGATGTAAGGCTTCTTGTATACGCTGAATATTAAGATTACCTTCAATTCGTATAGCTAACTGAGCGCGATAAGCTACACTATTCTGCTGCTGCAACCAGAGACGTTTCTGCTGAGGTGAGAGTTTAAATCCTTCAATAATATCAGTTTGCATTTGCTCGATTTATCCTATATTGAATATGGAAAAAACAATTGGTAAATGAATTATTTTTCTAGTAATTAAACAATCATCAATCAAATATGACTTCTGATTCCTGAATTCTCAATCTCTCCACCAATCTTTTGTTAGGATGTGAGGCTTTGTCTCATCTACTACTCGCCACCCTTCTTGGATATACTGTGCAAATTCAGTTTGCTCAAGTGACTCAAGAGCCTTAACCTCACTGTCTGTCAGTTCAGGATGCCAAACATCCACAATCAAAGCAATTCTACTTGAGGTAGCATTAATCCTGACTTCATGTTCAAAAGAATCATCAAATACGAAACACTTTCCTTCTTCCCATGTTCTTGTTTCGTCTCCAACACGGATAGAACATCCCAAAGGTATCTTTAAGCCTAAATGACATTTAATTCTGGCATTTGTCGGGCCACAATGTGGTTCTATAATTGTGTTTGGACTTAAGGCAGAAAAACAGGCTACTCCCGTGCGTTTGGGAATTGCTTCCAGAAGTTTTGTTGTTTCTGGACACTGAAGACAGTTCTCCTCAAATTTTCTGCCTTGCAGGTAAAAATAGTATTGGAACCAGTCAGTACGTTGTCTATAATTGTCAGAGGTTTCTGGTTGCATATATGATACAAAACCTTTTTTGTTACCTAAATTAAATAGTTCATTTCTAATTATTTGAAATGAGTTTTCTAGAGTTTGTATCCATTCAAAATCAGCAGCATTGTGCCAAGGTTTAGCAGTCAATCCCGGATAAAAGAAATCGGGATTTTGCCCAGGCTGTGTTGGTGGGCGCGTTTGTAATCCTTTGACGATTCTCAGGAATTCATTTAATCTCTCATCTGAGTTGTTTGGTAAGCTTTTTGAGGAAGTATTCATATTTAAGTTTCTTTTTTGTGAATATAAAATCTGAAAAGAATTACAAATGATATTGGGTATGAAGAATATAGGTAGATAAAAGTATTAATAAGGTTGAATCTAGGGCAATACGTTGACGTTCTGTCATTGTGGGAAGTTTATCTAACAAAGCAATAACTGTTTTTTGGTCAAAGAATGGTATTGATGCCATAACTGAACTACGTAAAGATTCTTGCATTAATGTGTACAGGCGATTGTTGCTTGTCAAAGTAGCAGGTGGAGCAGTAAAAGGATGCTTTGGACGGTGATAAACTGTATCTGTCAAAAAAGGTCGAGCCGCCTCCCTGAGTAGATATTTTTCTTGCATTCCATGAGTTAACAGCGAAACTGATATTTCACGCACTAACTCAAAGAGATGGTGATCTAAAAATGGGACACGAATCTCAACAGCGTGTGCCATTTCTAAACGTTCTGCAAATAATGAATAATTAGGCAAAATTGATTTAGACCACAAATATAATGATTGAATAATTGGATTGCGTCCGGCAAGTTGTCCGGGAAAATCAAACTGTTCTAAAAAGAGGCGATAAACATCTTGTTTAGCAAATTTCAAAGCATAATCAGGTGCAAGTAAAACAGGAAAAAAAGCTCTATCTACAGCTACATTTTTTAACCAAGATGGCACAAACCCCAAGGTTTGTTGGACGCTTGCTAAGAAAGCGGGCGTGCTATTGGGTAAAGTATTTTCTAATTCCTGTTTTGTATGATTCAGCCGCAAGTCTTGTTTTACATGACCGTATCCAGCGAATATTTCATCAGAACCATCGCCGGATAAGATAACTTTATAACCTGAATCATGTACCACGCGACTTTGTAAATATCTGGCAACACCACGGGAGTTAGTATCTAACGTCTCGGCGTGCCAAATCGCATCAGTAATATGGTCAGCAAAATCAGATTGTTTGAGGAGAATGGGCTGAAACTCTGCTCCTACTCGTGCTGCTGTCTCGCGGGCTATTGCTTCTTCATCGTAACCAGCTTCATCGAAGGTGACAGTAAAAGCCCGAACTGGCTGTGAACTATGTTTTGCTGCTATACCTAAGACAGCAGATGAATCAAGTCCACCACTGAGAAAACTACCTACTGGCACATCAGCGCGTAGCCGGATTTTAACAGCTTCTTCCAATTTGTGCCGAATTTGTTCAATATATTCAGTATTTGTGTATCGTGGTTTTGAATCATCATCTGTTGGGTAATCAAGATCCCAATAACGCACAAGTTTTACACCGTGGCGTGTTCCTAGAAGATAATGACCGGCTGGTACTTGATAGACACCTGCAAATAATGTCCGGTCTTGGTTTGCGTAAAGAAATAACTGTTGAAAAAATGATTCCTGATCCCAACGAGCCGGAACACCTGCGGCAAATAAAGCTTTGGCTTCCGATGCTAAATAAAGGATGTCACCAACAATTGTATAGAAAAGTGGCTTAATACCGAAGCGATCGCGGGCAGCAAAAAGCAGCTGCTTCGACTCATCCCACAGTATAAATGCAAACTCTCCCCGGAGATGATGTAGGCATTGTGTCCCAAATTCCTCATATAAATGGAGAACAATCTCGCTGTCAGAATAAGTACTGAATCGGTGTCCCTTTTGTTTCAACTCACACCTAATTCGTTCAAAATCGTAAAACTCGCCATTGACAATGACGTGTAATTGCCCATCTTCATTTGCAATGGGCTGGTTTCCTGTACTCAAATCAATAATACTGAGCCGCGTATGTCCCAGTCCAACTAGTTGATGAGCAGCTATCCATTGAGACTGTTTGTCTGGGCCACGATAGCTTAACCTCTGCGTTGCTTTTGTTAACCCCTCTGTTGAAATTGGCTCTCCTTTCGAGAACATTGCCACAATACCGCACATAAATCACACCTCTATATAATTCAAAACTTACAAAAAACCCTCCTTCTCCTTTCTTCTCTGTGTTCTCTGCGTCTGGAGTGGTTCTTTAAAAAAAACAATTCTCATAACTCAAACACACTTGCTATAATCCGATCGCCTTTGGTCTAATACTCTTTAACTTGCTAGCATTTAATTGCCGACGTGCTTCTAAAGCCTGAGATTTTTCCTTTTTCTCAAATTCATCAATGATTCTGATTAAATTCCCCAATTGACTATCAGGATTTGTGACCATCGCTTTAATAATTTCTTCAAAATTTCTCAATACTTTGGCAACCCTCACACCACAAAAGCGGCGTAAATCATAGAGCAGATGTAGCCTTAAATTTGCACCGGGTATTGCTACAATCGCTAAAGGATAATGAGTATTCGCAAACGAACGAATATTATCAATTTTTAAGTTTTGTGTACCTAATTGAGAAATATCTACTTTGGAGTTTTGAACTACTAAAATACTTTCAAATAAAGGCAAATTTTTAGGTACATTACTCCAACTCTGAACTTGTACTAAGGGACTAGATTCATATCGACGTAAATTTATGTGTTGGATTTGCAGAGATTTCAGCCAAGGCAAAAGCAAATCCTCAGAAGCTATTTTTACTCTTATAGGTAAAGTATTGACAAAAAGCCCAACCATAGCATCAATTCCTGTCAAGGTAACTGGACGACCAGACAAAACCGTGCCAAAAACAACATCTTTGTTGCTGCTATAGTGACTTAAAAGTAAAGCCCAAGCTCCCATTAATAGGGTATTTAAGGTTAAATGTTCCTGTTTTGCCAGAGAAACTAATGCTTCTGTGGTAGTCAGAGAAAATTCAACTTCCTGTTGAGGATAACGTTCCTCCTGAGCAGATAATTTAATGTTATTTTCGTCTATTCCTAGAGGGGTAGGGATTCTCAAATCCTGAAGTTCTCGCCGCCAAAATATTTCTGGTTCTGTTAAATCCTGCTGTTTTAACCAGGTAATATAGTCTCGATAGGGGCGGCTTGGTTGTAAATCAATATTTTTACCTTGGTCAAATACCTCATAAAAAGCAAAAACTTCCTTAAGCAGGATAGCATCAGACCAGACATCTGAAATTAAGTGATGACAACTCCAAATTAGCTGATGAGTGTTTGCTGCTATTCGGATGATTGCTAAACGCATTAAGGGCGGCTGAGAAAGATTGAAACCTTCCTTTCTATCTGCTTGTAAATAATCTTGTAACTGCGCTTCTTGAGCATTAGGAGAAAGTTCAGACCAGTCATACTGACTTATTGATAATGTTGTTTGGCGGTGAACAATCTGAATTGGTTTTTTAACTCCTTCCCAGACAAAAGCTGTTCTTAAGGTTGGATGTCTAGCTATTACTTTCTGCCAAGCTTGCTCAAAGGCAAAGAAGTTAAATTTTCCATGTAAAATGCACAGTTGGTGAGCAAAATACATCCCAGAGCCGGGATTGTAAAGAATGTGAAACAACATCCCCTCTTGTGTAGGTGAGAGTGTGTAGATATCTTCGATATTTTTAGGGTTCATATCTAAAGATTTGGCGTTGCTGAGTGGGAAATGGTTTCATGCAGAGGCGCTCCAGAGGAAGATTTGAGAAGAGTTGATTTGAGATTTTTATCCTTATTGGTTGAGTAAAAGCTGATTGAGTTCTTCTTGAGTTAATTCGGCTTCGGGAAAGTCTGAGGGTGTAAAATTTACCGTATCTGTAGATTGACAAAGAGCAATTAGCGATCGCAATCCCTCCATAAAGTCAATAGCTAGTTGTTCTACGGTGGATTTCAAATGAATATTTTCGCTATATCCCCAACTGATTTCTAGCTGTCCTCCCATGACTTTCCCCATCACTTGTAACAGGTGAGAACGACTAGCACTAGGACTGATAGTCGCACCTGGGGATTCACTAGCTAATCGGAAAGTCGAAGATTCTCCAAAAACGCGATCGAATTGTCCTAAGTAATTAAAAATAATCTCAGCTTGGGGAAGTGTACTTAATTTTCCTGCCTCACTTTGCTCTTCGCAACAATAACGTAACAAACCATAACCTATTCCCCGCTTCGGAATCCGGCGAATTTGTTCTTTCATTGACATTAAGATATCAATGGCTGATTGAGACTTTCCTATACTCAAATACACAGGAAATACGGATGTAAAAAAGCCCACGGTACGAGATAAATCCACTCCCGAAATCACTTCTTCACGTCCATGTCCTTCTAAGTCAATCAGCAAATTATCCATCCCTGTCCATTGGGAAATAGTCTGTGCTAAAGCTGTTAGCAACACTTCATTAATTTGGGTATGATATTTTGCCGGAATTTCTTGCAGCAGTATACGAGTTTCTTCTGGTGTGAGAGATACCGATAAGATGCGAGTCGAGGCTTCAGTATTCGCACCTCCTGTTAAATCCACAGGTAAAGAGCTAATTTGTTTTGAATCTGTCAACCAATAATTCAACTCTTGTTTGAGTTCTGATGAGTTAGCGTAGTTCATCAGCAGACAAGACCATTGCTGAAAAGAAGTCGTTTTAGGTGGAAGATTAATAATTTCTTGGCGCTGAAGTTGCTGATAAGCTGTTTGCAAATCTTCTACAAGTACCCGCAAGGAAAAGGCATCTTCTATCAGGTGATGTAAAATCAACAATAAGCGGCTGGTTTGATGAGAACCGAGATGAAAAAAAGCAACTTTCATTAACGGCTCTTGGGATAAACTTAAGCTGCTTTGTAGTTCAGATGCTATCTTTTCAATGGCAGATTTTTGTTCTGTTTGAGACACATCTGATAAGTTGAATTGAGCAAAAGCTACTCTTTCTCCCAAACCTTCATTCACCTGTTGCCAGATTCCTTGTTTTTGTTCAAAACGCAAACGCAGCGCATCATGATGTTCTAACAACTTCTGACACGCTTTTTCTAGCAAAGCTGGGTCTTGTCCTGGTTGTAATTCTAGTAGAACCGCTTGGTTCCAATGGTGAGGTTCTGGAAAGTTCTGCTCAAAAAACCACTTTTGTATAGGTGTCAGGGGTATTGCTCCCTTGATTGGCTCCTGTTGAGCCTGACGCACCGGAATCGTATCCACAACTGTTGCCAACTCTGCGATGGTGGGATACTCAAATAACTGACTGGTACTAAATTGAAGACCTAACTGATGAGCTTTGGCGACAACTTGAATACTCTGAATTGAATCTCCTCCCAGAGCTAAAAAGTTGTCGTGAATACCTACCTGCTTAATTCCCAATGCTTGACTCCAGATGGTAGCAAGTGCTTCTTCCACTGGTGTATGGGGAGCCACATAGTTAGTTTGTACTTCTGTGCTTTCTTCCTTCATCAGCATTTCCAGAAGTTCACGCCTTTCTGTTGAAAGCAATTCAATACGCTTTAAAAGTTCATCACTCATGCCAATTTTGGATTTTAGATTTTTTGGGGATTTTCAAACAATGCTATTTATGGTTTTTGCGTAAAATCGTAGGGAATTGAGGGTTGGAATTTAAACGCATAGGCGCTTCGCCTTCCCGTAGGGTAGGAGCGCTGAGGTAAGCGCAAAGGTACGCAGAGAATTCGCTAGTAATTAATGAAGTGTTGTACTAAGTTTGTATCGATAACTTTTTCTGGGAAAGCATTGCTTTGACTTCATCTTCTGAAAGTTCCTCCAGCATTTTGATAATTTGAGCCATTTTTTCATCTTCAGATTGTGTTTGTTCTGGTGCTGGTAAACTCTGGCGATCGACTTTGCCATTGGGAGTTAATGGTAAACCCGCATTTCTCACAAGTGAGGAAAAAACACTTGGATTAGCTAGATTTAGGATAATTTAATTGATACGTCATCAAAATACGTCCAGAGCGTGGGTAACTCAACGTAAAAAACGAAATGATTAAAGTTATATTAAATACAGGAAAACTGAATAATACTGACCTAATAATTTTCTCCTCATAAAAATTGACAAGCCAATTCATCAGGTTAAATCAAGTAAATTAACCCCAAAAATCAGCTATAAAAAATCTGAAACAGCTATGACTTATGAATGAAATTAGGTCATTATTAACCAGGAGAAGGCAGTTGAGATAAACGCTTATAAACCTTTGCGAAAATCTCCTTATAAGGACAAGCACTACTAATTGCGATGAAAACACGTCGTTTACTAACTGTAATAACAGCCCCTAGCTTCAATAGTTTTGTGCGTATAGTCTCAACAGTTGCATTTTTGATCTCCGTGCTTGATAAACATTGCTCTCGCAGGGCATTCAACAAAACATAGGCAATCGAAGAAAACCATAAACGTAGTTGATTACCTGCAAATGTATGAGTACTAGTTCTGTCACTTTTTAGCCCGAGTTTTTGCTCTTTTAAGCAATTCTCCATGTTGCCTCGCGGGCAATATTTTTGAGTATAGAGTCGTCCGGGTGGGATTTTATGAATAGGCAGCGAAGTTACTACAAAGCGAGTATCGACTTCTTGGTAGCTATACTCAACTTTGGCGACAACACGACGATTACGGCTCCAACTATCTAGTGTTTGATAGTCAAGGGAACAATACCAAACTGAGTTGTCAATAAATGCTGCTGCCTCATTTTTTAAATCTGGTGATGGAGGAAATAAGGTTTCAAAAAACTCAACTATGGGTTGAATTCTTTCTGAGTATTCTTGAGATGCGCGATGCTGTATTGACTTGGTTGCCTGAATTAGCCTTGGATTTTGTGCCAGCCCAAACACATAATCAATTCCAATTTGAGATTCACACCATGCCATAATATCTTCTCTTGAATAAGCGCTATCTCCCCGAATAATAATTTTTACATTCTTCCATCGTGAGCGGATTATTTTTATGACTCGTTGTAATTCTTCTAGTCCCCCAGATGCCGGATCTACGTTAGATGCGCGAAGTTTTGCTGCCAGTAAATGTTTACCACAAAAAATGTAAAGTGGAGCATAACAATATCCCCGATAATAGGGATTAAAAAATGTTTCTTCTTGATTACCATGTACGGGGTCATCGGTAACATCTAAATCCAAAATTATCTGTCTTGGTGGCTTTCGATAAGATTCTAAAAATATCTCAACTAAGAGTGTTTCTATGGCTGATGCATCATGTTCAATCCGGTGATATCGACTCTCAACCCTTGAAGATACGTTGTCTGGACAATGTTCTATCCGATTTAAGGTACTTTTTCCGGCCAATGTAATTGATTCAGGTGAGGAATTCATCACTTTTCCCACACAGAGCGCAAATATCGCATCGTGACGTAGATTTTCATGGTCATTGACATCTTCATAGCCCATGATTAAGCCATATATTCTTTGTGCAATTAAGTGATTAACTTGATGCAGAATTTTGTTTGGTTCTCGGTAATCTTTAAAACATGCTGCCAGCCGTGATGTTATTTCTCTTTTTCTATCTAGTTCCGCAATCAGTGTTAATCCCGCATCAGATGTTATATAGTGTCCGGGCAATGAACCATAATATAGAAGAAGGGTACAGTCAAAGAGCGATCGCAATGCCGAAACAAATCAAAATCGAGGAGCATCTTAGCCTGGATGAATTGGAGATCAGATACCGTC
>JAHHHB010000154.1 GCA_019359545.1 Desmonostoc geniculatum HA4340-LM1 | reverse complement strand
GATTCACTTCATAATTTTTAAAGCCAAAGTCAGATAAAGTCTGCTCTGTGAGATTTAAAACTCCTAAAATTTCATCAGCAATTTGATTAGGTAAACAGAAGATATGAGCATCATCTTGGGTAAATCCCCTGACTCTCATCAAACCATGTAATGCTCCAGAACGTTCGTAGCGATAAACTGTTCCTAATTCTGCCCATCTCAAAGGCAATTCCCGATAAGAATGGAGTTGATGTTTGTAAGTTAAGACATGAAATGGACAATTCATTGGCTTAATTTGATAAGCCTGATTTTCTACCTCCATCGAATCAAACATACTCTCTTGATAGAAGTCAAAATGACCAGATGTTTTCCATAAATCGAGGTTTGCTATGTGAGGCGTGTAGAGTAATTGATAACCAGATTCTAGATGAGCTTTGCGCCAATAATCTTCAATGATATAGCGAATAGTTGCACCTTTGGGATGCCAAAATACTAAACCACCACCAGCATCTTCTTGAATGCTGAATAAGTTGAGTTCTTGACCTAACTTTCTATGGTCGCGGCGTAGGGCTTCTTCTCTTTGTTTAAGGTAAGCTTGTAGTTGTTCCTTTGTTTCCCAAGCTGTACCGTAAATTCGTTGCAGTTGGGGTTTAGTTTCATCTCCTTGCCAATAAGCGCCAGCAATATTTAACAATTGAAAGGCATCAGGATGGATTTCACCAGTAAAGTTAATGTGTGGCCCTGCACACAAGTCCCACCAATAGTTACTAGCTGGTTGAATGTCTGCAATAAACAAGGAAGGTTCTGGTTTACCAGTATCGGGACTACCAATAAAGTAGCGGGTAATTGTCTCGCTTGTGGGAATACGTTCTAATATTTCTAACTTTAATGGTTCGTTTAATTCAGTAATTTCGGCGCGAATTTCGTCTCGTTGCACCTCTTCGCGGATGATAGGTAAATTCGCTTTAATTATCTGCCGCATCTGGTTTTCGATTTTGCCCAAGTCATCTGGAGTGATGCTGACTGGACAATCGAAGTCGTAGTAAAACCCGTTTTCTGTGACTGGGCCAGTTGCTACTTTAGTCCCTGGAAATAGCTTCTGCACTGCCATTGCCATTATATGGGCGCAGGTATGACGAATCCGCACCAGTTTCTCAGTGTCGTGCTGGTTTAAGTTTTCCTGGGACTGGGTTAAGGAACTGACCATATTTAAAAAGAATGAGAATCGTTATCATAGTAGCGCAAAAAAAGTTTGATGGTGTAACCTGGATGGAGAAAAGATAGAAGTGTTTAACTTTCAGTAGAAAAGTTTTGCGATGCCCTATCTACGAGACGCTAGGCGAACGGCGGGCGTAGCCATCGCTCTGTGATAAATTAATGCATCAGTGGATTTTTATCTACTAGCTGTGCTTTTAGATACGAAATTTTAATGGGTCACTTGGACATAAATAAAGCTAATAAATCAGCCAAAGAGGTAAGAGCAACTCTCGCACCAGAACATGGTTATAGTGCTGTGTCAGAGAATTTTGTAAAGGAGTTGAGTGAAAATTGAGCTAGATTATAGTGAGCCACCATTAGAAGCAAAAAATGGTATCGTACACCACTATTTTTCGGCGATGGCTACGCCCGCCGCAGGCATCGCAAAACTTTTCGGTCTACTGATAATATATTCCCCTCATAAGCAACTGATTGACAAAAAGCACTTTTTGGTTAATTTGCAAATACTTGTTAAAGAAATTAATTAACTTACTCATGACTAAAAATTTCATTAAACTTCCCTTGTGCTTGCACTCTACCTGCTTTCAAAACAATTACTTGGTCAGCGCGACGCAAAACCGAACGCCGATGAGAAACCACAAGACAGGTTGGTGTCCAATTATCTTGCTCTGGTTTTGTGCTGTTAACAAATATCCGCGACCATAACGCCAATTCTGTTTCTACATCCAAGGCGCTGGAAAGGTCATCAAACACCAGTAATTCTGGTTGACGGACAAACATCCGCGCTGCTGCTACACGCTGTATTTGTCCACCAGAAAGCCGCACACCTTTGGAACCAACTAAAGTCTCTAGACCTTCATTCATAATCGCTAAATCTTCCTCGAACACAGCTATTTTTAAAGCTGTTGCGATGTTACGATCATCTTTAAACAAGCCCAACAAAATATTTTCTCGCAGGGTGTAGCTAAACAGTTGGGGAACTTGAGGAGTATAAGCACTGCGAGGTGGAATAAAGAAACTGGCAGGGTCTTTAATCAGATGTCCATTCCAGTAAATACATCCACTTTGCATAGGTAATAATCCTAACAATAACCGCAGCAATGTAGTTTTCCCAGAACCAATCTGACCAGTAATTACAGTCAAACTACCGCGATGAATTTCAAAGCTAACATCTGTAATTCCTTGAGTCGTACCAGGATAGTGATAAGTTAAATTAGATACTTTCAATGATTGCAGGCGGTAAGCACTAGCTATGCTGTCAGGCTTATGGCTTTGCTCACTGTAGGCATCGCTTTCATTCCTCAACGGTTGTTCTACTGAGGGCAAAGCTTTCTTGCGACCATTCAAATCATTAAGATAAAGTCGATTGGGAGTTACCAAAGTATCTGCGGATACACCAGATAGTAAACTAGCCATACGTTCAAAAGAAACTTCTGTCTGCTTATACAACGCCATGAAAATGCCAAGACGGGTAAAAAAATTAGTTACAAAATAGACGTTATACACAAACAAAGCAAAGTCACCCACTGTCAATTTGCCAACTCTGTTTTGCATCCAATGAGAAGCCAGTAGTAAAATTATCCCTGTTCCCAGATTCACCATATTTTGAAAGGAAGAATTGAGAATGGTGTTGAATAGGCTATCCTGAATCATTACCTGGCGGCGTTTATCATTCAGAGTACGAAAATAATCGAGTACATTTTCTTCTGCCCCAGCTACCTTAATCGCTTGAACTGAGCTAAATATTTCACCCAAAATCCCTGTCACCTTTTCGGTAGCTTGGCGGCTAGCTTTTCGATATTGTTTAATCCGAGTTCTCGCTCGTTGAACAATAATTACCATCCCCACCATCGGTAGAAAAACAAACAGCGTCATCTGAACATTGATTCTCAATAAAATGACTAAACAAAGGACAGCAGATATTCCTTCTCCTAAAACTTGTGATATCCATGCCACATTGTTTTCTATTTGTTCCACATCGTCACGAAAGTAGCTAATGATTTCACCTTGGGATACAGTTGTTTCTCCATCTTTACTAAAAACCATTGGCTGTGCAGTAGGATTTTTGAAAAGGTGGTCTAACAAATTATGTCGCAGTAATGACCGCATAGTGAAACGATGCTGGGTTCCAGTAATAGACCCCGCAAATATAACTGCAATATGTCCTAAATTCACAGCCAGCAACAATGCAATTAACACCAGAGGTGATAATCCGAATTGTGCCTTGCCTGTCAGGCTATTGAAGAATTCCCGGATGATTAATCCAGGTAGGGCAGGCAAACCCGCAATTAAAATCCAGAAACAGGAGTCAATTATGTATAGTTTCGGTTTGTAGCAAATCAGTTGCCATAATAATTTCCAAGTTATTAGTTTTTTTGTTGGCATCATAAGAATTTATAATTCGTATTTCCAAAACAGTATTAAGTAAGTGAGCGCTATAATATAAAATTAAATTAGTAATCCAATAAAAAGTAGTTTAAAATATCCTTACTTCCTCTCTTTTTAGATTAATAAGTCTGTTAGACCAGTTTGTAATAGTTGGGCAAAACGTGAATGAGAATTTTTAACTAATTCTTCTCGTTGACCGTATTCACTCACTCGACCTTGTTCTAAAATCAAAATTTGATTTGTTTTTTCTACTGTCGCTAAACGATGAGCAATAACAATACCAGTACGCCCAATCAATAACTTATCTACAGCCTTTTGAATCAGTTTTTCTGTCATAGGGTCGAGGCGAGAAGATGCTTCATCTAAAATCACTAAACCAGGATTTTTGAGAAACACACGAGTAAATGCCAGTAACTGCGACTGTCCCGCAGATAAGCCACTACTGTCTGGTCCCAAATTTGTATCTAAACCGTTGGACAATGAGTGCAACCATTCTGACAATCCCAACATTTCTAACGTTTCATATATGCGTTCGTCGCTAATATTCTGGTTAAAAAAGGTAAGATTGTTACGAACTGTAGTTTGAAACAGTTGCACATCTTGAGTCACTAATCCTACAAATCTTGGCAAATCTGTTAAGGAAGTTTGGTTAATTGGCTCACCTCCCAAGCGAATTGAGCCAGATTGTGGGTCATATAATCTCAGTAATAACCTTGCTAGGGAAGACTTCCCACTACCTGTACGTCCCAGTAAACCCAGTAAATGACCTGGAGGTAAGTCAAAAGATATATTTTGGAGTATGAAATCTCCAGCCTCTACTCCCTGGTTATTGTAGCTAAAAGAGACATTCTCAAAAGTTACTGAAAGTGCGCCATCAGGAAGTTGCTGTTCGCCTCCTGCACTGAGTTGTGATTGAACTTGGAATAGGTCTTGAATGCGGTAAATGCTGGCTTCTGCCTGCTGTAGCTGTTCAAATTGGATGCGAATTTGCTCGATTGGTTCGCTCACAAGGATGGTGTAACTGTACAGAAGATATAGTGTACCTATGGTTATGAAATTTTGACTCCAAAGATAAACACCTACACCTAAGGCAATCACATCACCCACAGCAAAAATACCATTAGTTATAGCCCAAAGAATAGTATTGGCAAAACGTGCTTTGTGAAAGATAGGCAGCCAGCTTTGCAAAATTTTGTGGAAGCGCTGCATAACATAGCTTTTGGCTCCATTAGCTCGAATGTCTTCCATTCCGGCGAGTTGTTCGCCGACGAAACCAAAAAATTCGGCACTAATTTGGCGATAGTTTCTCCAATGGGGAACAGCTATGGAACGCATACGAATTAAAGTAGATAATCCTGTCAGGGCAAAAAATGCGATCGCCAAACCAGCTCGCCAATCTTCTACAAACACAACTACAATCACACCTAATATCACCAGAAAATTGCCCAAGATGTAAACGGTAAACTCCGAGAAAAAATGGGAAAGAGTCTGAACATCACCGTCCACCTTCTCCAGTAATTCACCGGGCGTACATAATTTATGAAAGGATAAATCTAGTCTTAAACAATGTTCAACCAAGTCAGCACGTAAGGTATTAGTGGCTCTCCAGGCAACGTTTTCGCCGTAGTAGGTAACACTAATGGAGACAAGTTGAGTTAATATAGCCACACCAATAAATAGCAAGGCGGTTAATAATAAGTTTTGCTCCGAACCACCACCTACAGCTGTATCAATGAAATAACGTAAGATTTGGGGATTGATTAATTTTAGTCCAATGCTAGCGAGGAGAGCGATCGCTAGTTTGACAACTCTTCCTTTTTGAGGCTTGAGATAGTCTACAAGTAATTTCCAATATTGCTGTATTCCAACTTTCATAAAGCTTTATCTATGAGCAAGTAGTTATCTGGATACTGAATTAAAATTAGGCATAAAATTTTTAAGAATACTATTCAGCATTTTCATCAACTACTACAGGAGGAACTTGGATGAAAGTAGCACACTTCAACAGTTCTTTGAGTTTTTTATAATTAATCGTTCCTTTGTTATTATTGATGTACATTTGCATAATCTCCAATAATCCTGCGGCACTTTCATCAGTTGGCAGATCGACGAGGAGATAGGTAGGTTTTCCTTGGCTAGAAATAGCTGCAACACAGCCATGACTACATGCCCACATACATCCCACAGGCTGAATTTCTAGTTGTGATAAAGAAAATTTTTCAGTAGATAAAGTATTTAATTGCTCTAATAAACGAGTCCCATCGGGAAGTTGATTTTCTGATAATTTTTCGGATGAACGATGGCAGGATTTACAGACGAATAGGGTGTGTTTATTCATGGATTTAGGGAGTGTTGATTAGATATTTATACAAGTCATCAATTACAGCATCAGCAGCAACTAAATTTGAGCCAATCCACGTAGTATATTGCACAGGATAAACTCGTTCTTCTCTCACTGCTTTGATACTTTTCCAGAGGGGCTTTTGTAGCAATTTTTCAAGAGATTCCCGATTCCGTTTATCAGAAATTTCAATAAATAAGATATCACAATCTATTTCCCCCAGCCTTTCCTCAGAAATACTATTAATAACTCCTCCAGGCACAATAATATTTTGAGATTTCGGGCGTTGCAATCCAATATCATCAAGAATAGAACCTGGAAATGAGTTTTTAACATGGGTATAGATCAATCCTGTTCTACTAAAACCAATTACAGAGATTGTCTTGTTTTTATATCGGTTACCTAATGCTAGTTTTATCTTTTCAATTTGCTGGTAGTAATGATTCCATGCTTGTTGAGCAGCTTCTTTTTTTCCTAATGCTTCAGCTAAGAAGTTAAAATGCTCCCGCCAAGTTTGTGAACCTGGATATGGGGCTATGACTGTGGGACTAATTTGAGAGAGAAAAGAATAACTTGCACGAGCATATTTCCAAGCTAAAATTAAATCAGGCTTGAGTAGCAATATCTTCTCTAGATTAAGCGGATTTGCTCTGCCTATATGCTTTATTTTTTCTACCTGATTCCCTAGATATGTTTTGTTATTTAGATATGTGGCAGTCAATTTCTCCTCATCTTGAAGCTGTGAAGTGCTACCAATTGGTTTAATACCCAAGACAAGTGCATTACCTAGAATAATGGGGGAAATGATGATCACCCGTTTGGGATTATAAGGAATACAAGTTTCCCCCATTACATGCTGCACAACTCGGCACTCTGGCACTGCTTGTTCCAAATAGAGAGTATGGTTAACGTTTCTGTCACCAGTCACAACAACTGCAAAAGCTAAGATCGCCAGTAACGATAAGAAGGTAAGACAGTGTTGAAATATCTTCATTGGTGTCGCTTTGCTGCCTAAAACTCCCATGAAATTGTTCCCTGCACTGTAAACGGCGCACCGGGAGAAACGTTCAATCGACTGAAGGAAGTTTCAAAATAGTTTATGTTGAATAGGTTTCTAAAATTGAGAGCGGTGCGGAAACTATCGCGCTTGTAAAAAATCGCGGCATCCGTCCGCAGATAGCTGGGCAGTTGAAAGGTATTGCCTAAATCGCCTTGTCGCTCTCCAACATAGAACAATCCCGCACCAAATCCTAAACCTTGTAATGTACCTTGCTGAATTTCATAGCTTGTCCATAAGTTGAAGGAATTTTCAGGAACATTATTAAAACGATTACCTACGGGAAACGTGTTGTCTTGAGTGATTTTGGCATCAGTATAGGCGTAGCCCGCAATAATATTCCATCCTGGCAAAATTTCACCTGCGATATTGAGTTCAATACCTCGGCTACGCTGCTCCCCAGTTTGAATCGAAAAACCTGGTGGTACACCTGGTCTATTGTCAGTTGTCAAGACATTAGAGCGGGTCAGGTCGTACAAGGCAAGGGTTGCTGAAAGTCGATCGTTCAAATCTGCCTTAACCCCAACTTCGTACTGCGTGCCGCGCTCTGGTTGGAATTGGCTGTTACTACCAAAGACAGTTCCAATAGCTGGGTTAAAGGAGCGACTGTAACTAGCATAAAGTGAAATTGGCTCGATGGGTTGATAAACGATACCCACACGCGGACTGAAAGCATCACCCGATTGATTGGTTCTGGTATCTGTTAGAAAATTCTGATTGGTTTGCTCAAAGGTATCAAACCGCCCACCCAACAATAACTTTAGATTTTCTGCAAGTGTCACCTGATCTTGAACATAAATCCCTAAAGTATCTCTTAAAGTGTTTTGATCGGTACCGAGAGTCAGAGGTCCACCGAGCCGACCATACACGGGGTTGAATAAGTCTAGTGATGCAGCAGGTCCCCGAAATGCCTCAAAGCTGTAGTCATATCTCCCCAAATCGACTCCAAAGACTAGCTGATGGTTAATAGAGCCAGTCGAAAATTTGCCTGTCAGATTTATTGTGAGGTCGTAGACATCTGTAATGTTTTCAATGACATTCAATCTACGATTCAAGGTTCGATTATCGGGACTAAGACTACTAGAAAAAACAAATCTGTCTGTAGTTTTAGCTCTGAACAATTTCGCCTGAAATGAATTTTGTAATGACCAGTTTTCGCTGAACTGATGCTCTAGGCGATATCCAACTCTACCAATGGTATTATCTTGATTATTACCAGGCTCTCCAACCAGACGGTTGCGCGGGATGCGTCCATTGGGATTGGGAAGCACCGTGCCGACAGCTGGTAGACCAGTGACAAAAACATTGCTTAGGTCTGTGTACTCGCCTTCCAGAGTCAAGCGGGTTCGCTCACCAATTGCCAAACTGATGACTGGTGTAATGGAAAATTGACGCTTTTCGGAAAAATCAACGAAACTTCCTCTATCTAGATAGCCTACATTCAATCGATATAAAACCGTCCTAGAGTCGTTCAACGGCCCAGACAAATCAATGGCACCCCGATAAAAGTCATAACTGCCAATTGTGGCATCAATCGCATAGAACGGGTCGCGGAGCGGTTGTTTTGTGACGATGTTAATGGTTCCACCCGGAGCCGCTCCACCATAAAGCACAGAAGCTGGACCTTTGAGGACTTCGATTCTTTCGATGTTGGGGGCGATGTCCGTAAACACCAATGCAGTGTCTCTCAACCCATTGCGGAGAAAACTGTTGCCATCAAAACTAGTGGTACTAAAGCCTCGAATGATAAAATCGCTAGTAGTGTTAGCGGAAGAATCAGATTGAGCTACCCCACTCACGTTTCTTAGTGCTTCTTGCAGGTTGGGGACGTTTTGATCCCGCAGTACCTCTTGGGGCACGATTTGAATCGACTGGGGGATATCGCGCAATGGTGTGTCGGTTTTGGTGGCAGTTGACGCATTCGGTACGCGATATCCGTCCTGTTCTCCCGTTACCACCAACTCAATCGGCTCATCATCTTCTGCTGATGCTTCTTGCTCCGGTTGGGTTTCACTAGTTGACTGCTCTTGTTCTGGCGTTTGTGGCGTTTGAGGTTGCTGCTGTGGTGGCTGCATTGCAGTTGCAGCAGGTATCAACCCAAAAACCAAACCCTCGTCACTATCAAATAGCTCAACCGTTGGCAATCCTGTTTCACCTATCACTGTCACCCGGATAGTATTTGCGTCTAAGTTAGTGACTGTTATTTCAGTAATTCCCTGACTTGGTTTTTGGGAACGGAATGTGAATGCATCGCCATTGGGTAAACGCAGTTGAGCATTAGGAATATCAGCAATAAAGTTATTATCGGCACTACGATTTGTGATTTGCAGTTGTTGCCCAAGAGTTGTTTGTAAAATTACCTCTATACCTTTATCTGTGGGATTAGCTGTCACTCCCGTAACCTGCACCACTTCTGATGAGGGTGCTGGCGACTGCGCTCTTTTTTGGGCGCTAGTTTTAGGGCGCTGTATCTGACTGAGTTGGCGAATCTCTCTAATCGATTTGGAATTGCCTAGTAGTGATGCAACAGATTTACTATGTATCTCTTGTTTGGGTACTTCTTGAGCAGTTGCGCTCATTACACTCCAAAGCCAAACTGAACTCGTTAGTAATAAAATCTTTGATAACAGTTTTTGTTTCACTTGATTACTTCACACTAGACTTAAGCAGGAATTCTTCTCAACAAATACTATCAGTAAGCTTGTGCGATGAGAAAGCTACTTTGGTCGCTAGCGGGAGTTTTTTTTGGTCGCTAAAAGAAGTGTTTGCGTTGCATCAGGTATTCTTTGGGGTTGATACCAAATTTCTTCCTAAAAGCAGCAGCAAAGTGATTCCGACTGGCAAAGCCGATTTTTTGGGCAACTTCAGTCACCTTCATTTCCCCGGTTTCCAGCAATTGACGCGCCTGTTCTAAGCGGTAGTCATGTAGATAAGCAAACAAGGGTTTGCCGAATACCTGTAGAAACCCGCGCTTGAGCGTATACTCATTGAGTTTGACTAGGCGTGCTAGTTCTGCGGTAGAAGGTGGATTGTGAAACTGTTGCAATAATAAGTCTCTAGCATAGAGAATCCGCTCTAACGTTCCCGGCTTTAGAGGCTTCTGTGTCCGGCTTCCCATTTGAATTTCTGCTTCTTGCTCTAGCACCAGTGCTAACAGTTCCAGCACTTTGCCTTCCAGGTACGTGCGCTTGATGATACCCTGATAGGGACAATGCAATATACGCTGCACATTATATTGCATCACGGGAGTTATGATGAGGTTGGAGCGACTGTGAAGGGGTTGCTCTGGCGATCTAATTAAGTGTTGTAATTCTGGGGGTAGTTCCATAGAAGAATTGCCGATAAAGGACTGCAACACCTCTGGTGTCAAATGCACGCCCAACGACACTTGCTGTTCCTTTGAACACTCAAATTCTGCTCCAACAGCCATGCCACTGCCGCAAACATCGCACTGTCCAGCTTTCGTCTGATAAACTTCCAAATCAGAGTTTTTTCTCGTTTCCTTCAATTGCCCTGAAAGCACAAACCGAAACTCTAAAAGAGAATATGGACGGTCAATGGTTTGTATTATCAGATTGTCATGGTGCTGATAGCTGTGTATGTCCAACACCAAATTTTCTCGCAATTGAACTATGCGATTATGTCCTTCTCCCAATGTTTGGGGATACTTCCAGGTAACATCTAACTCATCATCGGGATCGTTGCTTTGTGGGGTTGCGTTAACTTCTTGACAGAGTTCCCAGTACGCCTTTGCTGAAATAGTGATGGTCATTATTAATTTAATTAAATTAATTAGGATTTATTGAGATTTATTATCACTATTTTTTTAGCACTACACAAGTTCAGTAGACACGAAAAGTTTTGCGTTAGCGTTCGCGGAGCGTCTCGTAGAGAAGCTCACCGTTCGCGGAGCGTCTCCGATAGGAGAAGGTATCGCTCTGGGATACTGATCTGTGTCAAGTAAGCTTTATTAGTCTATTGTTATAGTTATCTACTGTTTATTCTGTAAAATTCCCTTGGTATTGCACCGGCCAAAGTCAATTACTATTAAGCTGCTTTGACAGAGGAGCGTTTGAGACTGCATAGGTTTGGATGAAAGTTATGCAGCATTTACTTGTAACCGAACAATACGAGCAGTATTTTTGAAAATCGGTGTCAGAATAAAGGCGATAGGACGCACCCAGAATGGAAGGCGGTCGCGGTGATTGGCAAACTGAGTCAGATAAAACACTTCATCTTTAAGAGTGATTCCGGTTTCCCATGTTTCCAAATCTGTGGAATTATCAATGCCCCATTGAAACTCGGCACTAGTTTTTGATACAGTATCATGACCCTTTGTACTCTGAGCAGATTTGTGATTCAACACATCAAACACAACTTCTGCTGGAGCTAACCGAGTGTGGATCTGCTTGATAATCTCGCGGTTATCTGCTTCAGTTAGGTACATTGTCACACCTTCAAGAATTACCATCAGGGGTTGATTTGGCGATCGCTGAATTTGATCTATCCAGGTAAAGTCTAAGATCGATTGTGGGATAAACTTGTAACGTTCGCTTTCCTCAAAGAACTTGTAACGTAACTCAATCACATCGGGAAAATCAACTTCATACCAGTAAACTTTACCGTTATCCACTCGCGTGAATCGAGTGCATAATCCTGCTCCTAGATTCACAATTATGGAATTGGGATGGTTTTGAATAAAGTTTTGGACAATGGAATCATATTCTTTTGCGCGAATACTACAGCCCAGTTGACTAGTCCACCCTTGAGAATATTTATCAAATTTATAATCTACCTGTTCAGCAATCTCGACAGCTTTTGAATCTTGGATAATGGGAGACGAGCGCCGTGTTTCAATAGCACGAGCATACAAAGTAATCATCAGGGTTTCTAGCACCCCTGTAAGTTTGACTGTGGATACTGGTGTTTTACTAGTCATAAATTTTGGTAGCATCTAGATTAAATGATAACTTATCTCAATAAGTTAGTTGTTTGTGTCCAACCTTGGCTACGCAACACTACTAGGAATCTTCGCCGAAGGCGCGAGAAAAAATCATCTCTGATGGTATTTGGGAGTGTCAACCTGCTTGTATTCTGTTGAACGTGTGGGAAAGAGCTACACTCGGTTTGACAATCGCTGGGACAATTTTCTCACAAGCCATTCTTGCACCCGATAAATTCCGTGCTGTTGGCCCTACTTGTAAAGCGGCTAAACCACCCATGATAAATAATTCACAACCACGCCAACGCAGACAAGTATCTAAAACTGGTAAACCTTTGACTATGGGAATGGGGTAGGCTGCTAAAATGTCCTTTAATAATGGTTCAGTGGTGACATCGAATTTAGTGCCAGTGGAAAGCCAAATATAATCGCACTCATGCTGACTACCATCACTACATTCTACGCGCCAATTTTCACCTAACCATTCGGCTTTTACTACTTGACAGTTTTCATCAATTCTGATTTTACCACGACGCATTTGTTGCCGTAGTT
>JAHHHB010000153.1 GCA_019359545.1 Desmonostoc geniculatum HA4340-LM1 | reverse complement strand
TCCCGTGAGGCACGCACACTGGAATTACTCGACCAAGCAATGGCTCTTGCTGTAAATTATATTACCGAAGATGATGCCTTCGGTTGGTTCAACCACTGTGGTCTATTTACCTGAAAATTGCTGTAAATCCCACTTAAGACCGTGCATCATACCTTTATGCAATGACTATGCAAGAACTAGAAGCCACTCATAACGGCACTAAAACCCCAGTAAACAGCGACAAAAAGCCCAAGAAAGACGACAAGGATAAAACTAGGCGACATCTGCCGTCATTGCCAAGTGCAATTTCGGCCGCAGACATGAACCAAGTTGATTATTCGGGACTTGCCGATAGAACCGCTGTCGAGTGGAACTTCTTAAAAAATTACGAGATGTTCAGTCTTTCGCCCGATGGGTCATTTTATTTTTGATAATCCCGACTGGGAATGGATTGTTTTATTTGAAATTGTAGCGGAATATAAAGAGGTATTAAGTCGCCCGAAGTTTAAACTGACAGATGAAGTGAGAGCGTCATGGTTTGAAATTATTGATACATTTACGACGCTAATTGATGTAAATGTGTCGATTGATTTTCCAAGAGACACAAAAGATGTAAAGTTTTTAGCTTGTGCTATGGCAGCTGAAGCAGATTTTTTGATTACGGGGGATTCTGATTTTAATCAGGCGCAAACTTTGCTAAATACAACGATTATTTCTGTATCTTTATTTAACAGGTTAGTTTGCAATTAAATGTGAGTCGCCCTGAAGTTGTAAGCCGAAATAACAAATGCGAATGCTAAATCAATAAATGCGTTGGCGTAGCCCGCCGTAGGCATCGCCAAATTGATAAATGCGTTGGCGTAGCCCGCACTTCTTTACGAGGGGCTGCGCGTAGCTTGCTTCCCCGTAAGTTTTTATCTCTAACACCGAGCGTATTGGGATATTATGCAGGATAATAGAGATGGTTCAATTAGCGTGTCTAAATTTTCATGCAGTTTGAGTGGGATGAGGCGAAAAATTTAGAGAATCTTCGCAAACATGAGATTGATTTCGCCGATGTTCCTGAGATGTTTGAAAGTCCAATGCTAATTGAGTTAGATGATCGTTTTGATTACGGAGAAGACCGTTGGTTCGGTATAGGTTTCCTCGGCAACGGTGTAGCCGTTGTAGTTTGGACAGAACGCAAAAATAATGTGATTCGGATCATTTCAGCACGAAGGGCAAATCGGTATGAGCGACAAAAACTTGAGAAATACCTCTCGTACTAACTGGACAGCATTGGAGTCAATGAACGATGAAGAAATTGACTATTCTGATATTCCACCATTGACAGAAGATTTTTTTCAGAAAGCTACTCTCCGAGTTCCCGCACCTCAAGCACAGCAATTGGTACAGATTGAGCCAGATATACTAGAGTGGTTTCAAGCTCAAAGCGGAGAATATAAAACCTTAATCAACTCTGTTTTACGTCGTTACATCAAAAACTGCGACGAACATAGAGCAGTGTAACAATTTAAAATTCAATATTACACCGGAACTTCCCCCTCGATTAGATGACAATTTATATCGGGGGGTATTGCTTGATATTTACTCAAAAGCTTCTTAGCAAAACGCGATCGCATCTTTTGGAAATCAAGCGATCGCAAAATCAGTATATTGTCTGTTCACAAGTAAAAAATACTTATCCACGAGATTCTTTGATTGGCAGACACACATCACCTGTGATGAAATTCTACATTTTTCTGGAATTTAGGGTATTGGTGTCGAATTTATCTCATGATCAAGTTGCATCTCACACCCTTACCCATGAATGAACAGCGTCAGCAAGCTTATATCAAGCTCATTCAACGCCTGTTGAATTGCCCTACTAACGATGAATTCCAAGAAACTTTGGCAGCAAACCAAGAATTAGTAGATATTGGCTTCTTGCAGACAATAGAAGCAGTAGCACAGAGGTTTTCACAGCAAGGGGATGAGACGACAGCGAATAGGTTGCAAAGTTTGGCAATGCAACTAAGGGAAGCGTTGAATCTAGATAATAAAGTAGATTTGCAATCTCTCAGTGAGGAGGAGATACAGACATATTACCAATTCTTGATGCAGGTACTACAAGCAACCGCAGACAGTAGGGGTAATTCCCAGGTAGTTTACCCCTTGCTGGCTAAGAATACAGATAAACTCGACGGAGTGTTAGCAGAAATATTGCGCCAGTGGTGGACAAATATACTAACGGAAGTTGCACCAGATGTAGCGCAACCTTACGCTTCAACTATTGGTGATTTTAGTAGTCTGATTAGTCAGTATCCCTTAAGCAGTAAACCCAACAACATGGAAATTGGTATTACTGGCTATCAAATAGCTTTAACTATTTTCACCCGCAGTACTTTTCCCCAAGAGTGGGCAATAACGAAAAATAATCTGGGTAACGTCTACTGTAACAGAATCAAGGGAGATCCAGATACCAGAAATTTCTTTTAATTATGTTGATTATTTAAGAGATTTAGAACTGCACAAAACTACAATTAAAACTAATAGTAAAAACTATCGTTTATATGTTGACAAGCTAAATAAAATAGGCATTGACTCAGATAATTTAGAATTTTTGTCCAACTTCCTAGAACTGGCTGAAGATACCTTTGTCGAACAAATTAACACAAACTTAGCTTATCTTACCCCCGTCAAAACCTCTTTGACCAGATGATTGGCACAATTCGCGGCATAGTAGAGTTAGAACAAGCCAAACGCGATCGCTCTTTAGAACGCACCATCCAAGTACTAGGTGTAGCCTTTGGTGGCGGTGCAATAGTTTCTGGTGTCGTCACCCAACATATAGATAAACCCTTTGCACCACAGATAAATTTCAAGTACCCAGTTCACCCCTTGGTGTCATCTTTACTTTGGAGTGTTTTAGCTACGGCGATCTTTGGTATGGTGGCGTGGTGGGTTACTCAACCGAAAGCAAAGAGAAATAAACAGAAGTAGGCATTAGAGCAAGTTATCCTACTCACGCCACATCAATAGTAGGAATAATCTTGCTGTGCGATGTCTACGACGGGCTACGCCTACGCGCATTTTCGACAACCAGAAAAATTCACGCTATTTTTTGATATGCGATCGCTCCTTCAAATTAAAGCCTCGACAAATCACTCAAACTCAGTTTCGCAGAAGGTTTTTAATAAATCAATACAATTAGCGATCGCTCCTAAATGAGCAATTTCATAACCGTGGGTATTTTGAGTAGGAAATGCTAAACAAGCAGCACGTCCAACATGGCCAAATTTCATCGCAATTGAAGCATCACTACCAAATCCACTTAAAGTTGTAAACTGAATTGGCATCTCCAACTGCTGAGCGCAACGGCGTATTTGTCCATTTAATCCTTCATCATATATCCCATAGGCATCTTGAGATAAAAGTACAGGAATTTCGCCATCTTTAACAGGATATTCCTCAGATAAGGGACAAATTTCTAAAGCAATCAAGGCATCTAAACGCTGGTTTTGAGTAAAAAATAATGCGCCAATTGCTCCGACTTCTTCTTTTGCTGAAGCCACTAAATAAACATCAACAGCCGGCTGTTCCAGGTTTTCAGCTAAAGCTAGCAAAATGGCAACAGAGGCTTTATTATCTAACGTGTAACTGGCAATATGATCCTTTAATCTAATTGGCAATTTGCGATGTTTGCCAATTACCATTCGCGTTCCGGGTCGAATTCCAGCTGCTTCTAGTTCAGCCGTAGTGCGTTTCGTTTCAATCCAGGCATTTTCCCATTTGACGCTAATATCTTCTTGCTGGACTTTTTGCGGAGATTCGTGGGAAACATGGCGGGAACCAAAGCTGAGAATCCCGCTGATTGTTTCATTGTCTCCCAGTAAATCTACCACGCCCTCGCCGTAAATCCACGGGAAAGAACCGCCGAGTTTGCGGACTTCAACGCGACCTCCATCGCCGATATTTTTGACAATCCCACCAATTTCATCTTTATGGGCTGTGATGGCGATCGCTCGGTCTGGACTTCGGCCGGGGATTTTTGCAATAATATTGTCGGCGCGATCGCACCAAACTTCTACACCCAGTGCCGTAAATCGTTGCATCAACAACTGATTAATTTCGGCTTCTGCACCACTAGGAGAATGATGCATCACCAGCTCTGCAATAATTTGAAATAAGCGATCGTAATCCCACATTAATATTACTCGTCAACAACTGTATGAGACGATTGTGCGCTAAAAACCAGACCCGCAGTCGTAAGTGTGCCGAACTTTTTTGCTGGCGCTTGAGTATTCCTACTGCACCGAAAGTAGCAATTGCCAACAATGTCCCCAACTCTGTCGAAGGTTCAGGAACAGACTTAGCCTCAATCGCCGCCAGTGCAGTGTCCGCTATCACCTAATGACCTGCGGTGGTTGGGTGGTACTGCTCCCAGACGAGAAACTTGTTGTTGACTGGGTTACATATACCTAGCCGAGATCAAAAGTCTGTAAATACTATAACTTACACAATCTTTGACAAAATACGAAACAACTTTAACTTTGCTTTAACTTCAAAGCATCAGCCGCTGAGACACCCTCACCTTGAGTTCCGAAGTACCACAAAGCTGTAGCAGCTTCCGCGCGAGTTACTGGTTTTTTGGGCTGAAACAAGGTCGTATAGCCAAACACACGCCGAATGTTCGATTGTTCACCATTCTGAAAATCAGCCAATACTGCTCTTAAAGCCTTAGAATCAATTCGGGCTGCGTCTTGGAAACCCCAGGTTTGTTTGACTGCTTCAAAGTTAGCAGAGGGTAAGGCTTGGCGAGTATCCAAAGGTAATTTCCACAGCAGCAACACTTCCCGCGTTAGGGGAGCGTCAGGACGAAACAAAACAGCTGTAGAATCTCCAGACAAAGGACTGGGAATTAACCCAGCCTCCGCTAATCCCTGAATTGCTGGAAAATCAGGATCTTTTGAAGACACATCACTAAAAGCTGGTTGAGTGCTTTCTGGTGCCAAGCGAATTTGTTTAGCTGGATTGCTGGCATACATAGCATTATTAGCAGCAATTAGCCAACGGGCGTATTCCTGACGTGTAACGATTTTACCGGGTTCAAATTGGTTTGTTGTGGCAGTAGAATTGCTCTTAGTTGTCTTTGGTTGTATGGACAAAACACCTAAAGTAGCCAATTCTTCAATGTGTTGTCGCCATTCTTGTGGTGCAATATTTAGATCGTTGAATGTCTGAGATTCGGGTGTGGCTGTAGGAGTTGTTTGGTTATTAGCCGTGGTTGGTGGCTGTGGTGTCGAGTTTGCAGGTGGCACAGGGCCAATGAACTGGGGATCTGCTGTTTGGGGAACGTCGTTATTAGTTTTGTTAGGATTTGTAGTCGGAGTAGGTTGTGCTGTTGCAGTACTACTATTTGGTACGTACTCAATCAGTAATTCAGTAGCTGTCTGGGGTTGACTGGGTGTGGCCTTGGTAACTGATTGAGGCTGAATGGAAACTTTCAATAGCAAATCATCACGACGTGCCTCAAAGACACCGACTCCATCATCTGTTGGCTGTTGCAAAATTTGCCAGTTATTTGTTTGCAACTGACTACGATAAAAGCTAGCAATTAAGTTGCTAGGATCAGAACTCAACCAACGAGTCGAAACTCTGTTTTCTGAACCACTACCAGGCGTAACTTCCTGTAGTTTGGCATTGGAATATTGTGGAATATCTTTAGGGAAATCAGCTGGTAACTGAACTGTTGATTCATTTTGCTGTGCTTGTGGTTGGTTGTTCTGGGATTCTCCAAAGACAACCTGATTGTTTTGCAGTCTAGGATCTGCCGCCAAAGACTCCTCAAGGTTTTTGGCCACTGGAGTGTTAGCACAGGCTGTTAACGAAGTGAATAAAACAGCCAAACTCAGAAATACAGCTGGACGTTTAGCAGGAAGCACAGGAAATCACAAATTGAGTTTCAGCTCCTACCCTAGCGCAAACTGTTCATTAAATGGGGCTGGGGAATGGGGATTGGGCAATTGGGGATTGGGTATCGGTACTGGAAAAACTCTTCCCTAATCCCCAGTCCCTAGTCCCCAATCCCCAATACCGCGCCTAGCGCCATGATGATGTCTCAAAAAATTAGTAAACGGTAGCAGAAGCTACCGTGTTGTCTTCGTTTTACAGCCATTAGGTTTTGATAATTCCCATGCTTATTTATAGATTTCCCTAAAATTATGCGAAAGTAACATTTTTGCGAAAAAAAACACAAATAAACCCAGAATGGTTACTATACAAAAGTTTTATGCTTTTAATGCTCAATTTTTCGGATGGTTATCCAGATTTTCAAGTGCTAGACCAGATAATTGATTGATAATTCGTCAAATATACAGTTTAGCGACCAAAAGCTTGAGGCGACGCTCAAATACACTAGCTTGATGCGGGGCAGGGGGGCGGAGGGCGGAGGGGAAATATTATTGTCACTTCTCCCCTGCTCCCCTGCTTTTTCATGCGATCGCCAAGCCACTTCAGTGATAGACTATGAATAAAGCCCCCTTAGCCTCATCAAAAAAGGGGAATTAAGGAAATTGGCTAACGCTGGCTTAAAATCGATTCTGAAGATTATTCATCTGACGATGGTAAGCTGGATAATGAAATGTGTGAAAAATGCCAGTGTTAAGCAATTCCAGGAACTTAGCGTAAGTTTTTAGTTCTTGAAGGTAGGGGTCATCCAAAGCAGTTCAGTGATTTTGGATTTTGGATTGAAACAGACCACGAGGTTACTCGGTTGCTGAGGATTTTAGATTTGTTTTGAGCCACTAACGGTGAGACATTTAGCTTACTTAATACTAGGGGTGCTAAAAAAATCTAAAAGACGCTCGGTGAAACGCTAACGCTCTGCTATCGGCAATCTAAAATCTAAAATTGCTGGTTAAGTGTTGTAGCAGTTTCCTTAGTATCTATCAATGATTTTCTACGGAGAGTGCTACTTGTATTGTAGTCAAGAGTTTCTTGACAACCTCGAAAGCAGTGAGTGCTTCCTCTCAAAGTGCGATCGCTCGTATGTTATCCAAAGCTTTCCCCAAAGCAACCAATACCCTATTCTTCTGGAATAGCAAAGCGGTTCTTTGAGTAAGACCCCAACACCGTGCCCTTCGCAATTTATCCAGGCAGTAATTATCTATGACTGTTTCCCAATCCTACTAACGATCGGATAGAGGCACAAAAGACACTTCAAAAGAATGCACTGGCGGTTGAAAAAAACTCTACACACTTGGTCTAAATAGTTAACAGCTACCTGATAGATCGGATACAATTAGCATCTACGTTTGATTCAGTGTTCCCTTGTTGTAAGCGACTACTCATATTCACATACTGCTGTACTAGCTGATTTGACATAGTATTAAAGTTTTCACATGCTGACCGTAGTGAAAAATTTTGATTTAGGGCAAATTAAGACTTATATTCAAGGGACTTGAGTGTTTCCTGGAGATGAAGTCAGCCAAAAGAAGGTAAAAGCCTCAAAAAAATATATCCTATGTCAAAAACGCACATCTGAATATGAGTATGAAAAATCTAAAATAGATATTAAATTGAAGAAAAACGAACGACCATCGACAACCATCAGTCCATTTTACTTTCTGTAAAGCGTCGCCAGGTTGTTACCAGTGCTGAAACACGATTACATGCAAGTTTCCCAGGATCAGCCTATTTATTCTGAGGCCCCACTCCAGCTGCTACTTTTTGTCGATGGACGCCCAAAGTCCCGGCAACAGGTGCAGCGAATACGTGCTTATTTAAAAGAATTGCAGGCTGAATATAGTTTTGAACTGCAAATCATCGATGTTGGACAACAACCTTACTTGGCCGAACATTTTAAATTAGTCGCAACACCAGCTTTAATCAAAATCCATCCGGAACCACGGCAGATTCTAGCCGGGAGTAATATAGTAGCGCAATTGAAAAACTGGTGGCCTCGCTGGCAAACCGCTGTAGACGCCTACTTAAAATTACAGGAAGACTTACAAGAACGTATAGACGACAATGGTCGCCCAGCATCACCCAAATCTACAATCCGTTCCGTCGCTGTTTCTGCTGAACTCATCCGCCTCTCAGACGAAATTTTTCGCTTGAAACAGGAAAAAGAAAACCTTCAAGAGCAGCTACAGTTTAAAGACAGGGTGATTGCTATGCTGGCGCACGACCTCCGCAATCCCCTAACTGCTGCGGCGATCGCCATAGAAACTCTTCAATCTAATTACAATGTAGAAACAGGGGAATTCCAGCGCCTCAAACCTTCGATGACGGCGCATTTATTAAAACAAGCCCGCAGTCAAACTAAAATTATTGACCGGATGATTGCCGACCTTTTACAAGTAGGTCGTGGCAAAGACACGGAGATACCTATACTACCACAAAAGGTAGAGCTAGGTAAACTTTGTTTAGGTATATTAGAAGAATTGCGCGATCGCTACACCGCCAAATCCCAAGAGCTAGAAACAGATATTCCTAAAGACTTGCCATACGTATATGCTGACCCAGAACGCATCCGGCAAGTGCTAGTCAATCTGTTGGATAATGCCATCAAATATACGCCAGAAGGTGGCAAGATTAGTATTGCTGGATTACACCGTACTACCCAAAAAGTTCAATTCAGTATTGGCGATACCGGGCCTGGTATTCCCGTAGAGAATCGCGATCGCATCTTTGAAAATCACTTCCGCCTGCAACGGGATGAAGGTACAGAAGGTTACGGCATTGGCCTTTGTTTATGCCAACGCATCATTCGGGCACATTATGGTCAAATTTGGGTAGACTCTGCCCCCAATAACGGAGCATGGTTCCACTTCACACTACCGGTTTATCCTTCTTAGTCATGGGGCATGGGGCATGGGAAGATGAGGGAGATGAGGGAGATGAGGGAGATGGGGGAGATGAGGGAGATGGGGAGATGGGGAGGAAAGGAGAAGTTGCAGCAGTCTCTCCCCTGTGCCCAATACCCAATGCCCAATGCCCCATGCCCCATGCCCAATGCCCAATGCCCTATGCCCCATACCCAATGCTTGAGACAAAGCGATCGCGTCCCCCAGCTTTTGCTTGGTAGAGTGCCTTATCTGCCCGCACAATCAAATCTAAAGGAGAGGATTCCCAAGTGGGGACAACAGTGGCTAGTCCCATACTGAGGGTGACATACTGACTCACCGCAGAACCGTCATGAACAATTTGCAAATCTCTAACTGCTGCTTGCATCGCTGCGGCAACGTGAACTGCACCAGATGCATGGGTATATGGCATAATCACAGCAAATTCTTCGCCACCATAACGCGCTACTAAATCCTGATGTTTTTGCGCCTTTTGGCTTAAGATAGCACCCACCTTTTGTAAACAGACATCTCCAGCAGGATGACCATATTTATCGTTATAAAATTTAAAATAGTCTATATCACACAAAATCAGTGACAGGGGACATCCCTCCTGTGCTAAATTAATCCATTGAGTATTTAAATAATCGTCAAAGCGGCGACGATTCGGTAACTCAGTTAAGCCATCGACGTTGGCGAGGTGCTGCAAAGCTTGGTTTGCCGCTTCTAACTGTTTGTATACCTGCGCTTGCTGTAGCAGTCGGCGCAATCGCTGGCGCAACACAGGCCAGTGAATTGGCTTAGTAACATAATCAGTTGCTCCCGCCTCAAAAGCACGGTCTACAGATTCTTCATCGTCCAAGCATGTGATCATCAAAATGGGAGTCCGTTCCCATATTTTGGATATCACAGTATTGCCAAGCACAGAGTCAGTATCAAAGGTTGCAAGTGCTGACATCAAATTATTTCTGGCAATCTGGAGCAACTGCTTACAGCAAGTAAAGCCATCCATCACGGGCATTACAGCATCCAGCAAAACTATATCTGGTTTAATAGTCTCGTAAGCATCTAAACATTGCTTACCATCATTGACCTCGACCACTCGGTAACCTTCTTGTTCCATAGCTTTACGCAACAACACTCGAATGGTTTTGTCGTCATCAGCCACCAGAATCAGTGGTGGTTGCTTAGAAAGAGGAAATGGGCTTATGCCTGACATGAGTTACATTCTACTTGCGGGACTATCCTGAAAAAGGCTGGGCAATTCGATCGCATGGGAGCGATCGCTGTTTTGATCGATGCCAGCATTTGTGGCAAGGGTGTCTTCGGCTTGATAATCAACTGTTTTTTGAGAATAGACTGCTCAATATTATTGAGCCAAGCAAGCGGTAGATAACTAAGTTGCATATACAATCTATAATTGGAACACCAAGACAATTGCTACCTTTTTGTTCGGCTATGGTTATGGGAGGAAATATTACTGTTATATTTCCCCATTATTAAAGTTAAATTGCAATTTTCTTGAGAATTCCAAATCTGTACCCTAATTATTGAATTCTGTGGTTCGTTTAAAAACGTAACTACATAGGGGAAACTAATTGCTAAACTGCACTTAGAATATAGCTAATACTAAATGTTAATATCACTAGGACTTACGCACTGTACAAAAGAACTATTTTGTGTATCAACGTAAATACGTTGTTCCAGGCTTTTGGAGGTTGCTTTTGATTGCTGGCGATCGCCAAAATATGATTGAAAAACCTAGATAAAAGCTTTGAAAACTCTATCTGCCATTTTTGCTTTTATGTCAATGCGTAAGTCCTAATCACTTGAGTTTAACTCATTGAGTCTATTCGCCAAAGATTAGAGGGTATGTTTATAAGCCCTTTAGGATTGCTGCTTAATTTATTTTTTTATACAAAATCATCACCAATGTTTTTTTGCAGAAACAATCAAAACCTATCTAAATTCACGAAATATTAAAATGCCAGATCCACTCATGTATCAGCAGGATAATTTTGTTGTTCTAGAAACAAATCAACCAGAGCAATTTCTGACACCATCAGAGTTATTAGAAAAGCTCAAAACAACTCTCCAGCAACTCAAAATTCAAGATTTGCCACCTGACTTGCAAAAGTTTGATGCTGTCGAGGCTCAAGCACAATATTTACTCGACACTAGTTGTGAATTAGATATTGGTCCTGGACAATATTTGCAGTGGTATGCAGTTCGTCTAGAAAAGTAATACTTACGCATTGACAATCAATAGCAAATATGAATAAGGTTAAAAACCACATCTTTCGTAGGGGCACAGCGTTGCTCAATGGTGTCAACTTAACCCTCTTTTGTCAGAGTGGGAAAATCCAATCGCCCAAATGCTTACAGGGCTTTAATTTCCACTTTTATCTATAAATTTCAGTTTCTGTTAGAAAATAAAGCCTCAAACCTTGATGAAATCAAAGTCTCAGAATCAGGCTGAGATTATTGTTTTCCGAGAGTGACAAAAGAGGGATAATTAAGAAAAGCCTGAAACAATCTATGCGTCGTTAATTCACATCACGATGCATTTGTACAGTGCGTAAGTCCTATTTTTGTTATCCAATATTGACTATTGACTCTTTTTGATTATTCGTCAGCATGACTTCAATTTTGTTTTCAGATGGCTGGGTTATTTGAATTTCGACTCCAGGACCAAAATAATTGGTCATCTTTTCTTGCTTTTTTTGCCATAGTTCAATTGGTATTAGCGGTGAATCAAATTCTAAAATTAGGGCGTAGCTTCCATTGACTTCTGTTTCTCGCAATCCTGTAACTGTTGGTCGTTCTTCATCGCTGGGACTCAAACCTAAGAAAGCAAGTGTTGTATCGAAATGAGCATCTTGACCATAACAATATCTGGTGATATCTTTGCGAATTTTATTTTGAGTTACAGTTGCTTGCTGCTGGCGCAATATTAAGGTTGATGGTGAGGTAGGTTGGCTAAAGGGTATTGGCTTGAGTTCATTAGCTTTCAGTGCCAGCCCCCCCAACAATAGAGGAATCCCGTAAAAAAATCCGACAAGATTGAGTGTCGCATTATTAGCAGCATAGGCAACGAAGCCAATGATGGTTAATATGCTGCCGATAGTTAAACCGAGTGTTCCCAAAGAGATTTGGCGTAGCATGAGCTTAGATGAGTATAAACTGTTAATATCTCATACCATTTCTAAAAATCTTGTCAACAAATAAATTGCCTGTAGGGGTATACAACTCTACGCCCCTACCAACGTATTTTTTGCAGGAATTTTATAAAATGGTATTAGTTTTATTATCATCGGCTATGAGTCACAAATTAGGAAAGAGCCTACCTTGCTTGCAGGATTCTCAATTAGCCAATTAGCCTGCAATAGCGCAACTCCATCAAGTGAACAAAAACCGTTGAGTAGGGGCATACAGATGTACACCTCTACTTAGTATTCCAGAATGTTGGATTATGAGTTAAGTTTAAACTTAAAGGTAATTAACACGAAGAAAAAATAATGGATCTACAGACTATAAAAGAACGAATTGCCGTGGTGCAAAGTAAGCGGGACTACTTGCTGAGCCTGCTGGAACAACCAAACCTGGGAACTTTAAGAATTGATGTGAATCAAGCTTTGGAGGAACTAGATGAGTTAATTGATGAATTTAGACGCACGGTTCCTGGAACAGAAATATAGTTACAGCAATTTTCAGGTAATTGAACCACAAGTTACGGTAATATCGAGCTAGAGTGATTGTTTTATTAGATGCCAGTATCTTACTCAGAGGATTTGCGTCGTCGCGTGATTACAGCTTGGGAAGCG
>JAHHHB010000152.1 GCA_019359545.1 Desmonostoc geniculatum HA4340-LM1 | reverse complement strand
TACGGTAGGGGACTTTTGACTGTCCCACAGGGTTAATCCCTTGAAAGATAACTGTGGAGAATGATGGCTTTAGCCTCATTCGCAACAACAGTTTGAATCACCGTGACTTTAGTCCGGTGAGAGTCAAAAGCAAGCAATTTGTAGGGTAGCATCAACTTAAGAAGATGAAGCCCAAATTTGTTGGGCGTAAGCGTCATCGAGAGATTGACGCTTACGCCTTTGATGTTCTACAAGCTAAGGAACAGCGTCCTCTACTCTTCATCTTTCATTGCTAGCAGGACTAACAAACCAAGCAGAAATGCACAAATGCCGGAAAAAATTTGTAACCCTATCCCCAAATTAGGTTGGGTTGCTGCGCCAGCTAAAACTACAACTGCGCCAATTCCAGTGCCAAAGCTTAACCATTTTAAATGGGAATTACCCGTGATAAATATGATTAGTACTGGAGGAACGATCGCCAGTGGTAATATTAGTACAACTTGAAGTAGAAGATTACTAGTATGAATAGCTTGATTCAAGCTCCATAAACCACCAACAAGCGTCATTAGTACTCCAGAAATCAACTTATAGCTGCCAAAAATTCCCCAGATAGTTAGCCCGGAACCTATTCCAACCGGAATTAGCCAATCACGATTTTTCGTCAGCCATTCGGTTATTATTTGCACAGAAAGTACGGGAAATCGAGGGTGGACTTTTTTCCAAGCATCTTCTACAGCTTTACCAGCGTCTAACAGTAGCATTTCATTAGTTGCACCACCATCTAACAGCCGTATTCCATTTACACGGCGTGCTGATTCCTTAATGATACTAGTTACCTCATCAACAGAGTTATGAAAAAAGTTATAAAAAGGTGATTCATTCAAAACTGATTTCACAAGGGCTGCAACACCTGAAACATGCGCTGCGGCTTGACTTGTCCCCTGGCAACCTTTTAATTCACCTATGAATCCTTTCAGAGTGAGTTTTGAAATCATTTGCACAATACCTGAGGAAAAACCGTTGCTGGTGAGTGTTTTACATTGGTTTTCACTCATTGAACCACCCGGTGCGTAGATATCTACCCAATTACCATAGTTAGAATAATCTGCTTCGCTACCGGTGCTATCATAAGCAGCGACTCCGATAACATGCTTATAGTTAGCAGGATAAGATGGGGTATTTACACCGCCATTCCCTGCTGCTGCAACGATAACAACGCCTTTTTTGTAGGCATAGTCAACAGCCTCTTTAATTGTCGAACTATTATGTTCACCTTCAAGACTCAAATTAATCACATCTGCCCCATTATCAACAGCAACTCTAATTGCGGCTGCAATATCTAGAGCGTAAGCTTTTCCATTGTTATTGAGAACTCTCAAAGGCAAGAGAGCAGCTTCATAAGCTATACCAGCAACTCCTAATTCGTTGTTAGTAGATTGGGCTATAATACCTGCAATGTGAGTTCCATGATTATCACGATCTTGATCTTGAAATTCTTTTTGATTGATAATCTTTCGATTATCTACAAAATCATAACTAGGTAGTAAAATTTCTGTAAGTTCAAAGTCTGCTTTGGGATTGATGCCAGAATCTAACACACCAACTTTGACAGCTTTACCCCTAGTTTTTGCCCAAGCTTTTTCTACATTAATACCAGGAAATTCTTTTTTCAGATTCCACTGTACAGAAAAGTCTGGGTCATTTGGGAATACTGAGGCTTTTCGATAGATATAATTTGGCTCAATACACTCAGTGTATTGCTTGAATTCAATGTCGCTTAGGAGTCGATTCAGTAACTTTAAACCACCTTTAATACGATAAACATGGTCATCGCTCAAAAAATTACTTAGTTGTGGTGCATCCTGAATTTGATGTTCTGTAAATAATTGTTGAACCCAACTATCAATATCGGCTATTGAGGGTAATTTTGATTCGCTGAAATCAACCAATATTTCCTGATAATCTTCCTGAGTAATTATTCCCTGATAACCCTCCTGATGAATGGAAACTAATTGTTGGGCATTACTCAGCACTTGCAAATAAATGACCAAGCAAATACCTAAGATAAATACACCCAGATACCGCATGATTTTTATCAACATATATTGTTCAGTACCTTCTAAGGCTTTATGAAATTTTAGATGAGAAAATCTTCTTGGATTGTCAAGTTATCACAACTAATTTGGATACTAAATTTGTCGCCAATGTTAGCTGTGAAACTTGGAAGTTGCAGCGACTCCAAGGAATCACTTGACTCTACTTCGTAGATGGATTGACCTGTATCAGATAGCAAAGCCAGTGTTAAATTAACTGGCAAATGGAGTTGATTGTTAGCTCGCTTAATTTGTACTAAGATATCTACTATTTTTTCTGTATCGCGTCTGAGATTAACTAGTAGCTCTACTTGATTTGTACCTACATCAATTAGCTTCACTCCTTGAACATTTGATACTGTAGAACCTTGAACACCCGCTCGTTGAAAAATAAACTCAAAATTAGGTTGAGGTGTTAAAAGTTCCTTTATAGATTGCCAAATTTGACCAAAATTACCTTGCAACCATTGACTCAAAATTACTGGAATTGGTTTAGAAAGTTCATCAATCAATTCTTCGAGCGATCGCAATTTGCTAAGATGCACAACTCCGGCGACTGCTGTAGGAGAAAAGCCTAATAATTCCACTTTGTCTAGGCGATCGCTAAACTGAACTGCTAGGTAACCAATCCGGTCTTCAGCCACTTCATCTGGCACAGCAAAGGCTGTTTCTCCAGGTAAAACGGGGCGACATTCTAATTTTCCTCTACCAGGAATTACCAAATCAGCAACATCCAAGCGACTACGCACAACCGGATGCCAACTGTCACCTTGATTTAAATCTGTTTTCATTTGTAGCCATTGCAAATATCTGTGAACTGCATAGACAGCTAGCGTATTCAAATAAACTTGCTTACTTTTCTCAGGTGTGGCTTGTTCTGTTGCAAACTGACTTGCGAAGCGGTGTGCTTCCGTACCAACTGGAATTTCAATCATCGGTAGTTCTTTAATATTCATAACTCTTCATTCCCTGAGTATCCTAAGGTTTTCAGAATTTCTTGAAGCAGAGGTTTACATATTCTTGTCCAGTGAGATTTAAGGGTTTGTTCATTTATCCCCAAATCCCTACTGATGCGAGAATATCTCTGTGCTGGATCTTGTAATAGCAATCTTTTACTGAGTACTTGGCAATTACAATCAGGAAATTTACGCGGGTGACAACTCCTCAATTTTCCTTGAGAATCTTGTTGAATATAATCTTCAAATTCAGCAAAAATACGTTGTATTTTTTGGTGTTCTAATTGCTTGACAAAAGCATCAAGACCATTTAATGTAGGAGTTTGATAACCTGTTTCTGATATTTCATCAAGCAAAGTCCTACCATCTTCACTATCACTGCTAAATGGCTGATAGATACTGATTTGTGGATGAGAATTATTAGGTAAATATAAGTCTCTAATTCGCCAGCAAAGATAACCATTAATCCATGTTTTCAAACCTTCTTTAATAGTGAGGTGAGGAGGCGGTTCAAAGTCACAAATGTTTTTAATCACCCATTCCCAGGTTCTATCTAAAGCTTCTAAATACAGCGGATGAGAGGATTTTAGTAATCCTGGTAGCTGTTGCAGTTTGATCAGTAGCCGATTAATGTTTGCTGGATTTGAATTTTCACAAATATTGGCAATCATTGTTTGCAATTGTTCATCTGTGAGCTTCATAACTCTTTTTTTTAGAACTGGTGTTAATGGCATCCGTTCTAGTTGCAAGGCTGCACAGCCAAGTTCGTAAGCAAATTTGTATGATTCCCCAGCACCCAGACCACAATAAAAAGCTCGTATAAATTTAATTGCCGCTTGATCGGTAACTGCTTCTTTCATACCGATCGCAAAATCGATATGCTTGCTAATGAGCTTGGCTTGAATTTCCGAATGACAAGCGTTTAGGATTACGCATTCCAGAAAATCTTTAAAGATTTTTAAGAAATTTGCTAATGCTTCGGCATCTACTAGTTGGATGTTGCCATTTTTATCTTCTAAAATTAAATTTCCGTCTGCTGTCCCGTGCGAACAAAAATGAACAATTTGCGGTCTGTAATCCAGGATGGCTTGGAAAACATCTTCTATACGCACTGCGACTTTGCAACACAGGCGAAATCGGTGGCGGTTACTAGAAAGCTGTAGTGCCGCTTCGACTTCACGAATTTCTTCATTTAGGCGTAGTTGTGATGTACCTATTGGATTGGCGGCTAGGATGAGTATTGTTTTCACCGGAATGTGGCTGCTGGTCATGCGTGCGATCGCTATCTGTGGAATTAGCCTGATAATAGAGTTGTCGCCCCGTCAGTTTTGTCACCTAAAAACATTGCAATCTAAAGGTTTTAGGTTACGAAGAACTTATTTAGCGACCCATCTATTTAGTAATCAGATCTAAAGCAGAAATCGATGAAATGCCTCTTTATAGAAATAAAAAAAGACTAGGGATAAATACTTCCTAGCCTCTGATTTTTTTGCTTTAAGAGGAACTATTTGTGAGTAAAAAGAATTGCCCGTTGACCTTTTACTATCGACAACCCAAACTATCTCGCGTTGACACACCCGTAACTGGATTTACGCCATCGGCTCTTTCACACAATAGTGAGACTTGATAGCGGTCAATTAAAGCATCGCTAAAATCAGCGCCAGTGACATCAGCATCATAAAAACGGCTGCGGGTTAAAGTTGCTTCTGTAAAAATGGCATTTTTCAGATTAGCACCATCCAAAGTCACGCGATCGACTAAAGCGCCCGCCAGATTCGCGCCTTCCAGATTTGCTTTTAATAAAACTCCTTTAGTAAGAATTGCGTTGCTTAAATTCGCTCCTTGAAAATTTGTCCCTCGCATTTCTGCTGATACAAAAGTTACACCTGCCAAATCAGCATGAGAAAAGTCACGATTTTCTAAATTTATACTGTTGTAGTTGATTGTGTTGAGTTGAGCAAAAGCCGGTTTTGGATTAAGTACAATCCACAAAAATGCTAGTATCAAAATTACAATCAAACCCAAAAAGCGGAATAAAATCTTTTTCATAACTTTAATATTTGTCTTTTGTCATTTGTCCTCTTTTACAAAGTCTGAGCAGAAGAAACCTCCGCTCAGACTTTGCGCTTTGTTAATTAACAATGACCAATGACTATTTCCAATCTTTACCAATGCGAATTGTGAGGTCAGATTCTAAATCACCGATAGCCGCCACCTCGATTTGACCCAAGCCTAAGACTTGTTGCAAATCCGCCCCAACTCGTCGGTTGCCTTTTTGGACAACAATCTGAGTTTGACGTTGGGTATCTGGCCAATCAGGTACTTTGTAAATATTAGTAAAGCCTTTCTGTTTGAGATAAGCAATAACTTTTTCAGTTAGCTGAGGTTGATTGGAAGCATTTTGAATAGCAATTTTGAGGTTTGGAACCCGGCGCATATCTGGTTTTAAACCAGGTACATTTACCCCAACATAATCATTCAACAGGCTTTGCTGTCCGGTCATGTTCAGCCAATAGCTATCAGGGTCTTTGCTAAAGCGGCTGAATGTACCAGGCAAAACGGTCATTTGGAAGTTATCTCGATCTAAGTTCAGACCGAAGTTCACCAACGCCATCATTTCTTCCATCTTCAGGTTAGTGTCAAAGTATTTTCGCATGAGGCGAGTTAATTGAGGCAACCTGGGTAAAAGGGTGGGACTATTAAGGCGTTGCAGCAAGGCTGCGATGAGTGCTTGTTGACGCTGCACTCTCGGTAAATCTCCCAAACCTGGTTCGCGGAACCGAATAAACTGTTCTGCTTGTTCGCCGTTGAGGGTTTGCCAGCCACTGACCAAATTAATCGACAGCCGACTGCTGGAGTCTTTGTATTCCATTGATTGGGGAACAAAGACTTCTACTCCGCCTAATTGATCGACTAACTGACGTAAGCCACTGGTAGAAATGCGGATATAGCGATCGATTGGGGCATTATTTAAAGTACGGCTAACTACCCGTGCAGCCAAGACTGGGCCGCCTTGGGCATTGGCATCAGATACCTTAGTTAAACCCTTTTCTCCCTTTTCTGGGATGGCGATCATTGTATCTCTGGGAATCGAAAGCACCCGTACAGATTTTTCACTAGGGTTGAGCCTTACTAGCAGCATGGAGTCGCTTTTTCCAGCAAAGCTTTCTGGCGAACCATCAACAGTACCACTGACTGGTTCAATCCCCATAATGAGGATATTCATCGGGCGTGAAAGCTTGTACTGAGAGAGTTTGCTCCATAACTCCCCTGGTAATGGAATTTTTTGCTCGTCCTTACCAGCAGTTCCTAAATCTTCATCTGTTCGATCTAAATTGCTCCATAAGGGAGTCCACAGCGCTAACGTTGACACCAATAGCCCAGATAAAATCATGCCGATCACAATCGTCATGAACCACAACAGCCATCGAGGCATGGTTAAGCCCAATCTCTCATAAAGCTGATTAGGAATTGCACCCACAGATTCGACGACGCTACGGTTCGTATTTGCTGGCTGGTTGAGTTCTACCTCCTCCTGGGGTTCTACTACTGGTGTAGGTGTTGCCAGATTTTCCGGATGTTGAAGTTGCTGCGATCGCACTTCTGTTTCAAACTCTGCTAACTGTTGAGATGTGACCTGATTTTCCGACCATTCGACTTGTTTTATCACGATTATCTCCCCACTGAACCACTCCCTAAAAGTATGTTAATGCAAGCTACAAATATTGCCAGTGGAAAAGCTCACTGTAAACTTGTAATGTTCTTCAGTAGACGTGTATGACAACATGAATACTTTATTGTTCCCTGTAATCCTTGCTGGTGGTAAAGGCGAACGTTTTTGGCCTTTAAGTCGCAAAGACCGACCCAAACAATTTTTAAGTCTTGATGGTAGCTCTAGAAGCTTATTACAAGCAACCGCCGATCGCTTGTTAACACTCGCTGGCGGTGAGTCCAGCGCTGCGGGAGGGTTTCCCGACCCAGGCGACTGGCGAACCCGAACGGGGTGGGATTCCTTGTGGGTAATCACTTCTAGTCAGATAGCCCAAGGGGTACGAGAACAATTACCCGATCTACCATCTGGTAACTTACTAATTGAGTCCGAAGGAAGAGACACTGCCGCAGCCGTTGCTTGGACAAGTTTAGAAATCAAACAGCGCTATGGAGAAGACGCTGTGATTGGCTTTTTCCCTGCTGACCACTGGATTGCCGACCAAGAGGCGTTTGCACACACATTAAACGCGGCTACGCAACTGGCTACAAGCACAGAAGCCATCGTCACACTGGGGATCAAGCCTACTTTTCCATCAACCGGTTACGGTTACATTGAACAAGGTGAAAAAATAGGTAGCTTTAATGAGTTGCCAGCTTATCACGTCAACCGCTTTACTGAAAAGCCCAACCGTGAAATAGCAGAAACTTTTTTATCTACGGGACGTTTTAGCTGGAATAGTGGCATGTTCGTCTTTCGGGCGGGGGTTGTTCTTAAGGAACTACATACCCATGCTCCAGAAATCATCGAACCTTTAGAACAACACGGACCTGATGTCTATCCCCAGTTACCTAAGAAGAGTATAGACTATGCGCTCATGGAAAAGACAAGTCTAGCATACGTTTTGCCAGTTGACTTTGGTTGGGATGATTTAGGAGATTGGAATGCGATCGAACGCTTACTGAAAACAGCAGAGACTCCCAATGTGGAACTTGCTACCCACGTGGGGCTGGATACCCAAGGGGCAATTATTTATGCCTCAAATCCAGAAGATGTAGTTGTTACTATTGGTTTAGAGGATGTAGTGATTGTGCGCGATCGCAATGTCACCCTCGTTGTGAAAAAAGAACGTACCCAAGAAATCAAGCAGATCCTGAAAATTCTCCAAAGCGATTCCCGATTTACCGACCTGCTGTAAAATTTAAAACCCCTGGCAGAGGCTAAAAAGTCTATTTTCCCATTATAACTTGAATGTCGAAAAAGGGATATGGGGCATTGGGCATTGGGCATGGGGCATGGACATTGAGAGTGCTGAATGAGGAGTTAACAGTTCTTCTTCCCCTGCCTCCCCTGCCCCCCTGCCCCCCTGCCCCCCTGCCCCCCTGCCTCCCCTGCCCCCCTGCCCCCCTGCCCCCCTGCCCCCCTGCCTCCCCTGCCCCCCTGCCCCCCTGCCCCCCTGCCCCCCTGCCCCCCTGCCCCCCTGCCTCCCCACTCCCCACATCCCAAAATGTTCCTAACCCAAACTGTTCCCCGTCAACGAGAAATTATTGAAGTCTTCCTTCGCAATGGCTGGGACTATATGCGAAGGTTACTGACTGGTGGTAAAGCTGATGAACCCCAGCTACCGACACCTGCGGTTTTAAAAAATATCTTGGTAGATTTAGGCCCTGTCTATGTCAAACTTGGTCAGCTACTCTCCACCCGTCCAGATTTACTGAGCGCCGCCTACATTGATGAACTGTCAACTCTCCAAGATGAGGTACCGCCAGTTCCCTGGTCGGAGATAGAATTAATTATTCGCAAACAGCTAAAACAGCCACTAGCAGAAACTTTCAGCACAATTAACCCAGTGCCAGTAGCAGCGGGATCGATCGCCCAAACCCATCGAGCTACATTAATAGATGGTCGAGAAGTCGCGCTGAAAGTGCAGCGTCCGGGAATTGATGTGACTGTTGCCCAAGATATTGCTTTAATTCAAGGTATTGCCGATTTAGTGGCGCGTACTGATTTTGGGCAAACCTACGAAATCAAATCCATCGCCGAAGAATTTACCAAAGCTTTGGAAGCTGAGTTAGATTTTACACGGGAAGCAGGTTTTACAGACCAACTACGGCGCAACTTATCCAGTAGTCGCTGGTTTGATGCCAAACAAATAGTAGTTGCGGAAATTTATTGGGATTTGACCACAGAAAAATTATTGGTGATGGAATGGTTGGATGGGGTGCCGTTTTTGTCGGCGGATTTGGAAAGCAACAATAATGATAAAGATCCTGCCGTAGAGCGTAAAGAAATCACCACTTTGTTATTTCGGGCATTTTTTCAGCAACTATATATAGATGGCTTTTTTCATGCCGATCCCCATCCGGGTAACTTGTTTTATCTCAAAGATGGTCGCGTTGCCCTTTTAGACTGCGGGATGGTGGGACGACTCGATCCCCGCACACAGCAGATATTAACAGAAATGTTGTTGGCGATCGTAGATTTAGATGCTCAAAGGTGCGCTCAGTTAACTTTGCAGTTAGCAGATTCGGCTCAGCCAGTAATTTTGTCGCGGTTAGAAAATGATTATGACCGGATGCTGCGAAAGTATTATAATGTCAGTCTGAGTGAAATGAATTTCAGTCAAATAATTTACGAAATATTACAGGTTGCCCGTAACAATAAAATTCGTTTACCGAGCAACATGGGTTTGTATGCCAAAACTCTGGCAAACTTAGAAGGAGTAGCGCGTACTTTCAATCCAGAGGTAAATCTCATAGATGAAATTCAGCCATTAATTACAGACTTGTTTCGTCGGCAGTTATTGGGGGATAATCCAGTGCGATCGCTCCTCAGAACAGCCTTAGATATTAAAAGCTTGTCCCTGCAATCTCCCCGGCAAATTGAACTATTATTAGACCGAGTTACCTCCGAAACCCTACAGTGGAATTTATCGCTACGAGGCTTAGATGGCGTGCGGCGGACTATGGACGACGCTGCTAACCGATTGTCTTTTAGCATATTGGTGGGTTCACTAATTATGGGAGCAGCAATTATTACTACTAGAGCGCAGACAGCGCAGCTATCTTTTTTAAGCAGTGTTCTGTTTGCAGCCGCGAGTTTATTAGGTTTGTGGCTAATTATTAGTACATTGCGATCGGGACGTTTACGGTAAAATTTTATGCTTCTTGGCTGAATAATTCCCGATTTGGGAACTTATGATTACTAAACGCGAGTTTGATTATTTGGAACTAAAGATGAACACAGATCATTTATAGCGATTTTCATGTGAATGAGGTATGCGGTAGGGGCGCACAGCTGTGCGCCCCTACGAATTGTCTGTGTTCTAAGCAATTGCAAACTACTATATCTGTGTTCATCTGTGTTTAAGCTCATCTGCATTTAAATGCCAAACGATAAATCGCTAATCACTTGACAACAAAAGTCTTTTTTCATTTTGACTTTTGAAATGGTTCTCTGTAGTTCTAATAAAAAAAATATGTCAATCATCATTGTTGAAAAGCTAAGCAAATCTTATCCTGTAGCGGTAAAAAATTCTGGTATAAAAGGTACAATCAACCACTTTTTTCGCCGTACCTACCGCACAATAAAAGCAGTTCAGGATGTTTCCTTTGAAATTGCTCCTGGTGAAGTGGTGGGGTTTTTGGGACCGAATGGTGCTGGTAAAACCACCACACTAAAAATGCTCACGGGGCTGATTCATCCTTCGGGCGGTACAGTCAAAGTAGCTGGACAAGTTCCCTTTCGGCGCCAAGAAGCATTTTTGCAAAAAATTACTTTGGTAATGGGACAAAAGCAGCAGCTAATTTGGGATTTACCAGCCCTGGATTCTTTAAAAATTAATGCTGCTGTGTACAATATCTCCGATAAAGAATTCCAGCGGCGGGTGGGAGAATTAACAGAGATGCTTTCCCTAGAGGGCAAACTTACCCAACCAGTGCGGAAGTTGTCTTTGGGTGAACGGATGAAGGCGGAACTATTGGCAGCACTTTTGCACCGTCCCCAGGTATTGTTTCTAGATGAACCAACGCTAGGACTAGATGTAAATGCTCAAGCGGCGGTGCGCGACTTCTTGCGTGAATACAATCAACGTTATCAAGCTACAGTACTGTTAACAAGTCATTACATGGCTGACATCACAGCTTTGTGTCAACGGGTGCTGTTGATTCACCAAGGAAGCCTGATGTATGACGGTAGCTTAGATGGACTGTTGGAACGTTTTGCTCCTTACCGCGAAGTCGATATCGAGTTAGCCCAACCTCTACCCATAGAAAAACTCATAACCTATGGTGATGTGCAAGTATTAGAAGGGCGAACAGTGCGTTTTCTGGTGCCACGAGAGGCGCTCACCCGCACCGTATCTAAGATTTTGGCTGATTTAGAGGTAATTGATTTAACAGTAACCGAACCGCCTGTAGAACAAGTGATTGGGCAAGTTTTTCAGGCGGGGGTTGTGGAGTAGAGACGCGATGAATCGCGTCTGTACAATAATTCTGAATTCTGAATTCTGAATTCTGAGTGCTGGGTAATTTTTGTTGCGGGAAGTGAATAAATGAAGCGGATAATTAGAAAAGCCTTAACTTTCCTCTCAGTATACTATGCCTATATGGTTGAGTATCGAGCAGAACTAATTTTATGGGTTTTGGCTGGAACTTTGCCGATTATCCTTATGGGTGTCTGGATACAAGCAGCCCAAGGTGGGCAGTTTGGGCTATCACCTGTAGATTTTGCTCGTTACTTCATCACAGTTTTCATTGTCAGGCAATTTACCGTGGCTTGGGTAATTTGGGACTTTGAAAGAGAGGTAGTAGAAGGCAAACTTTCGCCCAGGTTGCTACAACCACTCGATCCAGTATGGCATCATATTGCAGGGCATATTTCTGAAAGATTTGCCCGCTTAAGCTTCGCTTTTTTATTAGTGGGATTATTTTTTATTCTTTATCCTCAAGCTGTTTGGTTACCAAGTTTGAGTCAATTTTTGCTGTTTGCATTGGCGGTAGTACTAGCTTTTACTTTGCGGTTTATTATTCAGTACACCTTTGCCATGTTCGCCTTTTGGACAGAACGCGCTAGTGCTTTAGAAAATTTCTGGTTGTTGTTTTATCTATTTTTATCTGGTTTGATAGCACCTTTAGAGGTTTTTCCCGAACCTATGCGGAAAATAGTCATGTTTACACCTTTTCCTTATTTGATTGATTTTCCTGTGAGTATTTTGGTGGGGTTACCTGTGGATATATGGCAAGGATTTTTCTCAATGGTGGGTTGGATATTAATATTTTTGGGTGCAAATCGCTTGCTTTGGCGTGCTGGTTTGAAGCGGTATTCTGGAATGGGAGCTTAAATTTCAGAATTCAGAATTCTGAATTCTGAATTCAGAGTATAGGTGATTGGGTTCAGCACATAGAAGCAGCACTAAATTATAGATATGGTGTAGTGTTTCACCGTTTATTTATCTGCCAGTCGGACTCTGAATTCTGATTCCTGAATTCTGAATCTTTCTTCAAAGGATTTGCCGCAATTCATTGAGAGTATTGACACTCTTAATTCTCTGCTGAATTGCTTTTAATCTATCTAAATCAGCAATTTGAGAGATTTGTGACATTAGTTGCAATCCTTCTAGTCCAAATTTTATCTCTAAAACAAGTTCAAGACTTGACAGTATCTCTTCTCGCCGCCCTTCTTGGCGTCCTTCTTGGCGTCCTCGTTCTTCCCCAAGTTGTTCGCCTTCTCTGAAAATTTGGTGATACCAGGGAGATTCGCGTAATACTGCCATATCCCACCTCATGATTTGCTGAACTAAAGCGCTGTCTAATACGAAGGTAGCAAAAAAAGCCATAACAATTTCTAACTGGTTTAACTGTTCATCGGCGCGGAGAATTTGCAATGCGCGTTGCACTGTTGATTCTGCTGCACCACCTTTGAGAATTGGTACAAAGGGGAGCAAAGAGGGAACAGGCCCAGTAAAAGCGATTTCTACATCAACTTCCCAAAGATTAATGACGCGATAATCTTGACGCGCCTCTAAACCTGCAAATTCGGATTCATAGCGGGTGGGAATTTCAACATCACTTTCACTCTAGTAATTTAAAAACTTGAGCGCATATTTTGAGATGCCCCTGTATTGCTTCATCCCAGGTGGGGTAGAAGTTTCTTCTTCCATCCATCGCCCCACCCATGACCAAAGTTTCAAACACCAT
>JAHHHB010000151.1 GCA_019359545.1 Desmonostoc geniculatum HA4340-LM1 | reverse complement strand
CCGTGAGGCACGCACACTGGAATTACTCGACCAAGCAATGGCTCTTGCTGTAAATTATATTACCGAAGATGATGCCTTCGGTTGGTTCAACCACTGTGGTCTATTTACCTGAAAATTGCTGTAAGTTGGTTTTTGATGCCGTATTTTTCTACAACTTCATCAATAACCTGCAATTTTTCTAGCAATACAGAATCGGAGATATCGATAATTGTCCGGCTCAGGGTGAATTCTGCCAGTCTAATTTTGATAATAGTTAAGTTTTTATCAAGATATACTTGCCAATAAGACATGACATTTTCAGTATATTTTCCTGAAGCTGAAGAGATTTTATTCCCATCAAAATGTTCAGTTTCAATATTTTTAATTCTCTGAGCCGCTTGGTAAGCTTCTAAGAGCGATCTTTCTGGTGTATCTAAAAACCAACGGTTTGGCGATCGCAAATATTCTTTCAGCTTTTGATAAAGTAATTCTGCCCTGTCTGCGAATGACTTTTTCATTATATAGGAATCCGTTTTGATTTTTGAAATTATCTGCTTATGCTGGGAGTGGGGAGTAGGGAGTAGGGAGTAGGAAAAAGTACTTTCTAAGTGTACGGATTTTTTTCAGAAATCAAATATGAGTCCTATACATATCATTAGTTTACAATATTTACAGATTTAAATAAGCATTAATAATGGGTAATATTTAGTGAAAGACATTATCGAACAGAATTCAGGATTCAGGAGTCAAAATGAATTCTGTATGACTGGCGGATAGCGTAGCTTAGGGAGTAATCGAGCTTCACGTCTGAATAATCGGCGTTTTTGCACCCCCACTAAATTGAAAAATTGGTGGTTTTCAATCAGTCCCCGGTGCTACTCCGGACTGATTGATTCTGATTCCTGAATTCTGACTTCTGAATTCTTCTTCAATAACTATTACCCAACACTTATTAGCTAAATCTGTTATTTTGATTGTACACCTATTAAAGGAGTAGGTACAGCCAAAGGGCGATTTTCTAAGGTTTTCAACTCAACCGTATGAGCATCCTAAGCAAAATGATGAAAGTCAAGTTATTTGAGCAAAGATTGATAGGGATTGTCATAGCTTCGCTGAGTGCATTTACGACAACTGCAACCATGAATGAGCCTAGCTATGCTGGAAGTACAACTTTTTACTGTGGAAAGAGCAAGGGTGTACCTGTAACATTTGCGCGTACCCAAAATCGAAGAAACGTGCCAATGATTAAATGGAGTTCTCAAGATTACTTCCCCAAAGAGTGGACAAATGAACGCCGTTGTAAAGAGGTATCTCGCAGATTTCAAAGGAGCTATGATAATGGTACGCTAAAGTACATCAAAACTGGAACGCTCAGAGGAGAAACAGTTGTATGCGCGGCTGCTAACCAAAATGCCACCTGTACAGATAGCACTTTGTTATTCACTCTCAAGCGTGGTAGTAATGCTAAGTTGACTATGCGAAGGCTATTAAATCGTCGGGGATTGGTAGCTGGAAATGTGTTGAATGAAACTAGTGAAGACACGGTAAATATTGATTTTGATGAATTTCTGAACAACGCTACAGATGATCTAAATAGTGAGTCAAATTAAGATTCAGGTAATGTTTATCCGACGGGCTAACGCCTACGCCAGCAACTTTCTGTTACCTATAAACTCACATGGATTGGCGTAAATTGACACTGGTTATTTCGATTGGTAGTTTATCGATAACACTGTCAGCATCGACACCAGTTGTCAGTGTTTCTCCTCAATGTCAAAGCTTTACTTGCAACACTTTTGTGTCGCAAAAACTTTACCAGCAAGCACAGTCTATCACGGTGAAAGTTTTAGCAGCAGATTTCTTAGGCTCAGGAATTCTGCTGCAAAAGCAAGGTTTTAATTTAGGCATTCCCATTAATACTTTTTTAAGATTATCAACTCAGGCTGGGATAGATTTAGGTGTTACTCCTCCCAGCATCCCGACAGCAAAGGCACCGAAAGCAGACGACTTTTATATTCAAGGTGGCGATAAGTACGACAAAGGAAATTTTAAAGGTGCGATCGCCGATTATACTAAAGCAATTAGCCTGAATCCTAAATATCTCAATGCTTACAACAATCGCGGCCTTGCCCGCTATAACTTAGGAGATTTCCAAGGCGCAATTGACGACTTTAACCAAGGCCTGAAAATTAACTCTCAAGACGCCGATTCTTACAATAATCGGGGTTTGGCTCGTTCTGCCTTGGGAGATCGAAAAAGTGCGATCGCAGATTATAATCGAGCCATAGAAATTAATCCCAACTATCTCTTAGCCTACAATAACCGAGGCATTGCTCGTAATAGCTTGGATGATAGCAAGAACGCCATCCCAGATTTTAATCAAGCATTAAAAATTAATCCCAACTACGCCGAAGCCTACACTGGACGGGGTATTTCCTATTATCAATTGGGAGATAAACAAAAAGCGATCGCTGATTTTACTACAGCTTTGCGAATTAACCCCAACCTTGCCCCACCCTACGCTAGTCGAGCAATTGCCCGCTTTGACTTGGGAGATAAAAAGGGGGCTATTACTGATTTTAACCAGGCTTTGCGGCTGAATCCTAACTTTGCTCCAGCCTATACTGGACGGGGGATTGCCCGTTATCAATTGGGAGATAAACAAGGTGCGATCGCCGATTTACAAAAAGCAGCTAATCTCAATTTAGAACAAGGCAAAACAGATGATTATCAACAACTGTTGGAGTTAATTAAGAAGCTTCAAGGGTAAGAAGTATCTGACTGGAGGTTCCTCATTTTTCCCAAAATCACGATCGTTTACAATGCAATACGGTTCGGTTAAGGCAAGAGACGCGATAAATCGCCGTCTCTACAATCATCAATCCCATATCACAAAATCATCAATTAATTTCAAAGGATTCAATCATTTTTTCTGCGGTGGGCAAGAAGCGATCGTAATCATCTACTGCTGCTGAATAAGTGATTACATATGCTTGATTACCCTTTAAAGTCCAAACTTGTAAATTTTTTAAACTATTGTTTCCATCTTTGCCAATGAAAATTAATTGATTAGCTCGTTTTTTTGCTAGAGTCGTTTCACTGGAATTGACAATATTGGCATCAGATAAAGTAGCTTTGACTTCCTTAGTAAATAAATCTTGCGATTCCTTTAAAGTGCCAGAAAAATCTTCAACAGAGATAGTCATGCTTTCCTAATGTTTCCAGAATTAATGCTTCCTGGTCAAATAAACGTTTAGCTTCCCCTAAAGTGTATGCATCGGTAGATAGTGGTTTAAAATGCTTAACAACACACTGCGGATTCCCTGGTCTTTGCATGTCTTGAGCTAAAAAAGTTGTGCCAAATCCCCCTTGTCCCAGTTGGGTAAGAATTTGGTAGCGTCCACCTATGGTTTGACCCTGCATTAAATTCCCCCTTGCTGCTGGAATGACTCACTAATTTTGTTAATCTTGATTTTTGCACATAATTGAGTTGGGCATTGGGCATGGGGCATGGAGATGAGGGAGATGAGGGAGTGAGGGAATGTGTAGGGAGATTATAAAAAAGCTTTCCGCCCCTCCCAATGCCCAATGCCCCATGCCCCATTCCCCATTCTCAATTTTTCAAACACTAAATTAAATGACAATTGGCTTATGAGTTTGAGTCTGTGCATGATTGTGAAAAACGAAGCAGCAACATTGCCTAAATGCCTGAGCAGTGTGAACAAAGTGGTAGATGAAATGGTAGTGTTGGATACAGGCTCAATCGATCGCACTCCTTATGTTGCCCAACAGTTCGGGGCGAAAGTTCATCATTTTAAATGGTGCGATGATTTCAGTGCCGCCCGCAATGCCGCTTTAAAATATGTAACTGGTGATTGGGTTTTGGTGTTAGATGCTGATGAAACTCTGACACCAGGAATTGTACCGCTATTGCGAGACACGATCGCCAGGGACGAATACTTATTACTCAACCTTGTCCGCCAAGAAGTCGGTGCAGAACAATCTCCCTATTCTCTGGTTTCGAGATTATTCCGCAATCATCCAGATATTCGCTTTGACCGTCCTTACCATGCCTTAGTGGATGATAGTGTGTCAGCAATTTTAACCAAAGAACCCCATTGGCAGGTGGGTTATTTACCAGGAGTAGCAATTCTGCACACAGGATATCAAAAAAGTGCGATCGCTCAAAATAACAAATATGCCAAAGCTACAGCGGCCATGGAAGGATTCCTCGCTACTCATCCTGACGATCCCTATGTTTGCAGTAAATTAGGGGCGTTGTATGTGGAAACTGGGAAAATTCCCCAAGGGATGGAGTTACTCAGACGAGGATTAAAGCAGATGACTGAAAGTCACGCGGCTGGGGAAGAAAACTACGATATTTTGTACGAACTCCACTATCATTTAGGCATTGCCTACAGCCGCTTAAAAAATTTCCCACAGGCGATTTCTCATTATCAAACTGCAATTAAGTTGCCAATTTATCCCATGCTCAAACTAGGAGCATACAACAACCTGGGTAACTTACTCAAAGCAGCAGGAGATTTCAACGGTGCAAAAATTGCTTATGCCGCAGCTTTGAAAATCGATCCGAGTTTTATTGCTGCATATTATAATCTAGGGATGACATTTAAAGCTTTGGGTTTATTGACAGATGCGATCGCTTGTTATCAAAATGCGATCGTCTTAAATCCCAACTATGCCGAAGCTTATCAAAATTTAGGTGTAGTGCTGCTAAAAGCCGGCAATCATCAAGAAAGTTTAGCAGCTTTTAAAAAAGCGATCGCCCTTCATGAAAGACATAATCCCCAAGAAGCCAAGAGACTACGCCAAGGATTGCAAGAGATGGAGTTGATGTAGATAATAGGGCATTGGGCATGGGGCATGGGGCATTGGGCATTGGGCATGGGGGCAATAACAAATGACTAATGACTAATGACTAATGACTAATGACTAATGACCAATGACTAATGACTAATGACTCATCTCCCCTACTTTTCCCCGATTGTTATTTATTCTAAAAATATCGACTTATGGAAACCATTTATAAAGTAAACCTTAAGTAGGGTGTGTTACGGCTAAAGCCGTAACACACCCTACAAGAATTATATTTTTACTTTATAAATAACCTCGAAAAATTGAAATCAAAACAGAAAACACACTACTTTTAGCTATATCAAACTTTTTAACATGCTATGAATGAAGACACAAAATTTTTTCTTATATTTGGTTCAATATTCGGTGGTGTTGGCAGCATAATTGCTGTCACGGGAATAATTATTGGTATGAATACTCGTTCTTTTGTGGCTGCGGCAATTCCAGCAGAAGGGACAGTCATCGAGTTGGTGCAACGTCTCTCATCACCTGATAGCAAGGGTCGTCGGTCTTATCTCTACTATCCAGTGGTGCAATATACTACCCGTTCTGGTGAATCAACGGTTTTTGAATCAAATTCAGGTAGCAGTCCATCACAATTTGCTAAAGGTCAGCACGTAGAAATTCTATACACTCCTGACAAGCCAGGTTCTGCAACGATCAACTCTTGGCTAACTTTATGGTTTTTACCTCTGATGTTGACCGGCTTAGGATCAATTTTTGCTGTGATTGGAGGAGTTGTACTACTCAAATCGTTTCTATAAAGGGGGGAAAAAGAAATCTAGTTCCCTCCCCTTTACAAGGGGAGGGTTAGGGTGGGGTGACGCGGTGAGTAACCGTAGGTGAGTGAACTTAATATCACGTCCTCATAAGGGTTTCACATTAAGTTGCTGTGCCCCTACAGCATGGTCTATTTACGTAGTTTACCGCCGTAGGCATCGCAAGATAATTAAGAAATGCCTGAAACAACCGGGAGCATCGTTCATTCACATTACGATGCATTTGTACAGTGCGTAAGTCCTATTATTTATTCACCAGTCCCGCAAAATTCAATTCTGTTAGCGGATAGCTAAGGTTTAGCCCATTCTGAATTCTGAATTCTGAATTCTCTATTATTAAACTTCAATTGCCATTTCTTTGTCCTCACCTTTTGGCTGTGAACTCAGTCGATCTAAAATTTCTAAAACTTCTTGTTCAAAGGCGACTTTAGCGCGATTAGTTTTACCACCGACATACAAGCGATCGCCTTTTTGTAATGCCCAAATTTGCGAGTGGGAAAAGTAACTCATCACCACACCCAACATTAATAAACCAAATCCTGAATAAACAATTGGTATACCTGGATCGGCTTTAATTTGTAAGCCGGTGCTGCCAATTACTTCTAAGATTTTCAGCTTCACACCATTGACTTCGGCGGACATGCCAGCGCGTACAGTATTAATTAGTTTGCCATTGACATCATAAATTAATACCATTCCTTGCAAGTCTTTCGCTAGCACGGAGACACCTTCACTCAAATCTGGTTTAGTAGGAATCCAAGTTCCCCAAATCGCACCTTGGCCATTGGTGTTTAACTTGACCATTGGTAACTGAAAAATTGGGCTGTTATTAAATTGGACGCGAACAGCTGCAATTCCCCAATCAGTTTGGTAGAAAGTTACGCCATGATAGCGCAGAGGTTCGTTGACAAAAATCTTTTTGTGGTCAACTTCTTCGCCTTGATTATTTAAGACAGATAAATCTGAATAAAATTGATCGATGCCCCCAGTTGGAGTGTAATCAATCCAAAAACGATTGACTCGCACAGACCAATCTTTTGGCACTTGGGCTGCTGCTAAAGGACTAGCATCTATAATATTTTTCACTTGAAATGTATCGCCACTAGCAACCATTTCCTGGGCAATAAATCCAGTCATTGCCCCCCAAATTCCCCCTAGCAAAATAGCGACGATGCCAATATGAACAATAATTGGCCCGATGCGTCCGACTATTCCCTTGCGGGCGTATAAAAGATTTGCTTTTTCTGGATCGGGAAAAATTTTATAGCGGTGGTTTTGTAAGATTTGGTTCAGAGAATTCAATGAACCAGTATCTACTTCTGCACTTAAAGCTAGTTTTTGAAATTGCCGTGGTTCTTCGTAATATTTCCAGCGTTGGGCTGCTTTTAAGGCTGGTAACTGACGGGTAAAGGAACAAGCTGTTAAACTGGTGCCAAATAAAATGAGTAATGATAAAAACCACCAAGTACGATATACATGGTCTAATCCAACTACTTGAATAACTTTCCAAGTTAAGAAACCAAACAATGCGGGATGTTCTGGATAGTTAGCTTGGTAAAATCCGGGAGACTGTCCTTGCTCAATTACAGTACCGGTGGCGCTAAAGATTGCAATCAATAATAGCAGGGCGATCGCCAGTCGTAAATCTGTTAGTACAGGCAAAAACTCTCGGCGGAAATACTGCCCAGGTACAGCCCACCAACTAATTTTTTGGGAAGTGGAATCTTCTAATGTCATTACTCACATGGGTTAATTGATGTCTTGAGAATTCAGAATTTAGAATTCAGAATTCAGAATTCAGAATTCAGAATTCAGAATTCAGAAAAATGTAAGAATTCAGTATTTAGGAAAAATAAGTCACATTTTAGAAGCAATTTAGTATGATTTGTACGTTGATTCATCAAATTTTATCCTGATTATTTAACTATTCTGAATTCTGACTCCTGAATTCTGAATTCTTTCTTAAAAACTACCAAGAGGAATTCGAGAAATTAGAGAAAATACACCGAATCCTACCAATAATGCCCCGCTAACTGGGTTAATCCAACCTGACCAGCGACGTAGTTCTAGCAACTTTTTAATTGAAGCAGTAAAAGTACCCGCTAAAATCAATGGTGCTACATAGCCGGCTGTATAGGAAAGTAGTAAAGCAGCGCCTAAAATTAAATCTTGGGTGTTGGCAATCCAACCAAGCAAGCTGGCTAAAACAGGGGTGCTACAAGGAGATGCAACTAAACCGAAAGTCAGCCCCAGCAAATACGAACGCAATCCTGTGGGTAAATCTTGGGAAATCCAATTGGTTTCGTTCAAGGATGGAAATTGCAGAGGTAGGGCTTCTAATAAATTCAGCCCCATGAGTATGGCGATGATGCTAACAATAATCGGTAAACCAATTCCCACTTGACCGTAGACTTTTCCAACTAAACCTGCTATGATTCCTAGTCCTGCTAAGGTTGTTGCTAATCCTAAAGCAAACCAAGTTGATTGTGCAGCGGCTTGGAGGCGGCTTTTTGCTTCGTAACCGCCAATGTAACCAATGGTAATTGGCAGCATGGAAAGCATACAGGGGGTAAGACTGGTGAGCAAGCCAGCGGCAAAGATAATACCAATGCTCAACACGCTAATGTGCGTCAGTTGATTAGAGACAAGGGCGTTGGCAAATTGTTCTAGTTCGTAAAGTCGGGTTTCCAAGGTGTCAAGCATGGAGTGTTCCTAAGCGTGAAATGCTTACTATGCTTGAATTTTAGCTTATTTTTAGTTATTTCGCCGTCCACGAAGACGAAAGGGGAAGAAGGGGTAGAGGGGAAAGAACTTGTACAAGAACTCTCCCCTGCTCCCCCTAATACAATAGACCTGTTGCAAAAGTCCTTTTTTTCGCCTTCTTCTTTGCGCGGCAGTCGCTCATGGGGGAAACCCCCAAGACCGCGCTGCCTTGCCTTTGCGCCTTTGCGTGAGACAAAAAATTATTTATGCAAGAGGTCTAATACCGTTCGGTTAAGTACTGTAGTAAGGATTTGGTGCGTTACGCTGTCGCTAACACACCCTACTGGCTCGTTCACGAGTATCAAAGACGCGATAAATCGGCGTCTCTACAATAATTGAATCTGTTGGTTGGGATTTAACCTGTGTGCAAATCCTACTTTAGGAATAGAACATTCCTAGTACTATGGGTATAATATTAACTCCGTTAAGTTAAAGTTCGATCGAAGCAGTCAAAATAAGAATATAAATTGCTTTTAATTAAAAACGAAGCACCCGAAACTATTATTTAGTGGACAACATGACACCCCGGCGGTCTTCTAGAAAATCTCAATCTAATTCCACAACAGGGCAAGCTGCTAATAGCGAAGAAGAACAAGAAAATCAAAAAGAATTATTTCCGATTGTCGCAATGGGAGCTTCTGCGGGTGGACTGGAGGCATTTACACAATTACTGAGCCATTTGCCAATCGATACAGGTATGGCGTTTGTGCTGATTCAACACTTAAGCCCCAATCAAAAAAGCTTGTTGAGTGAGATTCTCTCCCGAAAAACTCAGATGCCTGTATGTGAGGTGCAGGATGGGATGGCGGTGGAACCAAATAATGTGTACGTGATTCCGCCCAATGCCAGGATGACTATTTCTGAAGGGGTTTTGAGACTGTCGCCCCGCGAAAAGACCCGTGGCCATTTTATGACAGTGGATGCTTTCTTTACTTCGTTGGCAGAGGAGTGGGGAAGTAAAGCGATCGCAGTGGTACTATCAGGAGGCGATGCAGATGGCGCAAGGGGATTGGAACTAATTAAGGGGGCTGGGGGCATTACCTTTGCCCAGTGCGAAGATACAGCAAAAGTCAGTAGTATGCCAAGTACCGCCATCGCTTCTGGTTATGTAGACTTTATTTTGCCCCCAGAAGCGATCGCCGAAGAACTGGCGAAAATTAGTCGTCATCCCTATATTACTAGCCCTACCCCAATCAAACCGACTGAGGTATTACCGACGGAAAACACAGATGCTCTCTCGACAGTCTTTAGTCTGCTGCGAAGTTCTTGCGGAGTTGACTTTAGCCACTACAAGCAAACTACTTTGAAGCGGCGGATCTTGCGCCGAATGATTTTGTACAAGCTAGAAAAGCTGGAGGATTATGTTAAGTATCTCCAGGAACATGCTGAAGAAGTCAATGCTTTGTATCAAGATGTGCTGATTGCTGTCACCAGTTTTTTTCGGGATAGCGAAGCTTTTGAGGCTTTAAAAACCAAAGTATTTCCCAGCATTACCAAGGGGCGAAGCCCAGAATCAGCCCTGCGGATCTGGGTAGCGGGATGTTCAACAGGTGAGGAAGCTTACTCCATTGCCATTTGCTTATTGGAATATTTTACAAGTCAAGGAATCAATCTGCCCATTCAGCTTTTTGCTACAGACATTAACGAAGTAGCGATCGACAAAGCACGTAATGGTGTTTACAAACTCAGTCAAATAGCAGATGTCTCTCCAGAACGTGTACAGCGCTTCTTTGTCCAGGTAGAAGGCGGTTACCAAATTAGTAAGGTAGTGCGCGAATTGTGTGTGTTCGCCAGACAAAACCTGATTGGCGATCCACCTTTTTCACGCCTGGATTTGATTACTTGTCGAAATGTGTTGATTTATTTGGGAAGCCCAGTCCAAAAGAAACTCTTACCAATCTTCCATTATGGTCTCAAGTCAACGGGCTATTTGATGTTAGGTACTTCTGAAACAGTTGGTGAATTTACAGACTTGTTTGCTTTAGTAGACAGAAAGTGCAAGATTTATTCACGGAAAATGGCATCTGCTCGACTGAGCATCGATCTGATGGCCAATTCCTATCCCGCCGCAGAAATGATCAACTCTCAACCCATACTCAGCGAAGATGGATTTAACGATTTTGAAATCCAAAAAGAGGCTGATCGGGTAGTGTTGAGTCGATATTCTCCGGTCGGTGTAATTATCAACAGTGATTTGGAAATTTTGCAATTTAGAGGAGAGACTAGTTCCTATCTACAACCTGCACCTGGAAGACCAAGCTTTAATTTGCTGAAGATGGCCAAAGCAGATTTGCGGCTAGAGTTACGCACCGCAATTCACCAGGCAAAAAAGCAGCAACACTCCATCACCAAGGAAGGTTTACAACTCAGAGATGGCGATCGAGTTAGGCAGGTTAAGTTTGATGTAATTCCGTTTAAATCTGCCATAGCACCAGAAATTTACTTTTTAGTTCTGTTTGAAAACGTATCTTCCTCACTACCTACCGCACCAGAAGTAACTGGCGATCGCCCCCTCAGATCCAGACGCTCAAAGCATCAAGAGCAAGAAACCATCCAACTCAAACAGGAGTTGGCGACCACCAAAGAGTATCTGCAATCGATTATCGAGGAACAGCAAGCCACTAATCAAGACCTCAGAGCTGCTAACGAAGAGATTCTCTCAAGTAACGAAGAGTTGCAAAGTACCAATGAGGAACTGGAAACCGCCAAAGAAGAAATTCAGGCAACGAATGAAGAACTGAACACCATTAACGACGAACTGCAACGGCGGAATATCGAATCAACTCAAGTCAGTAATGATTTACTAAATCTACTCAGCAGTATTAATATTCCGATCTTGATGTTGGGAGGCGATTTGCGGATTCGGCGTTTTACACCGTCAGCACAGACAGTCTTCAATCTAATTCCCACGGATGTCGGGCGGCCTCTGAGTGATATTAACCACAATCTCAATGTCATAAATTTAGAGGAACAAATCTTAGAGGTGATTAGTACCCTCAACCTGAAAGCTCAGGAAGTTGAAGACCAAGAAGGTCATTGTTATGACTTGCGAATTCGACCTTATCGAACGATAGACAGCAAAATTGATGGTGCTGTGATCGTGTTGGTTGACATTGACGCGATCAAACGCAGTGCAGTCCAGCTAAGAGGATCTCGCGATTATGCTGAAGCAATTGTAGATACCGTCCGGGAATCCTTGGTAGTTCTGGATACAGAATTACGCGTGGTTTCTGCCAACCGAAGTTTTTATGAGATGTTCCAAGTTTCAGCAGCACAAACAGAAAAACACTTAATCTTTGAAATTAGCAACGGGGAGTGGAATCTCGAACTATTGCGATCGCTTCTCGAAAACATTCTTCCCACTGATACCCCGTTTCAAGACCTTGAAATTGAGCATCAGTTCGAGAATGGGCAAAAAACTGTGCGCTTCAATGCCCGAAAAATGCCTAGAATAGACAATCGCCAGATGATTCTGCTGATGATTGAAGATATCACCCAGTTCAAACAGTGGGAAGCAGAACGCGCTTATTTATTAAGTCAAGAACAGTTAGCCAGAACTGCTGCCCAGACAGCCAATCGCGCCAAAGATGAGTTTTTATCCATACTTTCCCACGAACTGCGAAACCCACTCAATGCCCTGCTGGGGTGGTCACAACTGCTGCGGACACGGGAACTGGATGTAGCTACCATTAATCAGGGGTTGGAAGCGATCGAACACAGCGCCGAGGTTCAAGCCCAGCTAATTGAGGATCTCTTAGACATCTCACGCATTACCTCAGGTAGGCTGCGTCTGAACCTCGAACTCATTGACCTTGCTTTGGTGGTTGAGTCAGCTGTAAATCTAGTGCGTTTATCAGCAGAGTCCAAAAATATTCAAATTGAATGCCAGTTAGAGCCTTCCACCAGAAGAATTTTAGGTGATGCGGTTCGCTTACAACAGGTGATTTGGAATTTACTTTCTAACGCCATTAAATTCACCCCAAGTGGAGGCAGAATCGATGTTGTACTAGAATACATTGATGAACAAGCTCAAATTCAAGTCAGCGACACGGGTAAGGGTATTAGCGCTGACTTTCTCCCCCATGTTTTCGATCGCTTCCGCCAAGCAGATAGCAGCAGAATCCGCTCAAATCCTGGACTGGGAATAGGGCTGACCATTGTACGCCATGTTGTAGAACTCCACGACGGTACAGTTGAAGCTTACAGCCAAGGTGAGGGACAAGGAGCAACGTTTATCGTCAAATTACCTCTGCAAACTAACCTCGAAGAAAGTTCTGCGCTGAATCTTACAAACCCAGTTGTTTCAATTGACCAGTTGCCACCTTCAGATGATAATGTGCCCTCACTGGATGGTGTGCGGGTACTTCTGGTGGATGACGAACTATATGTACGCGACTTATTTACAACATTGCTTGAGGTCTACGGAGTTGAAGTAACGGCGGTTGCATCTGCAAGGGAAGCATTATCAATGCTGATGGCAAATCCTGGTGGGTATGACCTACTTTTGTCTGATATCAGTATGCCAGAGGAAGACGGCTATACACTGATTCGCCAGGTGAGGGCACTGAGTGTTGAGTTAGGACGACAAATTCCAGCTGTAGCACTGACCGCCCATGCCAGAAGTGAGGAGCGTAGAGAGGCTCTCAATGCAGGTTTCCAAGTGCATTTGGCTAAACCCGTGGAGCCAACTCGATTAGTATTTGTAGTTGCTTCTTTGACTGGACGAATTAGAAGAAGTTGAGTTTTTATAAGGGATACTATGTTGAAAACCCTGTGACTTCAGTCCAGGGATGAAAACTATTTGGTGGCTTTTAAGCTACCAGTGTGTGGTAAAATTAGAGAAACACGAGTAGGAATAACCGCAGCGCG
>JAHHHB010000150.1 GCA_019359545.1 Desmonostoc geniculatum HA4340-LM1 | reverse complement strand
TTGAACTGGGAGAAATTGAAGCAATCATCAGCCAATACCCAGCAGTGCGAGAAACTGTGGTTGTAGTACGGGAAGATTCAGAAAATTCTCAAAGAATAGTTGCCTATGTAGTTCCTCAAGAAGAACAAATGCTGGCAATTTATGAGTTACGTGGCTCTTTAGAGTCGAAATTGCCAAGTTACATGATACCAGTAACTTTTGTGACATTGGAGGCACTACCACTGACACCCAATGGTAAAATTGACCGCACAGCATTACCTGCTCCTGATACTGCACGTCCCCAATTGGAAACAGTTTATCAGCCACCCCAAACTGAGGTAGAACAAACTATTGCTGATATTTGGCAAGAAGTACTCAATGTTGAGAATGTAGGAATCCATGATAATTTCTTTGAGTTGGGTGGTCATTCGCTGCTCTTAGTTCAGGTTCATAGTAAGTTGCGTGAAGTTTTTAAAAGGCAGTTATCAGTCCTCGAATTGTTTAGATATCCGACCATTAGTTCTTTAGCAGATTATTTTAATCAAGTTAAAAATCAACAACCATCTTCTTATGTCACAGAAATCGTCACTGAAAAAATTGCAGATGGGAAAACTCAACAAAGAAAGCGTCTGCAAAAACTTAAATCTATTGAAAACATTAAAGGATGAATCGAATAATGAATGCTCCAGCCTCATTTGTCACAATTGAGATTACAGAATATCCAGGTCAACGCCTTATCCTGCAAAGACGCTACGTAAAGGGGGAATTCAAAATTCAAAATTATTATCTCCGTAAATAAATTTAGAGAGAAGTCTGAACACTGGAAGTCAGTCTTCAGAACAACGGAACGAGCTCATATCCTTTTCTGCTTTGGTTAACAACTACCACGAGTAGTTATGCAATTTAGACGCCCATTACCTTAGACCATTATTGTAACTTCCGACTTGCGACTTGATTTTGTGACTGTTTTGTAAATAAAAGCTGCTAAATGCTTGCAATCGGTTATCTATTTACTGTAATTTTTATTCTAAAGCTAATAGTAAGTTTTCTCAATAAAATCAGCTATTTGCTGTACTATTGTCATGATTTCAGTCAATTATATAAGTGTAAAAAGTAGCAAATGAGACTAATGGTGTGGGTAAAAATTTTCTTATTGACGAGTTTTGTTTGTGTTTGGTCTGCAATGAGCGCAACTGCAACTGAAGTACCCAAGAAAGAGGTGCAAAATAAATCTTTGGCATCGGTACTAAACAATTCCCGGTCAATTGGAGAGATTCGCCGACTCAGTGAGATGGAGCGTCCCAGCACCAGCGCTACTATGCTAGTGCAGTCCCCAACACCAAATAACCCTCCTTCCCAAGGGGAGAAACAGGGGGGTGAAGTTATACCAATTACGGGAGTTAAAGCCAATGCCACAGATAAAGGTGTGGAGGTGATTTTAGAGACACCCCTTGGAACTCAACTGCAAGTGACAAATCGCAGTATGGGTAATAATTTTATCACGGATGTATCAGGTGGGCAATTACGACTACCTAACGGAGAAGCTTTTACATTTCGCTCTGAAAAGCCAATTACGGGAATTACTGAAATCACAGTGACGAATGTTGATCCAAATACTGTGCGAGTGACCGTAGTAGGTGAGACGGCTTTGCCCACAGTTGAGTTATTTGATGATAATGCCGGGCTGGTTTTCGGGATAACAACTGCTGCAACCGCACAGCAGCCACCGCAACAGCCTGAACCTGAGCAGCCAACGAGTGAGACTCCGCAGGAAACACCATCGGCAGAAGTAGATGAGCCGATTGAATTAGTCGTGACAGGGGAGCAAGATGAAGGCTACCGCGTGCCGAATACTAGTGTCGGCACTCGCACCGACACCCCGCTACGCGACATTCCCCAAACGATTCAGGTCGTGCCGCAGGAGGTACTGCGCGATCAAAACGTCACCCGCTTACAAGATGCCACTCGCAATATCGCTGGGGCAAGTCAATTTAGCTCTTCCATCACCTTTAGGGATCAACGTATTTTTGTGCGGGGCTTTGACACCACTGTTTCCAGGAATGGCGTAAGAGATCAGGACACAGATGAAATCGTTGACTTCGCTAATATCGAGCGAGTCGAGGTGCTGAGTGGTCCAGCTTCCGTGCTCTTCGGTCGCGCTTTTGGGCCTGGTGGCGTTGTCAACATCGTGACCAAGCAGCCCCTGCGCGATCCCTTTTATGCCGTGAATGCCACCATTGGCAGCTTTGACTTCTATCGGGGCGCGATCGATTTGTCTGGTCCATTAAACGGCTCCAGGACAGCGTTGTATCGCCTCAATGTTGCCTATCAAGACAGAAATGCGTTTGTCGATCTTTTTGACGAGAGTCAGTTCTTTATTGCACCAGTTATCAGTCTGGAACTGGGCGATCGCACCCGCCTAACCCTAGAGGGTGAATACACAGACACACCGGGTTCTTTGGTCGAGGGTCTGCCGATCGAAGGCACAGTGCTACCCAACCCCAATGGTCGCATCCCGCGCAATCGGAATACGACAGAAGCTGAGTTAAATCGCACCTTGACCAGAGTTGGCTATCGGTTGGAGCATCAGTTCAGCGACAACTGGTCGATACAAAATGTCTTTCGGGCATCGTTCTTTGAATCTGAAAGTTCAGGAGTTTATCCTGCTGGACTGAATCCAGATCTGCGAACGGTTAATCGGGTTGCGACTCAATTATCCGGTGGTTACTCTCAAACCTATGGTCTACAAACCTACCTGACGGGCGAATTTTCAACGGGTTCAATTGACCATCAGCTCGTCTTGGGAGTCGATCTGAATAGACGTGACGAAGATGCAGGGCAATTCTTCCTAGCAACTGCCCCACCCCTTGACCTGTTCGACCCTGTGTATGGGCAGCCAAGGCCACCTCTTGCCCTCATTCGTGAGACTGACAGTTTAACCGACTCATTAGGATTTTATGTTCAAGACCTGGTGACGCTGACTCCCAATCTCAAGCTACTGCTCGGCGGACAGTTTGATCTCGTCAGGCAGACCACCGAAAATAATCTCGCCAATACAGAAACAACCGAATCAAGCGAAGCCTTTTCTCCCCGTGTGGGTATCGTCTATCAACCCATTGAACCCATTTCGCTCTATGCCAGCTACGCTCGCTCCTTCACCCCAGTTGGTGGCACCGATTTTGACGGGAACCGATTTCAACCCGAGCGCGGCACCCAGTATGAAGTAGGGATCAAGGCAGATTTGAACGACCAACTATCGGCAACCCTGGCTTTTTACGATCTCACCTTCTCCAATCGTCTGACGACTGACACCAGACCCGGCGTCCCCCCTGGCTTTTCGATTCAAGTGGGTGAGCAACGCAGTCGGGGGTTCGACCTGACCCTTGGGGGCGAAATCTTGCCGGGATGGAGCATCATTGCGGGCTATGCTTACACCGATGCCAAAGTCACTGCGGATAATTCGATTCCCAGTCCCGTGGGTAATCGTTTTAGGGGTGTACCTCAAAATTCCTTTAACCTGTGGACCAAGTATGAGTTTCAGAGTGGTGCTCTGCAAGGGTTTGGTGTGGGCTTGGGCTTGTTCTATGTGGGAGAGCGAGCCGGTGATTTTGGTAACACCTTTGAACTCCCCAGCTACCTGCGGACGGATGCGGCGCTTTATTACCAGCGTGATCGGTTTCGCGCTGCCATCAATTTCAGAAATCTGTTCGATATCACATATTTTGAAAGTTCCTTCAGTAGGGGGCGGATTTTTTATGGTGAACCCTTTGCGGTGCAGGGCACGATTTCGTGGGAGTTTTGATCCCACCCCAGCCTTCGACCCCTCCCCAACCCTCCCCTTGCAAAGGGGAGGGAGCTAGATTTCCAGTCTCCCCCCTTACCAAGGGGGGATTAAGGGGGGGTAAAAGCGGGAATCCTAAACAGGAACAAACCTATGCCAAACACAAATGACCAAGCTCTACAACAAAACCTCCGAACTGGAAAAACGGCGTACTCTCCGTAATAACTCAACCCCAGCCGAAACCAAAATTTGGGCAAAACTCAAAGGACGACAAGTTGAAAACTGCAAATTTCGTAGACAGTACAGCATTGGTGCATTTGTGGTTGATTTCTATGTTCCTGAACTCAAATTAGCAATTGAAATTGATGGGGATAGTCACTTTCAACCTGATGCAATCGAATATGACAAAGAACGACAACTATTTTTAGAAGCTAAGGGTATTCGTGTAGTGAGGTTTACCAATGAGCAGGTTTATCAGCAATTGGATGAAGTGGTGGAGGCGATCGCTCAGACAATTTGTCAGTTGCGTCAATCGACCCCACCCCAACCCTCCCCTTAGTAAGGGGAGGGAGCCGGAACAGCTTCTAACTTCCCCCCTTACCAAGGGGGGACTGAGGGGGGTGCATTTTACCAAGGGGGGATTGAGGGGGGTAAAACAACGGCTATTGCTATCACTCCTCACAGTCGCGATCGTCTCAGCCTGTAATAGCACGGTTGTTGATCAGAGCGAAACGCCAACTCCCTGCCGAGTCGTACAACACGTTAGAGGAGAAACTTGCATCCCTGTGCATCCACAACGAATTGTCTCTATGTTTGACACTAGCCTTGCTGCTATGCTTGCCTTGAATAGCAAACCTGTCGGGGCGTTCATGGGTCTAGGCATTGTAAAGACTGACTACCTTGCAGACAAAACAGATGGGGTTGAGATGATGTATGGTTCGCAACCCAATTTAGAGCAAGTTTTACTACTCAATCCTGACTTAATTATTGCTGCTTCTTATGGAAAATCTCAAGTATTCTATAACCAGATGTCACAAATTGCTCCTACAGTCGTTCTGCCTTGGACGGAAACTAAAGGTGACTGGAAACAGCACCTCCAAGATATTGCAGAGTTGCTTGGAAAAACAGAATTAGCCACTCAACTGCTAGACGACTATGACGGTCGGATTCAAGAATTGAAGCAAGCATTGAGCGTAAGTCCTGCGGCAGATCAAAAAGGCACAGTTTCTTCAAAGGAGAATCGTCAACAACCTATTCAGGTATCATTTGTCAATGTTGCCGGTGGTCAACTCTACTACAGCGGCAAAGATTTTGCTGACAGGATTCTGGACGAGCTAGGGTTATTAGCACCGAAATCTATAGCATCTGGCGTTATTTCTGAAGAAACTTTGCCAGAAATTGCTGGCGGTATCCTTTTTATTATTACACACAGTGAAAATGACCGATCTCTTCTAGAGGAGCTTCAACAGAAACCTCTATGGTCTCAAGTCAAGGCAGTACAGCAAAACCAAGTGTATTTGGTAAATTTCGCCGTCTGGCGTGGATACAACATTCTTGCGGCTCATGTAGTGCTGGATGAAATTGAGAAGTTACTTGTCAAGACTACTTAAACTGATGTCCAAATCATTGGTGAAAAGTTAAGCCTGTATGGCAGTTGTCAAGGAGATTTTAGAAAATGCTTGCAAGAAAAATTGGTCAGAGAACGAACTAAATATACTTTTTGGGATTTTAAATTGACTCCATACTTTTAACCATTGGCTCTCAATTAGAGATTTTTTCATAATTTAAACTACTTAGTGGAAACCTTTGAGCAATTTTGAATTATTCAATCCAAAATCCAATAATTCAATCATCAAGTTATCCTCACTCAACAAAAAAAATAAAAGTAAAATTTAAGGATTAAACAAAGTTATGAGTATACCGACAGCATCTACTTCCAAAAATGGCTCAGAAATAGCGATTATCGGCTTAATAGGGCGTTTTCCTGGAGCCAATAACATTGATGAATTTTGGAAGAATCTCCAACAAGGAATAGAATCAGTCTCTTTTTTCACTGATGAAGAACTTTTATCATCAGGGATAGATTCTTCGTTAATAAGTGACCCTAATTACGTAAAAGCAAACGCAAGAATAGAAGACGCAGAGCTTTTTGACGCAGGGTTTTTTGGCTTTAATCCTAGAGAAGCAGAAATCACAGACCCACAACACCGAATTTTTCTAGAGTGTGCTTGGTCAGCTTTAGAAAGTGCTGGATATGATTCACAAAATTATAAAGGTGCTATTGGTGTTTATGCTGGTTCTAGTCTCAGCAGTTACTTACTTAATGTTTACTCAAATCAAGATATTATCAACTCTATAGATCCTCTGCAACTGATAATTGCCAATAATCATGATTTCTTAACCACCCGCGTTTCTTATAAACTCAACTTACAAGGGCCAAGTTACGCGGTGCAAACAGCCTGCTCAACTTCATTGGTTGCTGTCCACTTAGCTATTATGAGCTTGCTGAATGGTGAATGTGATATTGCATTAGCTGGTGGCGTTGCGATCGCTGCGACAAGAAAAGATGGATATATGTACACAGAAGAAGGAATAATGTCTTCTGATGGGCACTGTCGGGCGTTTGATGCTAATGCACAGGGTTCTGTAGGTGGTGAAGGGGTGGGGATCGTAGTGTTAAAGCGATTAGAAGATGCTTTGAGCGATCGCGATACCATTCATGCTGTAATCAAAGGATCGGCAATCAATAATGATGGTTCATTCAAGGTAAGCTACACAGCACCTCGCATCGATACCCAAGCAAAAGTCATTAGAACAGCCCAAATAGTAGCGGAAGTAGAACCAGAGACTATCACTTATGTTGAAACTCACGGTACAGGAACAGCTTTAGGAGATCCCATTGAAATTGCTGCGCTGACACAAGCTTTTCGCGCTAGCACTCAAAAGAAAGGATTCTGCGCTATTGGTTCCGTCAAAACCAATATTGGGCATTTAGACGCTGCGGCGGGTGTGACGGGATTAATTAAAACTGTTCTCGCCCTGAAGCATAAACAAATACCACCCAGCTTACACTTTGAGCAGCCTAATCCAGAAATTGACTTTGCTAACAGTCCTTTCTACATCAATACCACACTTTCTGATTGGCAAACAAATGGCACTCCCCGACGTGCAGGAGTTAGTTCGTTTGGATTAGGGGGAACGAATGTCCATGTGATTCTTGAAGAAGCCCCGGTTATAGAGAAGCAGGGGAGCAGAGGAGCAGGGGAGCAGGGGAGAAAATATCATCTGTTAGTTCTTTCTACCAAAACCGATTCAGCACTGGAAACGGCTACAATAAATCTAGCTAATTATTTGCGAGAAAATCCCGATTTAAATCTTGCCGATGTGGCTTATACATTGCAGGTTGGGCGCAGAAATTTCGACTATCGGCGTGCAGTTGTCTGCCAAGATATTCAAGATGCTGTCAACGCACTTCAAGAACCAAAGCGAGTTTTCACCAGTACTCAGAAAACTCAGGAACGCCCTGTTGCCTTCATGTTTTCGGGACTGGGAACTCACTATGTTGAGATGGCTGTTGAACTTTATCAAACTGAGCCAGCATTTCGTGCCTGTGTTGACCAATGCTGCGAATTCCTCAAACCACACCTTGGTTTAGATTTGCGAGATGTATTGTATCCCAATAGAAACAGTGAGAATGGAAAGCAAAAACAAAATTCTCACTCTGCTGGGTTAGATTTGCGAAAGATGTTAGGTCGTGGGCAAGAACCAACAGATGTAAAGACATTGCATGCAACGTCTCTACTGAATCAAACTTTTCTTACTCAACCAGCTATCTTTGTCATTGAATACGCTTTAGCTCAATTGTGGATTTCGTGGGGAATTCGTCCTACGGCAATGATTGGCTACAGCATAGGTGAATATGTAGCAGCATGTTTAGCAGGGGTTTTGTCTTTAGAAGATGCTTTAACTTTGGTAGCCAAAAGAGCACAAATGATTCAAGAGTTGCCTGAAGGGGCAATGCTAGCAGTTGGGCTTTCCGAGGAGGAAATACAGCCTTTCCTGAGTGAGAAAATTAACCTGTCTGCAATCAACGGCTCATCCTTGTGTGTGGTTGCAGGTGCTACCGATGCTGTAGAGGAATTGGAACGACGGTTGAGTGACAAGAATTTAGTTGGTAAGCGTTTACAGACAACTCATGCTTTTCATTCTCTCATGATGGAGGCGATCGCACCTGCTTTTGGTGATTTAGTCAAAACCTTCAAACTCCAACCCCCAAAAATCCCCTATCTATCCAACGTTACGGGAACTTGGATTACAGCAGACCAAGCAACAGATCCCAGTTATTGGGTAAAGCATTTGTGTCAAGCAGTACGCTTTGCTTCTGGAGTACAACAATTATGGCAAAAAGGCAATCCCATTTTACTAGAGGTTGGCCCTGGTCAGGCATTGAGTAGTTTCGCATCACAATGTCTAGAAAGTGATGATAGAGCTAAATCAGTGATACTCCCTTCCCTGCGGCATGACTATGAACAACAGTCAGATGTCGCATTTTTACTGAACACATTGGGTCGCCTTTGGGTAGCAGGAGTAAAAATAGACTGGTTTAGTTTTTATGCGAATGAACAACGCAATCGCATTCCTTTACCGACGTATCCTTTTGAACGTCAGTGTTACTGGATTGAGGCTCATCCTGAACCTAATTTGGCGACGTTATCACAGCAAGCATTACACAAAAAACCAAATATTTCCGACTGGTTTTACATTCCTTCCTGGAAACGCTCTCCAAATATATCATCAAAATCAGCACAAAAGTTATGTTACTTAGTCTTTATTGATACTGTTGGCATCGGTTCACAAGTTGCCAAACAGTTAGAATTACAAGGGCATGATGTAATTACTGTGACTGTTGGAGAACAGTTTATTAAGTTAGGCGATCGCTCTTACGCAATTAATCCGCAAACGAGCTATGATTATGAAAAGTTGCTGAAAGAACTACGGGATTTCAAACCAAATGCGTTTGCGGAGCGTGCCGGATGGCATTTCGCTCATTTTTGGAGTCTCATACCAGAGAAGGGAGAATCACCCCAGCAGTTCTTTGCAGAATGTCAGAATTTAGGGTTTTATAGTCTGCTTTTTCTAGCGCAAGCGTTGGGAAAACAAGAACTCATCAACGATCTGCAAATTTTAGTAGTGACTAACAATGTGCAGGAGGTGAACGGTGATGAAAAGTTGTGTCCAGAAAAGGCAACTGTCATGGGAATCTCTAAGGTAATTCCCCAGGAGTATCCGAACATCACCTGCCGTAACATTGATATCGTCATTCCTGAATTAGGGACATCCGAGGAAAGTCAACTCACAGATCAACTCTTAGTAGAACTCAATCAGACGGCATCTGAAAATATGGTTGCCTACCGTGGTAAACATCGTTGGGTGCAAACTTTTGAATCAATACAACTTGATGAGCCAGACCGTGAAACAATTCCCATCAGGGAAGAGGGAGTTTACCTAATAGTTGGTGGGCTGGGAGATGTTGGCTTAGTACTGGCAGAATATCTCGCTCAAACAGCTTGTGCCAAGCTAATTCTGACAGGACGTTCCAGTCTACCTGCAAAACAAGAATGGTCTCAATGGCTAGCGACTCATGATGAAAACGACAACATCAGTCGCAAAATCAAGCAATTGCAAGCATTAGAAGTATTAGGTGCGGAAGTTTTAATTTGCAGCGCTGATGTTGCTAATCTTGAGGAAATGCAAAGTGCGATCGCTCAAGCATCAGACCGCTTTGGTGAAATTCATGGTGTAATTCACGCCGCAAGTGTCACAGTAGAAAATACTGTTCAAGATATAACTAAAGCCGAGTGTGAAAATCAATTCCGCTCCACAGGCTATGGACTATTTGTATTAGAAAATATCCTACAAAGAAAAGACCTTGATTTTTGTATAATAATATCTTCATTAGCATCGGTTTTGGGTGTACTAGGTGTGGCTGCCTATCCAGCAGCGCACATATTCACAGATGCTTTTGTACACAAGCATAACCAAACAAGCCTTATCCCCTGGCAGAGCATCAATTATGGCGATTGGATTATTCAAGAATCCTCTGAATCAGTAACTCTACCCAAGGGTGCGGACTCAATGATGACACGGCAAGAAGGGCTGGAAGCTTTTAAACGTGTTTTATCTGCGAGAAAACTCACTCAGGTAGTTACATCAACGGTAGATTTGCCAGCTAGCATCAAGAAATGGATTCAACTTGAATTTCGTCAAAACTCTCAACTTGCACCAAAAACTAGTTCTACTTCATCTTATTTAAGACCTAATCTAGATAATGCCTATGTTGCTCCTAGAAGTGAGGTGGAACAAACTATTGCTAATATCTGGCAAGAACTCCTTGGTATTAAGCAAGTGGGCATCGATGATAGCTTTTTTGAGTTGGGTGGCGACTCTGTACTGGGTATTCAAGTCAGTGCCAGAGCTGCTAAGGCAGGTTTTCGGTTAACTCCTCAGCAATTGTTTGAACATCAGACAATTGCCAAATTAGCAGAGGTGGTAAACACAACCCAAGTAGTCCAGGCTGAACAAGGCTTAGTAACTGGTTCGCTCCCCCTGACACCAATTCAGCACAGGTTCTTTGAACGGAATATATCAGAACCGCATCACTGGAACCAGTCGATTTTTTTAGAAGCCGCAGAAGCTATCGATCCAACTGTGTTGGAACAAGCATGGCAGCAATTACTATTACATCATGATGCCCTGCGCCTGCGGTTCATACCTTCTGAATCTGGCTGGCAGGCAGTGAATGCTGGATATGAAGAGATACCATTTACACATATAGATTTATCAGCATTGTCATCAGATGCTCAACAACTGGCAATCAAGACAACTACTGCTCAACTACAAGCTAGCCTCAATCTGTCAGCAGGGCCGATTATCCGGGTGGCGCTGTTTAACTTGGGTGCAAATAAATCCAGCCGCTTGCTAATTGTCGTCCATCACTTAGGAATAGATCCCGGTTCTTGGCGAGTCTTGTTAGAGGATCTGCAAACAGCTTATCAGCAAATCCGTCAGGGTAAAGCAGTTGAACTACCACCAAAGACAACTTCTTACAAACAATGGGCTTTGCGCCTAGAAGAATATGCACGTTCAGCCAATTTAGAGAAAGCTCAAAATTATTGGTTGAGCGATCGCCACAAGCAAGTTGCTCCTCTACCAATAGATTATTCTGATAGTATCAATAATGTGGCATCAGAGGAAATCTTTTCAGTAACATTGAGTTCTCAAGATACTCTAGCCCTGCTTCAAGAAGTTCCAGCAACCTATCGAACTCATACACAAGAAATTCTACTTACTGCTTTTGTACAAGCTTTTGCCAAATGGACAGGCGAGAATTTACTTTTAGTTGACCTCGAAGAAAATGGGCGAGAAGTCAGTACTAGTGGTATAGATAATGTTGATATATTAAGGACTGTAGGTTGGATTACTACTACCTATCCCGTACTTTTAGATTTAGAGAAAGCTGACAATCTAGGTGATGCATTGAAAGTTGTGAAGGAGCAACTGCGGAGTATTTCTGGTCAGGGTATTGATTATGGAGTGCTACGTTATCTAAATAAAGATGCAGTAGTTCAAGATAAAATGCGATCGCTTCCCCCAGCAGAAGTAGCGTTCCTTTATGTCGGTCAACTAGCTAAGAGTATGCCTCAAGATTCTTTGTTCCAATTGAGTGAATCATCCCCTGAAGCAACCGGCAGTCTGCAAGCAACTCGTCCTCATAAGTTACATTTGATTGTGTCAGTTGTCGAAGGTCAATTGCAACTGGAGTGGTACTACAGTAAGAATGTTCATGGGCTAGAGACAATAGAAAAATTATCAGATAATTTTGTCAAATCCCTCAAGTCGATTATCGCCTATTGTCAGTCTTTGGAAACTTTAGAGTACACCCCTTCAGACTTTGCAGCAGCAAATATTAATCAAGAAAATTTGAGTAACTTGCTGGCTCAAATTGGGCAGTAAACCAGGAGCAATTCTCAATGAAACAAAATAATATTGAAGATATATACGAACTTTCACCCATGCAGCAGGGTATGCTTTTTCACAAACTTGCTGCACCCAATTCTGTAGTATATTTCGAGCAGAATTGCTTCAACTTGCAAACTCAGCTCGATATCCCAGCCTTCCAGAAAGCTTGGCAGCGAGTTGTGGATCGCCATCCAATTTTGCGGACCTCTTTTTATTGGGATAATCTTGATAAACCCTATCAAGTAGTTTATCGGCAAGTAGACTTACCTTGGGAATTCCTTGACTGGCGGAAATTATCCTTACAAGACCAACAAAAACAGCTCAAAACTTTCTTAAAAGCAGATGGCGATCGCGGCTTTGAACTTTCTCAAGCTCCTCTCATCCGCCTAACATTGATTCAGGTGGCTGATGATAATTATCAATTTATTTTCAGCTTTCATCACATCCTTATGGAAGGATGGTCTTTAAATTGGTTGTGGAAAGAATTCTATGAGTTTTATAATGCTTTTTGCCAAGGTCAAGATTTACATTTAGAACGTCCCCGTGCTTATCGAGAATATATTGCTTGGCTACAACAGCAAGACATAGATAAAGCAGAGACTTTTTGGCGGCAGAAACTCAAAGGATTCACATTACCAACACCAATAATCGCGGCTAAGACTTCTGCTAGCTTTTCTGCTCCAAAAGAAGATCGTCAAAGGCAAGAAGTCTTGATGTCAGCAACTATGACAACTGCCTTAAAATCCTATGCGCGCAAACATCAGCTGACCTTAAATATCTTAATGAAAGGAGCTTGGGCTTTACTTTTAAATCGTTATAGTCAAGAGTCAGATATAGTTTTTGGATCTACATCTTCAGGACGGCCGACTGAGCTAGCAGATGCAGAGTCTATGATCGGACTGTTTATCAACACACTGCCGCTACGAGTACAAGTAGATAGTAATGCTTTTGTGTCACCTTGGCTAAAAAAGCTGCAAGCTGAAGAAGTTGAGATGCGGGAGTACGAATATAGCCCGTTACTCAAAATTCAACAGTGGAGTGAGATACCGCGTGGTTTACAACTATTTGATAGCATTTTAGTTTTTGATAATGAGTTAGTAGATTACAATCAGGGAGCGCTTGCTCAAAGCATAGGAATCGCCGAATCTCAGTTATTGAATGAATCTCAGTCATTATTTGATTGGACAAACTACCCTCTCACCGTGAAAGTAGAGTCTAAATCAGATTTATTGAATCTATCTATTTCATACGATACCCATCGCTTTGATAATGCTACTATTACCCGGATGATGGGACACTTCCAGACTTTATTAGAAAGCATAGTTAGCAAGCCCGAACAACGGATTTCAGATTTGCAATTACTAACTCCATCTGAAGTACAACAATTATTAGTTGAGTGGAATGATACTAAAACAGACTATGCTCAAGATAAATGTATCCATGAATTATTTGAAGCACAGGTAGAAAAAACACCCGATGCAGTAGCGGTGGTGTTTGAAGATGAACAATTAACTTATCAAGAACTCAATGCTAGAGCAAACCAACTAGCACATTACCTACGCACTTTGGGAGTGAAACCAGAAGTATTAGTCGGGATTTGTGTAGAGAGATCGCTTTCGATGGTCATCGGACTATTAGCGATCCTCAAAGCGGGTGGTGCATATGTACCCCTCGACCCTAGCTATCCCCAAGAACGCTTGGCTTA
>JAHHHB010000149.1 GCA_019359545.1 Desmonostoc geniculatum HA4340-LM1 | reverse complement strand
AACTGCTTTAGAGTCTATCTTTCCCCAAATAGTCGTGTCTATTCTTTTACTTGAAATTGAACGCCTAGCTCCCCTTGCACGTAGTTGTGGTTTTGACATTCATACTTCCAGGTGCAAGATGTGAGTTGACAAAATTCTTCCATGCCCCAAGTTTTCTGCCAAAACCACTAGCGAAGCGTCAGCAAGATCCATTGGTAAATCCGCATATTTTTCCATCAGTTCACAAATGCGCTTACCATGATGGGGTTGCAAATCAAAAACTGTAAAGACCTCTAAGAATAAGTTATTAATAAAACTTACTTGGGCATGATTGCCCATTGTTGTTAAGAGTAAATAGCAAGTTTCTGTAACGACAGCCCAAGTCGTAATTAGAGGTTCGTTGAGATTAGCAAGTACCGTGATTGCTTGAGTGTGGTACGAGTCATTGCGATTTGCCAATGCTAACCAAAAGCCAGTATCAACGATAATCATACTTAGCTTTTAAGCCATCTTTCAAAATTGACTTGTAATTTACAGACAGATTCGGATGTGCCTCACCGCAACCAATAAAACCTGTTTGGGTGAGCATTGAGAGAGGATTCTTTTGCTGCTGCTGAAGTTGTTGGTAGTACAATTCAAGGGCAGACTTAATTACATCTGTGACTGCTTGATTAGTCTGTTGTTGAATATAGGCTAGCTTGTCAGCATACTCGTCATCTAATCGGGCATTGATTCGCATTTTTATGAATTTTTGTCATACAACTGTATGACAAGAATAACATATCTGCTACCTCGTCAACAACTTCCTTCGCAAATTATCCAACGCTGCATTTGCACTCACATGACGAATTAGAGAACGTCCTCGCGCGGCACCGAAATGATACTCAAAACTGGCCACTTCATCTTTTGGCCCAGCCAAACCGACATAAACCAAACCTACGGGTTTAGTATCCGTCCCCCCAGTTGGCCCAGCAATACCAGTGATGCTCAATCCCCAAGTTGTTGCGAGTCGGGTTTTGACTCCAATTGCCATTTGTTCTGCAACGGTAGCACTTACCGCGCCAAATTTATCTAAATCTTCTTGGTTAACCCCCAATAGTCGAACCTTCACCGAATTGTCATAAGAAATGACTCCACCCCAAAAGTAATCAGAACTCCCAGAAATTTCAGTTAACATTTGCCCTAGTCCACCACCAGTGCAAGATTCTGCTACTGAAAGCGTTTCTTTTGATGCGCGTAACAACTCACCGACAACGGAAGCAGGAGTATCATCATTAATACCGTAAAAATCCAGCCCAGCGATTTCTTTAATTTGTTTTTCAACAGGCGCAATCAAAGCCTCTGCTGCTGCTTCTGAATTTGCTTTTGCAGAAACTCGCAATCTTACTTCCCCTTTACCTGCATAAGGGGCTACGGTGGGATTTGGCAAATTTAAATAAGAAGCAACCTTTTCCGCCAAAACAGATTCACCAATACCCCAAAACTTTAAACTCCGGCTGTAAATAGTATCCTTACCCCAACCTTGACTTTTGAGAAATGGAACGGCTGTTTCTTTCCACATCGGGTGCATTTCACTGGGAACACCGGGAAAGGTAAAAATCGTAATTTCAGGACGAGGTTGCCAAATAATACCAGGTGCAGTTCCAGTGGGGTTGGGTAGAATTTCTGCACCTTGGGGAATTAAAGCTTGCTTGCGGTTACTTGGTGACATCACCCGACCACGTTGGGCGAATTTCTGGGTTATGTCTTCGATGATTTCTGGGTGTTCTACCAAGGGGATTTGAAAAAAATCGGCGATAGTTTCACAAGTGAGGTCATCTGGGGTGGGGCCAAGACCACCAGTGAAAATGAGAATTTGCGCCCTGGAAATAGCAATTTCTATAACTTGCTTCAACCGTTCTGGATTATCGCCAACAACGGTTTGATAGTAATGGGGAATACCTAACTGCGCTAATTGTTGCGCCAAAAATTGAGCATTGCCGTTGAGGATATCTCCTAGTAGCAATTCTGTACCGACACAAATAATTTCTGCGCTCATTGGATTGGGGAAGGAGTAGGGAGTAGGGAGTGGGGATTAAGAATTTTAGATTTTAGATTTTAGATTTTGGATTTTGGATTAAATTTCAATCGGCGTTGCTGAATAGGGTATGAAAATTAATGTTTTAAAAATCTAAAATTTAGATTCTTTGCGCCTTTGCGCCTTTGCGTGAAACAAAATTCATACTGCAATCAGCAACGCCTTTCAATCTAAAATCGTCAATCTAAAATCTAAAATTGAATTGCCCTAAACTAAAGCTGGTACAGGAATTTCCAGGTGGGGGTATAAGGGGAAGCGATCGCACAACACAGCCACCCGTCGTTTACAATCTTGGGTGACTTCCTCGGAATCTGGAGAAAGCAGGCGATCGGCAATAATATTGCCAATCTCAGTAAATTCTGCTACTCCTAAGCCCCGTGTTGTCATTGCTGGGGAACCTAACCTCAGACCACTGGTCACAAATGGCGACTGTGGATCGAAGGGAACAGTATTTTTGTTAGCAGTAATATTTACTGTGCTGACTAGTTGATCCGCTTGTTTACCCGTCATGCCAATAGAACGTAAATCCACTAGCATTAAATGGTTGTCAGTACCATCAGACACTAGCTTGAAGCCGCGATTTTGTAATTGTCCTGCCAAGGCACGAGCATTTTCAATCACTTGGGCAGAATAAGCTTTAAACTCTGGTTTGAGGGCTTCTCCAAAAGCTACTGCTTTACCAGCAATCACATGTTCCAATGGCCCGCCCTGGCTGCCAGGAAAAACCGATTTATCTAGCTTTTTACCCAGTTCTGGGTCGCCAGTCAAAATTAAACCACTTCTGGGGCCGCGTAGAGTTTTATGGGTAGTTGTTGTTACCACATGACAATGAGGAATCGGGTCGGGATGAAGACCACTGGCAACTAAACCGGCGATGTGGGCGATATCGGCAAGTAAGTAAGCGCCGACTTCATCAGCAATACTACGGAATTTTTCAAAATCAATTATACGAGGATAAGCCGAATAACCACAAATCAGCAGCTTAGGACGCTCCCTTAGCGCCAGCTCCCGAATTTGGTCATAGTCAAGTTGTTCTGTTTGTTCGCTGACACCGTAGTGGCTAACTTTAAACCACTTACCTGAGACATTTACAGGGGAACCGTGGGTGAGATGTCCGCCATGAGACAAATCCATCCCCATAATTTTGTCTCCTGGTTCCAGCAGGGTCAGAAATACAGCAAAATTTGCTTGTGCGCCAGAATGGGGTTGCACATTGGCATGAGCAGCACCAAACAACTGTTTAGCGCGGTCGATCGCCAGTTGCTCAATTTTGTCAACAAATTCACAACCGCCATAGTAGCGTTTACCAGGTAATCCCTCGGCGTATTTATTTGTCAGTACTGAGCCTTGAGCCGCTAGTACAGCAGGCGAAGTAAAGTTTTCACTAGCAATCAACTCCAAATGGTCTCGCTGACGCCCTAGTTCGTCATTGATTAATTCCGCGATCGCCGGATCGCTGGAGGAGAGAAAATCTGAATTAGTCTTAGTCACTTCAATTATCCTTATGGAAATTTGTACAACGGCTGATTTTAGTTGTATCAGCAGCTAAATAACAGTCACGTGTCCATAGCTCAAAGTAGTTCAATGGTTTTTGACTGCTGTCGAGAGGCGATTAATCGTCTCCGTAGTATGTATGGAGGTTGTGCCAACTTATTTATTATTAGACTCAAGCTCGATTAATGCATTAACAATCATAACGTTGCTTTTTGATCCGGGGTTAATTGAAGTTTTGTGCGATCGCTGTTCTATGATGCAAAAAGCCAGAGAAAGCCAAGTGCTTGAGTCTCAGGTCTGGGAATATGCGATCGTAAGCGACTGAACTCGTCATACACCATAGCAATCTTAAATCAAATAACAAGACTCCCGAATTCTTAGAGAAATCAGGAGTCTCACGCTTGGGATTTTCACAAATCAAATATGATTCATATAGCGATCTTGATAATAAGCCAAAATCTGGTTAACTCTTTGCCGACTTTCTAAAGTAGAGTTTGCCCAGCGCGTAAGCCTTAAGCCACCAATTTGACTTTGATTGTAATCAAACTCTTGGGATGACTGGGGAATTAAATCTACTTCTACCCCTTCCACTTGACATAAATGCGCTGCGATTTCTCGATAAACTGCTAAAGGCAAACCAGGGAATTCAATTTTTTCCTTAGTCTCCATCTTTTATGAAGCTCCCACATTAATTGGATTTTGGGGGGGCGTTGTCCCTAAAATAGGATTGCCAGTAGCTGCTGAAGCTGATGGCGTTGAGTTGACAGGCCCTTCCCCTACCATTTTGGCAACTTCGATACCATATTGTTCCAAAATCACAATCGGGTTGGAACCTCCATTCATTTCAATACGTTTAACTAGTACGCCATTGGCTAATCGCTGTCCCGCCTGCACATAGCGACTCGTCGGCTCATCCGGGACTTTGATAATTGCCTGGGGTTCCTTAGTAATGAGAACTACACCAGTGACAACAACTGCCCTTGCTAAATCAGGTTGTGGTGCTGGTGGCAACACAGATACTAAAGTTGGGTTAGGCACAACTTGAGGCAAAACCTTAGGCAAGACTGAAGTCAAAGTAGTATTGACTTTTTTTGGTACAGCAGCAATGTTATTTTTCTTTTGATTTAAAGCTATGGTAGTTGTCGGCGGTTTTCGTCTTGGGGTTGATGCGGTAGGTAGCTTAGGTAACACGGGAATAGGTCTTCCTATTGTTTTAGGCACTCCACCAACCGTCTGCCCAAAAATTTGGGCAAACGGGTCAGTGCGGTTTTTTGATACCAAAACTAATCGTGCCCGTTCTGTAGCATTAGTAGATTGAATTAAGTTAAGACTTGCAGAAGAAACTTGTGAAACCTGTTTGGCAGGTACGACTGGATTCTTAAAGGATTGAACCGCTGGTTGGGACTTTTTTGCTATTTTAGGAATCGGAGCTGGATCTATGGCTTGTGGTGCATCTTCAGAAGCACATCCAGCGATCGCCAAGCTTAAAATAGCTGCAATTGTAATTGTTAAATTTCTGCCCATGAGTCTTTCTCAAAAGCGATTGGAGAATTGAAAACTGGAAATCAACATGCCTAAAATTTCTATTCAAGGCAAAGTCTGTTCCCGTTATAACCTAATTTTCTGATTTTCAAGGGTTATTTTTCGCACCACTAGCCCAGCATAACTGCGGCTTTAGTTTGTTGACAATTAATCCTCTGCTACACCCATCAGCTGTTTCATTAAATCCAAGCCTTTCTTGACTCTACGAGAAACAGTTACTACACTGATGCCCAGATGTTCTGCTACTTGTTTTTGCGTCAAATCTTGCAAAAACACGCATTCTAAGACATCGCGGGTACGTTGTTCTAGCTGAACTAATGCTTGTTGCAAGCGAAGTTGGTCTTCTTGTGCTAGTTGAAAGCTGCGATAGTGAGGATCTGGAACTAATTCTCCCAAACAAGTAGAACCTTCTTCTCCATCCTGGATTGGCACATCTAAACTCAAAGGAGCGCGATTCACCCACGCTAATTTAATTTCTTGCCATTCGTTTGGAGAAATTTTCAGTGCGGCTGCTAATTCCGAATCTGTTGGTTGGCGATTATGCGTTTCACGCCAAGAACGTGAAACTCCTATTGCTTGCTGTTGCAGTGCTAACCATCTGCGAGGAATTCGCACGGTGACGCCTTTATCTCGCAGATAGTGTTGAATTTCGCCTCGAATATAGGGAAGAGCATAGGAACTAAAGGCATGTCCCTTGGAAAGTTCAAATCTTTCAATAGCCCTAATTAAACCCAAACATCCAACCTGGAGCAAATCATCATAGGTTTCATGACATTGATTTGTCCAGTAGTGAGCTTCTTTTCTCACGAGTCCAAAATTGAGTTTTACCAGTTGATTGCGAACATTTTCGCAGCGGGATTGCTGATATTCTCGCAATAACTGCCAAATTTCGTGCTTTAGTTCATTGGTGACTGTGGTAGGCATAGCACCGGGTTTATTGAGCAAATAAAGAATTAATAACTCGCGCTTAAACTCAGCTGCGATCGCACACGACATCAAATAAAATATCGTGCTATATGCCCTAGCAAATCTATGGTAAATAACAAATTTTTCTAGAAATTTTCCATAGTTCACTTGACAATTGAGCAATATTTAAACGGCTGAAATCCGTCGAATTGAGTTTGTTGTCCAAAAAGAATTCACGAGTCAAGAGCAGAGCCAAAGACGCTCCTCTCTTTTGACTTCAAGAATTATTGTTCAATTAATTTTGGTATTACCTGTAGTTTTGATTTAATAACTACATAGAAATAAAATATATAATTAGTTACTAAATATCAAACCGAGATTGTACTTAACTTCATTAATTAATGCTGAAATTAAGTTCTATAAACAAAGCTATAAAAGTTAAAATTTGATGGGAACGGCGTAAATTTAATTTACAGTAAAATTACATATAGACTTAAAGAAATTCATTTACTATTCAAAAATTACTAAATAAAATTTCAAAAATAGTATGTATATTTACGCAAGTAATAAAAAAAGGGCAAGATGCCCCAAGTTGTAGTTAATTTATAGCGATTTCGCAAAAACCCACTTACCCCTGAAATAAAAGGGGGTAAGGGGTTAACTCTTGTGATGAAACTTAATGCTCACAGAATTGTGGTTCTGAATGCTAGTCAGTTACCTAACTCAAGAGGATTTAGCTATGATTTGGATTCAACCCGACCGTAAAATATACCGCGAATCTTAACTTCTTTAGGTTCACCAGCACCTAAATCGGTATCAGATGGCTGTTCGCTCTCGAAAGTACCAGCAATTTCACCACTACCGCTATCCACCTTAGCTATTTGCAGAGAAATCTTGCCGTTGAGATTTTCAGCACGCTTGACGTTAGTACGGGTGAGTTCTTCATCATCCGCTTGGGCAGGTAGAGCCACAGCGTTATCATAGCCACTAACGACACCACGACCTTTGGGGTCTAGGAAAGCAGCACCACGGTAAGAAGGAACTTTGAAAGTGCCTTCAAAGTCGGTGGAGGTATTAATACTGGTCAAACTGGGTTGGGTTTGAGCAACCAAGTTTTTGATGGTGAAGAGGAAAGGTACTCGCTCACCACCAGGAAGTTGTACGGTAATGGCTTGGAAGTCAAGACCATCAGTTTCCACAAAAGTCAGGCTATTATCTGAGTTGATTTTCAGATTGCCTTGTACTTGGTCAATGGTGGAAGTGTATCTAGTCAACAATTTGCCAGCAACGAATTCTGCTTCTTGCCGTTTATTAGCGGGTTCTTCTTTGACGAAGTAACTAGTTGGTTCTAAGCAAAGTTCTTTGATGGTGTATGACTGACTAGAATCAAGGGGAATAGAACCACGGCTTGTTTCTGATAGTTGAGGGCACTTGTTAGCCAAGCCAGTGCCTCGAATTTGTTCGTAAGTAAGTACATCCCTACCACTACTGGTAGCAGGAGCATCACTACAAGCAGTTATTAGCCCCAGGCACAAAGCCAAGAATGCAACAATTAAAGCGCGATACCTCATGGTCAACCTCAATCTCAAAAATTAATATCTAAGTTGTAAAACTGCATCGAACTGTGTTATGTATGTGACGCCACTACATACGCCTATTGTTTGATGGGTAAATCAGCCAGATCATACGATTTTTTTTAACTCAAAATCAAAGTACTCTAGTCCCAAGCAAGAATATTCTGATCCCCTCTAGCTTCCGTAAGGGCTATGCTAAACGGTACTACGCTGTTTTAGAAGCGATCGCAATTGCTTTTCATAAAGATACAAATCTAGTTATACTCAGCCGTGATTGAGGGAGTGGGGAGTCGGGAATGGGGAGTGGGGAGTGGGGGACGCTCTTAGACGAGGACGCGGAGAGTTTAAAAAAACTTCTGGGAAACTTTACAGAAGGTTGGTCTCCTTGGGTAAAGTGACAGATGATGAATCAATGCTGGCAAACTAGGGAAAATTAAAAATCTCCGGTAAATTTGAGTTGGCCTCATTTACGCAAAAGGGTGGGATGAACAACAACAAAACTATTGAATCAGAAAATTTGTCTTCTAAACTGCAAGCGATCGCAACTGTGGTACATCATACAGTCGAAAGTTGCCAAGGCGATACTGTAGCCCTTTTAGCTTTGCTGCGAGAATTAGAGCAGTTACACCGAGAAATCCGAGATGGGGTTTTTCAAGAGAGTTTGCCTGTCAACCGTCGCCAACTCTACTCACTGCTCAAAGATATTGAATCTGAGGGAGGCTGGCCTTATATTGAGCGCATGAAATTACAAGCTTTTTTAGCGAACTTGCCACAAGAAAACACTCAAGAAAATAGCCCGGAGGTTTTGGAGAGCGATCGCTCTTTTGGTTAAATCAAGAGTCATTGGTCATTGGTCATTTGTCATTTGTGAAAAACCGATGCCCTATGCCCCATGCCCAATGCCCCTCTGTCTAGAGTATGCCATCACAAAGATGGCGATCGCGTTGTTCAAGATTGCGGTTGTGTTTGAGGTAATCATCCACCCACTGGCAACCACGAACAACTAAATCATCAAGATCTAAATTCCAGAGAATTATCGTGTTGTCATCACTAGCTGATGCTAGTGTTTGACCATCTGAGCTAAAACTGACACTTAATACCGGAGCGCGATGCCCGTTGAGACTTTTAATTAATTTGCCTTCACGGCTCCAGAGCTTCACTGTACCGTCCCAACCAGCGGCGGCGAGTAATTTCCCATTCGGACTAAAAGTTACGGCATTAACGCTATCGCTGTAGCCCTTTAATAAGGTTTTTAGCAATGTACCATCCCGTCGCCAGAGTTGTACGGTGTTGTCCCAGCTGGCAGAAGCTAACAACTCATCAGTGGGACTAAAGCTAACACCCAATACCCAACTGTCATGGGGGGAGAAAGTTTTGAGTAAAGTACCATCTCGCCGCCAGAGTTTGACAGTGCGATCGCACTAATTTTCAAGTTGGTTTCACTGCGTTCAGCTCGTAAAGTTTGGCTAATTGCTGCTCTTTTGTGTAAATCAGCTTGCCACCATAGTGCTGCTATTATCCCCCCCATGATTGACAGCACTACACCTGCTATCCGTGCTTCCCTTAACCGCCTTTGCAAAACCAAATTGAGTTGCTGTTGACTAAGTTTTTGGGCTACTTCTGCTTTAGTTTTTTCGAGTTTGATTTTTTTTAATTCGGCGACAATACCATAATTTTTTTGTCGAATTGGTTCAACTAAATAATCGTGAACTACCTGGTAGCGATCGCCTAATTCTTCTCTGACGCGCAACACCAACCCCGAACCTACCAATGCAACCACGTACATCAGATGATTCTCAATTTCTATAGCTGATGAGGTAGAACTGGTATGAATTATAGCAAGGTACACAGAGATTGAGGAATACTGCACATCATTTCACATTGTATTTGTCAATAAAACAAAATTATAAATATCTAAATTAATATTTTGTAATCATTTAGGGAAAAAACTTCGATGAAAACTTGTCAAAAAGACTACAGTCAGTTAAAAATGGACACCGGAAACTTTAATAACAGCAATAACTAGCGCCATGATTTTTGTGTAGTTACTGTAAAGTGTTACTAAAAATAAAAAAAGTCTTGAGGAGCGCGGCTAACAGATACCGACAGTGTTTACTGAAATTAATAATGATACAAACACATCAAGGAATTTGGACTGCAAGGAAAAAGGGGTTTGAATGGCTGGCATAATATCAGTTTCCCGCACGGATCTAGCCCAGCGTCGTAAAAAATTGCGTCGGCAACGGCAGATGAGAATTATTCAGGCTATTTGGCGAACCTTTGCCATTACCAGTTTGGCAAGTGGATTGCTGTGGGTGGCAGTCCAACCAGTGTGGATGCTCAAAGGTCCTAAACAAATAGTGATGAAATCAGGCAATAAATTACTGTCGGATGAGACAACTCGATCGCTGTTGGTGCTATCTTATCCCCAGTCCTTGTGGCGCATTGAACCGTCGGCGATCGCCAACTCTCTGAAAAAACAACCAACTATTGCCAATGCGATCGTTAGACGCCGCCTATTTCCTCCTGGTTTAATCATCGATATCCAAGAACGAGTACCTGTAGCAGTGACTCAAACACCAACAGTGCAAAATCAAGGCACTAGTAACAATAAAGTCACAATTGGCTTACTAGATGCAAGTGGAGTTTGGATGCCCTTAGAAAAATACACATCACTCAATCCCAGCAAAAAATTACCCAATCTCAGAGTTATTGGATTGCCAAAACAATACTGCCTCTATTGGACTCAACTTCATCAAGCTATCAACCAAAGTCCAGTTAAAGTGATGGAAATTGATTGCCAAAATCCAACGAATTTAATTTTGAAAACAGAATTAGGAAATGTCCATCTTGGCACTCCAGGCCCCCAATTATCTGAACAAATTAAGGTACTAGCCCAAATGCGGCATTTAAAAACAAAACTCAATTCTGGCCAAATAGAGTATATTGATTTGAAAAATCCCGAATCTCCATTAGTACAAATGAACCAAGAAAATCCCAAATTAACTCCCAAAATCCCTCGAAAAATTTAGGGTATCTCATGTATTGAGCGCTCTTAGGAAATTAAGAAGCTTTATGCTGATAAATGATATTTATTATTTTTAGTTTTCTCGCTAATCGCAGGAAAATCGGCATTAACTTCTAATTAAAATGAGAAGATCAACCATAAAATCTCCATTGGGAGTTAAAGACCCCCAATTGTGACCCTAACATCTATGTGGTGGGGTGCAAAATGTCAGACAATCTAATGATGGCGTATGGTGTACAAAAGGCCTTCTGCCCATACATTCTTCGACTGAACCCAGCGCAAAAAGGAGAAAAATGTTTGAGTTTTTCATTAAAATCTGACTCACGAACAGAAAACACTGATGAGAACGGTTGAGGTTGCGATTCAAGTGCAGAGCCAAAAAGACTCTGGCTTTGGTCTGTTAAGGACACTTCCAAAGACAGTTGACCAAAGTTTCAATCTGTAAAAATGGTACTCAAAGTTGCCTAAGGGTTGCTTTTGGGCAATCAGTTATGAACTACTCTGTGCCTTAATCCCTATTAAGTTACAAAACCTTTTAGCAAATCTGAGTTTGTTGAGGGCATCAGTGAGGATTCTCAGAGGATAGAGTATTGCTGCAACAAAGTGTCCATTAAGACTCCCCAAATAACAAATTAATCAGGTATAGTCTGACAAGCAAATTATTCCTTACTTCCATCTCAAGGATAAGTAAGTATCAGGTAAATTTTGTGTCTTAAATTGGAATCATCCCCAATGGTGAAATCTATTAACAATATTATGAAGCCAGATAAGACCCGCTGTGGTCTGTCCTTACATATGCCATCCTCTAAGGAAAATGAAGAGATTAATATCTGGTTGAAGTTATACAGAATACTTTTAGATACATGTAAGTATTTAAATATAGCCAACGTAATTATGCAGAAATTGGTGTCGCTCAAACCTATGTGCATTAGTCCGGCTATATTTGACTACGTAAGATGGAATTATACTTTTGTAGAATTAGCTGTGCGATCGCCTGCATTGAAAGCTTATAAGAGAGTAAATTTTCGCACTACCAATTCTGTTAGGCTTGGCAGTAGTGAAAACAATAAAAAACACTGCCACAATATTATGGCAGTGTCAAACTATAGTTGACTCCTAGTTGAATAACACCCCAAAAAGTCGTTTATCTACCTCTGACAAATCCAATGACACTTGATAATAACCAAGGACTTACCTATAAAGATTCCCAATCTACAGGACAGCCGGGGTTCTCTCTGGCAGTTAACTCGACCAATCCCTTTAATAACTCTGGGTTGAACTTCGGACAAAATCACGATCATAAAAAGATTTCTCCGGAAAATAGCCGAATTGGTGAGATTGTCCCTGGTCGGGTTGCCAACATTAAAGTGATTGGTGTCGGTGGCGGTGGTGGCAATGCTGTTAACCGCATGATTGAGTCTGATGTCTCTGGTGTAGAGTTTTGGTCAATTAACACTGATGCCCAGGCTCTGACTTTAGCTGGCGCTCCCAGTCGATTACAAATTGGACAGAAGCTAACGCGGGGTTTGGGAGCAGGTGGGAATCCTGCCATTGGTCAAAAGGCGGCTGAAGAATCACGAGACGAAATTGCCACGGCTCTAGAGGGTGCAGATCTAGTATTTATCACCGCTGGTATGGGGGGCGGTACTGGGACTGGTGCTGCTCCGATTGTGGCAGAAGTCGCCAAAGAAATGGGCGCTCTAACTGTTGGTGTGGTTACACGTCCATTTGTTTTTGAGGGACGCCGCCGTACCAGCCAAGCAGAACAAGGTATTGAAGGACTAAAAAGTAGAGTAGATACACTGATTATTATCCCCAATAACAAACTGCTGGAAGTTATCCCTGAACAAACCCCTGTGCAAGAAGCTTTTCGCTATGCAGATGATGTGCTGCGTCAAGGGGTGCAAGGAATTTCTGATATCATTACGATCCCAGGTTTGGTAAACGTTGACTTCGCCGATGTCCGAGCTGTGATGGCAGATGCAGGATCGGCATTGATGGGAATTGGCGTTAGCTCAGGGAAATCTAGAGCCAGAGAAGCGGCGATCGCAGCTATTTCTTCGCCTTTACTAGAATGTTCCATTGAAGGCGCTAGAGGAGTTGTCTTTAATATTACTGGTGGTACTGACCTGACTTTGCATGAAGTGAATGCTGCCGCAGAAGCAATCTATGAAGTAGTTGATCCCAACGCTAATATTATTTTTGGTGCTGTAATTGATGACAGGCTCCAAGGTGAAGTCAGAATTACCGTAATTGCTACCGGATTTACAGGTGAAGTACAAACAGCACCACAACAAAGCGTAGCTAACGTTCGGGTAGCACCTAATACTCCCAAGCGACCAGCAACACAGCAACCCACAGTTAATCCTCCAACCCCAACTCCAACTCCAATTCCAGAACCAAAAGAAAAACTGGGACTGGATATACCTGATTTTCTGAAAAACCGACGTACACCACGGAATTAAGAAATTTTGGATTTGAGATTTTAGATTAACTTACCAGTATCAGATCGGGCTGAGTGCTGTATAAAATCTGCTATTTCCAGGATTTTACCAAGAGCAGGGGTAAGCAATTGCGTTGCCATCCCCAATTTTGCTAATAAGTAAGGAAACTTCTCAAGGCTATTTACAGAATGAACTTGGCCTGGAGTCTGCTGATTCCCATGTTCGGCTGTGCTTTGGTCACAAAAAAACAGGAAGACTTGCTTGACTATTAGTAAATATATTTAGTTGAAGTTTAGACTGTAACATTCGTGTAGCTATCTAAAAGCAACTCACTGACGGCAACCCCCATTCGTTATGGATGAAAAAACACCTTGTTTCCCACTCCCCACTCCCTACTCCCTATTTTTATAAGGGATACTATGTTGAAAACCCTGTGACTTCAGTCCAGGGATGAAAACTATTTGGTGGCTTTTAAGCTACCAGTGTGTGGTAAAATTAGAGAAACACGAGTAGGAATAACCGCAGCGCG
>JAHHHB010000148.1 GCA_019359545.1 Desmonostoc geniculatum HA4340-LM1 | reverse complement strand
CTTGTTGCTCACCTGTCATTTCAACCTGGATATTTGAGCTACGTCCCTGCATATGTGATTTTTTTGCCACCCTACAAAAAATATCTTCCTCTATTTCCGACCCTTTTTTGCGGTGACTTGTACTAAGCGGTCACTATCTGTAAACATTAAGTAGATATTACTAGAACCATATCGAAACCCGAACACATTAGCACCTAACACTACACCCGCATAGTAGACCTTACATTGGGTTCTATCAAAGGGTTCATCCTCTAAATCATCTAATGGTTCTCCTACTTGGGCTTGAGTTTGAACCTGCTCCTGTGACTGTGTTGGTGGCTGATGTGACCCTGAATAGGATACATACAGAACTAACAATACTGGTAACATAGCAGCCGCACTTCTTATGGGGTGCTTCTCAATAAGGTCTAAGTATTTATTTAGCACTGAGATTAATAGTATCTAATATTACTCATATCAGTCTATTCTGGTAAATAAGCCAGGTCAAGGATACCAATAACCAAGGACACCACTATCAAAGACTGGAAGGTAAATGATATAACAGAGTTAAACTACTAAACACTTATATGACTATTCAAACTCAATATGAAACCTTAGAGACTAGCCTGATTAATCTCAGAGCTAGTCTTTCTGCTGATGACCCTGACTATCTGATAATCGCCACAGCACTAAAGGAACTTCGGCGATCGCTGGTTGCCTATAACCTAACCAGGCACTCAAATGACCAGATGCCCTTTGATAATGAGCTACACCCGATGACTAAGCGGGGCTGAGAAGTAATCAGGGGTCAGGGGTAACAAATGGTCTATCAACCCATTCAACAGTTATCTTAGTTGCCTTGGTAACCTTTTGTTTCCTCTGGACTGCCTGACCGATCGCTTGAGCCTTAGCACTGTTAATAGCCCAATGGGTTAACCTATACCCTTGAATATAATACTCAACCCCATCTAAGGTAACTATAAACATCCGATGTCCTCTGTATGTAGTCCCTATTGTAACTTCCCATAGTCCCTAATCTCTAATATACTTCTGACTGGGTTAAACAGGAGATAATAGGCGGAAATAGAAGCTAACCAGAGATAACAGGCGATTACCCTAGTTGTCATTGGCATCCTAAAATACCATGATGAGTATAAATACTCACTAGGTTTATTTTATCTAGCTGTTGCTTAGCCCAGCAGTATGGCAATATTGAAATGGTCGAATATCCCCCATTACCCCTAAATATCGCCATTTATCGACTTTTTGATGTCCACATGTCCCCTGCCTACTATAAGTCCTGTACTAGCGGTTGCGAAATATTCCCATATAAAAACCCTGGTAGTCTAAGGCTTCCAGGGTTATCGGTTGCGAACTATAGGGAGTAACTAGAGCCACAACTTAGGTAGGTTGAATGATTTCTAGTAACCTCTCGTATGTGGTAGCGTCTAAATCCTCACGGGTAACAAATATCTCCGATCGCTCAGCCAAGTCCAATCCTGAGTCAGTTAACGTAATCGTATACTCTAGAGCATTAAGAAAATCATCAGTAACCTGACCGTCTGCTGCGTAGGCAGTTACAAAATCTATGTCGCTACCTTCTAGCTCAATGCCGTCTAACGTAATGGTAAACATATTAACTTACTGTAGTAGTGATATTACTGGTTCTCTTAGTTAACCCCGCAGCTTCTTTAGCTGTTTTAATCTCTGCGTTACGGGTTTCTATTTGCTTCCTATATGATAGCACACCATTTAAATCTTTGGTAGCCTGCTGATGTGCCTCAGATAGTATTTTTCTAGCATCATCACGGGATAACTTACCCTTAGATACTCTACGATTTAGCTCACCTAATAATGCGTAAGATTCTTTACGGTACACTTCTCGCCAAAACCCATCACGCCACTTATTAAACTCCCCTCTACCACCTGAGCCATTTTTAGGTATACCGAACTGCACAAAGCTACCTGTATCTGGATGAAGACCCATAGGATGATTCTGGAAGTACAGGGGACTAGTAAAGTTATGCGTACCAGCGGCTAATACTACGAACTTACGATCATCCTGATCTTTGATATCAATCTCGTACCCAGATTTTTCCTTTGGGTTAGGGCGTAATAAAGATCTCATTTGATCCTTAGCTTCATCTAGTGTGATTAATCCGTTATTGTAATCACCTGTTACCTTGTCAAATCTAGTCTTAGCCCACTGATCTATGTGGTGGATCTCCATACCCCCGTAGCCTCGATCAGCTACATACTGCTTAGGTATGGAACCATGATATAAAGGCTTCCATTGAGGGGCTGGAGGGGCTTCTGATGCTTCTACAAATCCTTTGGTATCGACTAAAGCACGTATAAGTGCTTTATCCGACATTTCGGCTAACTTAGGGTGTAGGCTGGGTACTCCATCTACTTTCTCACCTTTGTAAGTTAGTACCTTAGGATGTCGGTTAAGTACTAAATCTGTCCCATCCTCCGAGGTGACTTGGTATTTGTGAGATTTATTAGTACGTACCTTAAAGCTGGGATCGAACTTAGAGTACTTTGAGCTTTTGCGCCCGTCCCAGATCGTAATCTTACCCGTGTCCGCTATCTTAATATCCTCATCATCACCAGGAACTCTAGGTACAGGGGCGCGTATGGAAGATATTAAATCAAGTTCCTTAGGTGTAAGCAGTGATAAGTCACCCTCTCTAGCATATTTCTTAATGATTTTCTTATCAGTCTTTTTGGTAAAAGGCTCTCTGGGTTGATTAGGGCTTATGGGTTGATTAGTAGTACTTTTAGGAGCCTTAGGGGTCTTAGGAGATTTAGTAGCGGTTGGTATGGCTACTGGTTCAGGCTGAGGACTTGGTGTAGGTTTACTTTTTTTCTTCTCAAGTACCTGCTGAAACCGTCTACGCTGTTCTAGATTCAGGCTTTGAATAAACTCTAATCTTGCCTGGTAAACCTCTGCGGCTTTCTTTGTAGCCTTAAGGGTCATCGACTGCTTAATGATGTCAGCACGAGTTAGTGGCGATCGCCCACCTGTTGTGCTGGGTGTGTCGGGGGTTTCTACAAATCTCCCCCCTTTACCTCTTGGATGTTTATGGGGGTTCCAGTCACGTATCTTACCCCCACGGATTACCTTAGCCATCTAATATATCCCTCTATTTATAAGGGATTTAGTCAACTCTGAGTTGACTTATTAGTTAATAAAGGGGGTTACTATGGCTAAACTGAAACAAGCTGGTATTAGATTTGACTTAGAAAGTTATAAGTGGTTAGAGACTGAGGCTGAGAAGACAGGCACGCCGATTAGTGCCCTGGTTAGAGAGGGTGTAGTTCTTTTAATGGCTGAGAGAAGGCTAATAGCTCAAATGAGGTCACAAATAGAAGCCCAAGGGGTTATCTACCCGTCTATGAAGCGGTCGGAGTTATCAGAGAAGCGATTGTTACCTACCTAAACTTACAGACGTAAGCACATTAACCCCTAGATAGCAAACAAGGGATGTAGTGCTAACTACAACCCTCACCAGATACTTAAGTAAAAATAATATGAACTATAGCTTGATTTTAACACAGAATACGCGTCATGACGACTACGTAAACGCTACATATCTTTGTAGCCACTTTAACCGTAGACTCGATAAGTTCTTAAAAGCCGAAGGGATTAAGGCTTATCTAGAAGCCTTACGGATTAAGCTTTCCAGAACTACCCCTAATGGGGGTATTTTGGAAGTCAAACGGGGTAAGAGTGGGGGGACTTATGTACACCCTCTGGTAGCCATCAAGTTAGCTGAGTGGCTGTCTCCAGACTTTGATGTATTTGTCAAAGAAACTTTCAAACGATACTTAGAAAATGATGTCACCCTAGTTGATGAGATTATTCAGCGAGAGGATGATCCAGAAAAACTAAAGTGGATTGCAGTTAGGACAAACGGTAAGATAGCTCGTCGGGCTTTCACTGATGATCTACAAGCTAGAGGGGTCACTAAGTTTGGTTATGGAGCTAATACCAACGCTATTTACCAACCTATATTCGGTAAATCTGCTAAGGAACTTCAGACAGCATTAGATAACTCAAATCCCAGAGACGGTATGAATATGTTAGAGTTAACCGCCGTATCCTTTGCCGAACAGCTAGCCATTCAAAAGATGACCTTAGCATCTGCTAAAGGGGATAAGGAGACTAAACGTTGTTCTCAAGAGGCTGGTATACAGGTAGCTGGTTTATTGGCATAACACACACACATTTTAGTATACCTTTATGTAAAACAATATTTTTAGAGGTATACTAATAAATATGGTATACCTGAGTTGATTATGACCCCCATTAACTTTGTAATCAGGTATTTTCCCCAGGTCAGTATTTATTCTGGACTGATGAGGTAGGTAATCGTCGGTTAAGCTAACACACACACCTAAGTATACCGTCATAAATAGCAAGTGTTTGAGAGGTTTACTAAACAATAAAGGTACACGTATGTCACAAAAAGTCTTATCAGTAAAAGTAGACCCCGACGATTGGGAATGGTTTAAAGAGCTAGCTAAGGATTATAAAACCCAAGCGGAGGCATTCAAAGCACTCAAACAGGTATACCAAGATAGGGTATTAAAACCAGTAAAAGCCTTATCAGATAATGAGGTAGACAAAAGTGTGTGTGTGAGTAAACTAGGTGATAAACTACCACCTCAGTGGGAACTTAAGTCAGCCATAGAAGAGACCATCAAGAACAGGAAGTGGTATGTATTCCCTGATGATCGGGTAGTTGCTATTACCCAGAAATCTGCTAACGGTGCTAAGAGGTGGCTAGAGGTAGCGGCTGAGTATTCTGATGAAATCTGGCATGAGGCTAAAACTGACAATAGATTTAAATATCAACCTGTTACTACCCTTAATAGAGCTTTAGCCGAGTATCAGGATAGGTTAGCTAAAATGCAACATCCGGCGATCGCTCAAGCACTGGCTGATGGTTGGCAAACAACCAAATGGCACTGGGGTTTACCTGATTTAGTTAGAGAGGCTGAGGACTATTTACAGATGTTAAACCCATGCGTGTGTGATACCTCAGATCAGCCTGGGCACGATTTGAAACTTACTAGGGATGCCCTAGCGGATAGACTAGCCCCTAAACATATCTCATTATCAACTGCCAAGACTGAAAGAGGTAGACTGAACACTCTCAAGGATTTGCCACAGGTGTTAACTGGAATAGGTAAAAACAAGATAGCCCAGTGGACTACTGAAAGAGATCCTGAGGGGTTAACCTGGGAGCCTATTGACGAGAGTAGAGAATATTGGGTTACAAGCTTACATTAAGGTCATTAAGACTTAAGGCTAGTCCGAAATAGTGGAAATGTATTAATAAATACGGCTTAATACTGTAGTATTAGTCCTGTTCCATCAGATATTCTTGGGACAAAACTGGGACAGTCAAGGTAGTTCTGGGTATATTAGCAAAGCAGAAAGGTACGGAGGGGTCAAGGTGACGCTAGTCACTCTCTACGATGTCAACGTAGCGCTCTAACCAACTGAGCTATACGTCCTTAACCACACGATTACCAACAATAACACATACCTATATCAAAAAGCAAGATAAAGAATCTAGATGATTTCAGTACCATTCGACCCTAGTGTATGATCGTTAAGGTTATTCGGTTCTGGTGGGGGTCAGCTACCAGAGGTAACGGGGAAAGTTCGGTGCAAATCCGCCACTGTCCCGCAACTGTGAACTAATTTGAGATTTGAGATTAGCTTGCCTTAGTCATCCCAAATTCTAAATTGAGTGAGTCAGGATGCCCGCCGAAGTAGATTTATCAGTTCCACATTTCTGCGAGGTACAGATGACTGCGACTATAAATATTTCCACAACTAATGACTGTGGTGTTCCTAACCACACTTTATTTGTTTGCAAAACCTGTGCCAGCGTTTGGCAAGATGGAAAACGTTTACCTGGAGGCGGTGGCGAACAACTATTACAGCAACTTCGGCACCTGGCACAAGATTGGGACTTGCGAGATGAATTCCCAATTCAAGAGGTTGAATGCATGAGTGCTTGTAATCGTTCCTGTGTAGTTGCCTTTGCTGCCAAAGGCAAAATAACATATTTATTTGGCGATTTAGCTGTTGATGGCAGTGCATCTGCGGTACTGGAGTGTGCTAGCCAATACTATGGCAAACCAAATGGTTTACTGCCTTGGTCAGAGCGTCCACAGCCTCTGAAAAATGGCATTTTGGCAAAAATTCCATCTTTATAAGAAGAATTCAGAACTCAGGAGTCAGAATTCAGTATGAATTCTGTACGACTGGGTAATGAATATTGGTTCAAAACCTGGTCCACAAGTGGCGGGAAACTAGTATGAAATTTTTTTCACTCATTTAAAACTCTATCCCTTTATGGGTAGAGTATTCTGAATTCTGAATTCTGACTCCTTTTTATGATGCGCGTTTTGATTCTGGGTGGGACGGGAGATGCAGCAGAATTAGCTGCGAAACTGGCGAGTATGGAAGGGGTAGAAATAATCACATCCCTAGCTGGTCGCACGCGTGAACCATTAGTTCCTTTGGGTGATTTGCGGGTTGGAGGCTTCGGTGGTGTGGCTGGATTGGCTAGTTATCTGGAAGTAATGCAAATCGACTTACTAATTGATGCAACCCATCCTTTTGCTACCCAGATTTCCTGGAATGCGGTAGATGCTGCAACCAAAGTTGGAGTACCCCATCTGATGTTAATTCGTTCGCCTTGGGAAAAAGTAAGTGGCGATCGCTGGATTGAAGTTGACAGCGTTACAGCCGCAGCCGCAGCCCTACAAAACCAATCACGGCGAGTGTTTTTGACAGTTGGTAGGCAAGAACTCGCCGCCTTTGCTCACCTCAAGGAAATTTGGTTTCTCATGCGGATGATTGACCCTCCTGCCCGTGATGCCTTAGTGCCACCGGGGATGTTATTGTGCGATCGCGGTCCCTTTACCCTCAACAATGAAAGGGAAATTCTGATTCACCACAACATCGATACCATAGTCAGTAAAAATAGCGGTGGCGATGCAACCTACGCCAAAATCATTGCCGCACGAGAACTTGAGGTGAAAGTTGTGATGGTGAATCGTCCAGCCATACCACCAGGGGATTACGTTACTGATGTTGATGGTGCTTTGGCATGGGTATTTGACAAGTTGCACGAATAGTAAAACTAGGTAAAAATTTTCATTTAAACTTAATGACAATATTATTAATAGCCTGTGAAAAATCTTGCCAAAAATCATGGGATTTTTTTAAAACTTCTTGTTCATTACCAATAAATAAATCTTTTTGTAGCAAGACTTTATATTCTCTAGACACTACTTTTTCGCTCATGATTCTCCAATGTTTTAATCACTTTTTATTTCTATAGCGGTTCTTGTTTACGTGAGGTACACCCGTAAGGGCACGGCAGTGCCGTGCCCCTACACCTTGGGATATAATGTTGTATCGCATATAAATGGGAATCGCTATCAGAGAAACTCACTAATGGCAGATAACCTTAAATACTATTATTTATACCCCAAGACCGATTGCAATTTCGGTGGAAGAAAGTGAGTTTTTATTGTAAATTTACGTAAAGTTACTGTAATATAGTTTGCAAGCATCAGCCCAAGCGATCGCTCCCCAACAGAAAATTTTTATAATCGTTGCCAAGATAGTTCTTTTGTCTGTTTATCCCAATGCCAGCGCAATAAATTAGCGGTTTGGACTGGAACAATTCCTGGTAAACCAATTGCTTGTCTAGGTGCATTGGTAGCTAATAAAATCGCATTTTCCACATCACAAATTCCCCACTTAACCAAATTTTGCACTCCCACCAATAAAGGTAAAGTCGTTCCTGATAATGTGCCATCTGGCAATCGTGCAGTACCATTTTTGACTTCAATTTGCCGGCTGTCCCAAGGATACACCCCATCGGGTAATCCCAGAGGTGCCAGGGCATCACTAACTAGAAACAGCCCCTTTTCTCCATCGCTGGCACGCAGTAAAATTTGCAGCATAGTAGGCGAAACATGTTCTCCATCCGCGATAAAACCACACATCACATCCGGATGGGTAATTGCTGCCCCTAATAACCCAGGTTCACGATGATGTAGTGGTGGCATAGCATTGAAAGCATGGGTTACCATCCTTGCACCTAGTTCAAAGGCGCGTTCTGCTTGGGCGGCTGTTGCTTGGGAGTGTCCTAAACTAACGCTAATCCCCAAAGAACGCAAATATGGAATGACTTCGCCAGTGGGATCTAATTCTGGCGCTAAGGTGATAACTTTCACAACATGGGCATAATCTCCCAAAACCCGCTTTACCTCGTCAATTGTTAAGGGTAACAGGTACTCTGCTGGATGTGCGCCACGCTTTTGGAAATTCAAAAATGGCCCTTCTAGATGTACTCCGAGAATTTTGGCGCATGACCTCTGTTTTTCAGTAAAATTAGCAATAACTGCCAGCGATCGCTGAATATTTTCTATCGAAGTTGTGACAAGTGTCGGTAAAAATCCATCTACCCCTACATCCCACAAATATTGCGTTATTTTCTCAAGAAGATCAGCATTTTCACTTCTCAAATCCGGAAATGCCAATCCCAATGCACCGTTAATTTGCAAATCAACGCCGCCTAGAGAAATCCAGTCACCTGCTACATTTAGTAGGGACGCACAGCTGTGCGTCCCTACACCAACCGTACTCATTGGCAAGATTTGCTCAATTATTCCCTCTTGATTAACCAACAGCATTTGCAAATCTTTGTATCCAGGCACTCTAGCATTGATAATTTCTAGGGCACTTTGTGTTGCTTGAGTCATCACATTTGCGAGAATATAGCTAAATCTGATTCTAGATTGAATCCAAAATCCAAAATCCAAAATCCAAAATTCTATGACTCCTTTAGTTGGTATTATCATGGGCAGCGATTCTGATTTGCCCACGATGAAGGACGCGATCGCAATTTGTGACGAATTTGGCGTTGAAAATGAAGTGGCGATCGTTTCCGCTCATCGTACCCCAGAACGCATGGTGGAATATGCTAAACTCGCACACCAACGCGGTATTAAGGTAATTATTGCTGGTGCGGGTGGTGCTGCTCATCTTCCCGGAATGGTAGCCTCTTTAACTCCCCTTCCTGTCATCGGTGTTCCTGTAGCCACTCGGAACCTGCAAGGACTAGATTCTTTGTATTCAATAGTACAAATGCCTGCTGGTATTCCCGTAGCTACAGTGGCGATCGGTAATGCCAAAAATGCTGGGCTTTTAGCAGTACAAATACTCGCAACAGCACAACCAGAATTGTTAGGAAAAGTCCAACAATACCGCCAAACCCTATGCGAATCGGTAATCGCCAAGCAAGCCAAACTAGAAAAACTCGGTTATGAGCAATATTTACAACAAATGTTCTAATAAATACCGCTCAGCACTGAGTTGTATTAGCGGTAGCGGTGGATTCACTCCGTGCTGAATTGTAAACTTTACATTTACTGACCTGAACACAGCCTTAAAGTAACAAATAATTAATTATTTGTATAAAAATTTAAAAATATACAAACTTGTCCGACTGTGATCCCGGAAAATACTTATCCACAAAGGATATAGTTGCTTGATATTTTGCCTTAGCCGCTATGTTGCCATAGGGTAGCGAAAAAAATGTATTAACAGATACAGTTTTTTGGTTTGAGTAAATAGACAATCAGTCAAATTTATCCGTTTAGGCATAAATTTTTCAAGGGTACAACACGAAGTAATCTCATAATTTCTGTGGAAGAATGTTTATGTTTTTCCTCAATCAGAGTTTTTGATATTAGAAAAAGTGTGTTCTCTAGAAAATAATGAGATAATTATTTTCCCAAAGCTTGGCTAAAACTTTGTAACCTCATACCTAACTAAAATAACTAATTTCGCTAAATCTATTACCGCTTTTCCAGCAGGAAAAAAGAAGCAATGAATAAGCATGTTCGACCCTGGCATCGCCTACTGGCGCTAGCTATCGGTTCAATGGTGTTTGCAGTTTTTGCCCCAACAATTGTACAGGCGGCAGATCCTCCGACTGTTCAATCTTTATCGGAAACAACAACGAAACTGCAAATTTCAATTGATACTACCTGGGTACTACTAACCGGGTTTTTAGTATTTTTCATGCAAACTGGCTTTGCCATGCTAGAAGCAGGTTTGATTCGGCAAAGAGGTGTAGTTAACGCCTTATTGGAAAATTTCATTGACGCTGCCGTAACCATTTTGGCATGGTGGGCGATCGGCTTTGGTATCGCCTTTGGTACGAGTGCTGGCGGTTTATTTGGCATAGATACCTTCTTCCTCAGTCAGCTACCTGGTGCAGATGGTAGCTATCCATTGGGTGCGCCAGGTTCTACCGCTGCAATCAACACCTATACCTTGTTCTTCTTCCAATTTGCTTTCGCTGCTACCGCCAGTACCATCACTACTGGTTCAATGGCCGGAAGAACAGATTTTATTGGTGACTTAATTTACAGTGCCGTTATGGGGGCAATCAGCTACCCGATTATCGTTCACTGGGCTTGGAACTCCAACGGCTGGTTAGCCAAACTCAGTTATCATGATTTTGCTGGTAGTTCCGTTGTTCATACTGTGGGTGGTTGGACAGCACTGATTGGAGCCTATTTGCTTGGTCCCCGTCCTGGTCGTCCGGCTTGGGGAACACTACCACCAGCGCATAATTTGGGGTTAGCGACTCTCGGAACAATGATTTTATGGTTTGGCTGGTACGGGTTCAACCCTGGTTCAACTCTCGGTACGGCTAATCCAGGATTAATTGGTTTAGTAACAATTAATACTACACTCGCCGCAGGAGCGGGGGCACTTGCAACCATAATTTTCCAATACATCCGCACAGGTAAGTGGGATTTGGTTTATTGTCTCAATGGTTCTCTCGCCGGATTAGTGGCAATTACGGCACCTTGTGCTTTTGTTGCTCCTTGGGCTTCAGTTGTGATTGGGTTAACGGGTGGTATTTTGGTTGTACTTGGGGTGGATTTGATTGAGTCACTCCACATTGATGACCCAGTAGGGGCATTTTCCGTACACGCCATCAATGGGATGATGGGTACTCTCTCTGTTGGCTTCTTAGGTCAAGCAGAACTCACACTGAACAAAAAAGCAGGGTTGTTTTTAGGCGGTGGCTTTGATTTGCTGGGCATACAACTTTTGGGTGTGGTAGCAATTGTAGTTTTCACCGTCGCCTTTAGCTTTTTGATGTTTGGTGGTCTAAAAGCCCTGGGACGCCTGCGCGTCGATCCCCAAGCCGATCGCATTGGTATTGATGCTTACGAACACGGTGCGTCAGTATGGCCGGATGTTTATTCACTAGAAGAACAAGAAAAAAATCGCAATAAAACTTCAGAAGTCGGAGCTTTTGAAAGCGAATAGACCGAACAAACATACTTTTAGCTGAAAAACTGTCATTCTACGGTAGTTAAAGTGTATTGTGCAAATTGCTTAGCACTTAAATACCGTATTTTTTTCCCATTAGATAAATAATTTTGGGCAGTTTACCTGCAAAAATATGTTTATGTTTTTGAAATAATAAAGATTAAGTAAAGTAGATTTGATTGTTTGAGAAAGAATATCTGAATTTATTAAAAAGATATACGAAAAATATTTACAGATGTGCCAATATTTTTTTACACTCCTACTAAGGTTATCAAAACAATCAGGTCTAAAACCTCGCCTTTGAAGGCGAAAAGTTAGGCGAGCGGGGTATAAATCCCCGTTACAAAAACGACCTGCGACCTGCGACCTGCGACCTGCGACCTGCGTTAATTGATTTTCTGCTTTGGAAACAAGTGGTCTTAACGAAAAATATCAAGAACTACTCGATTTAACTGACCGCTTGAGTTTTTTCCTATTTTGAACGATGCTTTGAAGGATGATGTTCAAATTCATGTACAAACAAAAATCGAACCCAAAAAGAAGGCATCTGTCTGTAAGAAATTACAGAGAATTTGCACAATCAAACTCAAAAGTCAAGAGATTCTATTTAGCAATTAAGCGACTCACTCCCAGCTGGCAAGCTTGCCTACCTTTAGCCTGTCTGATTGTATTGGGTTGGGGTTATGCCGCAGTTGCCCAAACTCCAGCCGCTGGCCCAACCACAGCAGAACTAAAAGTTGCTATTGATACGCTGTGGGTTGCGATCGCTGCCTTTTTGGTATTCTTCATGAATGCTGGTTTTTGTATGTTAGAAACCGGCTTCTGTCGCCAGAAAAATGCAGTCAATGTTCTTGCTAAAAACTTGATTGTCTTTGCTCTGGCCACCGTTGCTTTTTGGGCAATTGGTTTTGGCTTAATGTTCGGCGATGGCAACGACTTCATTGGCTTGAATGGGTTTTTCTTATCAGGAACAGATAACAGTCCTGCCACAGGAGAAGCTTATAAAGGCGTCTTCAGCGCCATTAGTTGGGCTGGCGTACCCCTAGCTGCCAAATTTTTATTCCAGCTAGTATTTGCTGGGACAGCAGCAACAATTGTTTCTGGCGCAGTAGCTGAAAGAATTAAGTTCCTTGACTTCCTGATTTTCAGCCTCTTACTCGTAGGTATTGCCTACCCCATCACCGGACACTGGATTTGGGGAGCTGGCTGGCTAGCAGACAAAGGCTTTTGGGATTTTGCTGGTTCTACGGTGGTTCACTCCGTCGGTGGCTGGGCAGCTTTAATGGGAGCAGCATTTCTCGGTCCCCGCATTGGTAAATATCAAGACAAGCAAGTTGTTGCCCTACCAGGTCACAACATGAGTATTGCCACCCTGGGTTGTTTAATACTTTGGTTGGGTTGGTTTGGTTTCAACCCCGGTTCTGTAATGGCTGCCGATCCTAGCGCAATTACCCACATTGCTTTAACAACCAACATGGCTGCTGCTACTGGTGGTATTGCCGCCACAGTTACAGCTTGGGTCTACTTAGGTAAGCCAGACTTGTCAATGATTATCAATGGTATTTTGGCTGGCTTAGTTGGAATTACAGCGGCTTGTGCCTACGTTAGTATCGGCAGTGCTTTCATCATTGGTTTGATTGCTGGAGTCATCGTAGTTTTCTCGGTCACATTCTTTGACAAACTTGGTATTGATGACCCAGTGGGAGCTACCTCAGTTCACCTAGTTTGCGGTATCTGGGGAACTCTAGCAGTTGGTTTGTGGTCTGTCGGTCCTGGTGTTTACTCCTGGTATGGTGAGGCACTTGGCCCAGCAAAAGGTTTATTTGCAGGTGGTGGCTTTGGACAGTTGGGTGTTCAATTGCTGGGCGTTATCTCAGTAGGTGGCATCACTGTTTTACTCAGTAGTATTTTTTGGTTAGTACTGAAAGCTACTTTAGGCATCAGAGTATCCACAGAAGAGGAGTTAGAAGGTTTAGATATCGGTGAACACGGTATGGAAGCTTACAGCGGATTCCTCAAAGAAGGTGATGCAACTATATTTTCTGAAGGAGGAAGTTCAGTTGGAAAATTTTGACCTCTAGTAAAGTCAGCGACCCCCTCACGAGAGTCGCTGCTCTCCAGAACCGTGCTTGATACTTTCACATCACACGGCTCCTCAGTGAATTGGCACATTGTCATGTGTACTTCACAACTGAACCATCCTC
>JAHHHB010000147.1 GCA_019359545.1 Desmonostoc geniculatum HA4340-LM1 | reverse complement strand
GTTTGGTCTTGCTCACGAGTTAGAAATACCCTTAAACGAGCGCCCATATATCAGTCACCTCATCTAGATGCATTCTCCGTATTTACTTATCTTTACATAGTCTGGTTTTTTTATGCCCACCTACTTACACCGCGACACAAACTCATTTCTGGAACTACGACACACAGGCGAAAATTTCCCATGCTGCCTAAGTTAGCGGCACACCCAACTTTGAGTATTCCCAACTTTTAGGAAGTTCTATCACAACCTCAAAATTTATGTATTGAAAACCTGAAACTTTCTCAATAACCGTAGGGTAAGCAGTGCCCAGAACCTAAAAATATGGGTTTACCCACCCTACTAGATTTTCAATTTTGTTTGTCGAAGTAACTTATTCAAACTCAGGTGGCCACAGTTCTGATACCGCCAGTTCCCAACCTGGTAGCAAGTCTGGTAGTGTAAGTGTGTCTCCATTGTGCAACACTACTGAAGCTTGATTTAGTCGATAGACCGTTACTGTCAATTTGTCAGGGTCAATCAGTATGCCGACTACAGACCCAAGTTGCAAAAATAGCTGAATCTTCTCTTCAAGTGGCTTAATTCTGTCGCTTTTAGATTTAATCTCAACCATCAAGTCTGGAAGTAACTCTACAAAATCCCGCTTGGTCTTCTTCAAGCGATCAGCCTTAACAAAAGACACATCAGGGGCACGCAGGTTTCTTTTTCCCGAATCGTCCTCTTGTGCGCCTTCTGCTCTCGGTAGTATAAAGCCTGCGCTAGAACCAGTTACTCGCCCTAGTTTGCGCGACATAACCCAAATATTTAAGAAGGTACTCAACCGAGTGCCAATTTCCTCTGACTCGTAATCTGATGGCCCCATAACTATGATTTTCCCCTCTACCAACTCCATCTGCCATTCTGGATGTTCGGTTTGTAGCTGCTCTAAATCTGCAACGGTGAAAGACATAATATTATGGAAAATACTTCTATATTTATCATAAGTACCGCACTCTAAGAGCATCTTTGGCAAGTATTGAGCGCATAGTACTGTAGGCGTTTCCCACCGCTTACCATCTGATATAGCCGATCGCAATTTGTTATGCTATATTAAACGTAGTCGTTATGAGTTCGTAGTATTTTCATGACTAACCCCACAGTAGAAAACTTAGTAATTATCGGTTCTGGGCCAGCAGGGTACACAGCCGCCATCTATGCTGGACGGGCTAACCTGAAACCCGTTGTATTTGAAGGTTTTCAAGTCGGGGGATTGCCTGGTGGGCAGTTAATGACGACGACGGAAGTCGAGAACTTTCCTGGGTTTCCCCAAGGGATTACCGGGCCGGAACTGATGGATAAGATGAAGGCGCAAGCAGAGCGCTGGGGGGCTGAACTATATACTGAAGATGTTATATCAGTTGATTTGAGTCAGCGTCCATTTATAGTGCGATCGCAAGAAAGAGAAATCAAAACCAACAGCATCGTGATTGCTACCGGTGCGACAGCAAAACGTTTGGGTTTACCCAGCGAACAGCAATTCTGGAGTCGGGGTATTTCCGCTTGTGCAATTTGCGATGGTGCAACGCCCATTTTTCATGGTGCAGAACTGGCTGTGATTGGTGCTGGCGACTCAGCGGCGGAAGAGTCAATTTACCTCACCAAATACGGTTCCAAGGTAAATATGTTGGTACGCACCGATAAAATGCGGGCTTCTAAAGCCATGCAAGACCGAGTTTTGAGCAACCCGAAAATCCAGGTACATTGGAACACAGAAGCCGTGGATATCTTCGGTAACGGACACATGGAAGGGGTGAAAGTCCGCAACACTAAAACTGGTGAAGAAAGTCAACTACACGCCAAGGGTTTATTCTACGCCATTGGTCACACTCCCAATACTTCTTTATTTAAGGGGCAATTGGAACTGGATGAGGTAGGTTACATTGTCACCAAGCACGGTTCTGTAGAAACCAGTGTAGAGGGCGTTTTTGCTGCTGGCGACGTTCAAGATCATGAATTTCGTCAAGCAATTACGGCTGCGGGTACTGGCTGTATGGCGGCGATGTTGGCAGAACGTTGGTTATCTTCCAGTGGCTTGATTCAAGAATTCCATCAACAGCCAGAGACAGCAGATAACGAATTGAAACATCAACCAGCTAAAAAGACCGAAGCTGAGGAAGAAGCTGGATTTAACTTGAGTGCAACGCGTCATGAGGGAGGTTATGCTTTACGGAAATTATTCCACGAAAGCGATCGCTTACTCCTAGTCAAATACGTCTCTCCTGGCTGCGGTCCTTGTCATACCCTGAAGCCAATTTTAAATAAAGTGGTGGATGAATTTGACAGCAAAATCCACTTTGTGGAAATTGACATCGACAAAGACAGAGATATTGCTGAAAATGCTAATGTTACAGGAACGCCAACAGTGCAATTGTTCAAAAACAAGGAACTAGTGAAGGAAGTCAAAGGCGTGAAGCAAAAGAGCGAATATCGGCAGTTGATTGAAAGCAATCTTTGAGATAGTGGGTATTGGGGAGAATCTTCCCCAATAATCAATACTCACTATCCCTTGCTTAAGTAGTAGCCTTAATTTGTAGTACTTTTTAGACGTTAGGCAACAGCATATCCTGTATGTTGCCTAACATTTGGTGGATGAAATGCTAAGACAATATTCTCTTTAGCAATTCCTGCTGCTACTAATTCGTAGGTAACGCCATCTTCTGTGTCATCTCGTTGTACCCAAATTTTGCCATCAATAATGTCAATATGAACTAAACAACCGTGAATTCGTTTAACACCATCCCAGCCTAAAGTTATCAGTAAATAGCTGTCATTTTCGTTATCAAAGACTGCTTTACATTCAATAGCAGCGTGGGAATAAGGAATTTGCGTGTAGGGTACTAACACCTCTTTGATGATACGTCGATAATTATCTAAGGTATCCATTGAATAATCCTCTCCGTTTCTGGATTAAAAACGAGTAACTTTAGATTCTCAGTTTCTATTAAAAGTGTACCAATTGGTTCCTCAAACAAAGCTGTAAATACGCTGTCGCGCACTGCCAAATATAATGTTCTTTCTGGCTCAAGGCGATGGATAACAGCACGATACATGATAAATCCCCCAATAGCATCTTTGAGGTCTGCCATTTCTGAAGGACTAACAAAACTTTTAATTTCTACAGCTATTTTTTTACTTCCTTGTTCTGCGGCTAAGAGTTGTTTGGCTCCTAAATCTACATACATATCTTTTTGACCCCACTTTAAATGTAGGGGGTCATCTGTAATTATCCAGCCTTCTTGAATTAAGGCATTCCTAACAGCATCATGATAAATGTCTCTTGCAGGCATATCATACTAATTTTGGATTTTAGATTTGGGATTTTGGATTAAAAACCTTTGCAACAAAGCTGTTCCAAGAATTGAAAATAATACTGACTATCCAAATACGGTATCAAAGTATATTAAAAAAATCTTTCTCTACTTGAGATAATTGCTCTTTGTACCGAGACGGGCTGGTAATTTATTGGTTAACTTCAGCAAAAATCAGACCTAATAACTCTACCTCAGTGTAGCTCTGTATTCACGCGAAGCAGTCAGATTTTTATTCAGGATATTTACCCAATTCCCAATCTGATATGTAAAATAGTCAGCGTATCTTGCTTGATCCAGGCGATCGCTTTATGGCCATTACAAAACGGCAATTACCAACTTTTTTCCAGTTTACTAAAAATCCCAATCTATCTCAGAAACTCATGCTCATCGGGTTAGCCATTACCCTATTTTTCATCTTCCTGGCATTCTTCGCTCCCGTATTCCAGGCTTGGGGATGGCTACAAAACCCGAAAGATTTTCTCTCGAATCCAATTCATCAGCCACCATCGGCTAAATATTGGTTTGGTACTAGTCGCCTGGGTTATGATGTCTTCTCTCGCACACTGTTCGGCGCTCAAGCGGCTTTGCAGGTGGTGATTTTGGCAACTGCGTTGAGTATGATTATCGGTGTGCCTTTGGGGATGCTGAGTGGTTATCTCGGTGGGAAACTGGATAAAGTGTTGCTGTTTATTATGGATAGCATCTACACTCTACCAGGACTACTGTTGTCTGTGACGTTGGCGTTTGTGGTGGGGCGTGGGATATTGAATGCTGCGATCGCCATTAGCATTGCTTACATCCCCCAATATTACCGTGTTGTCCGTAACCACACAGTTAGCGTCAAGACTGAAGTGTTCATCGAAGCTGCTCAAGCAATGGGGGCTTCCACTTGGGTTGTGCTTTCTCGATATCTATTTTTCAACGTCATTCAAAGTGTACCCGTCCTATTCACCCTCAACGCCGCTGATGCAATTTTAGTATTGGGCGGTTTGGGCTTTTTGGGGCTAGGACTTCCAGAAGAAGTGCCAGAATGGGGATACGATTTAAAACAAGCACTGGAAGCTTTACCTACTGGCATTTGGTGGACTACCCTTTTCCCTGGTTTAACGATGACATGCATGGTTGTAGGGTTATCACTACTTGGTGAAGGGTTAAACGAATTTGTCAATCCTCGTTTACGAAGAGAAAATAGAATCCGAAAGTAGTCATTGGTCATTAGTAATTGGTCATTTGCAAAGGACAAATGACTAATGACAAAGGACAAATAACAAATAATAAATAGTAGAGAGATTTTTGTGAAAGATAATCTGACATTAATTGCCGCCGCTACTGGCGGGTTCATGCTATCAGTCGCCCTTGCTGGTATCTTAAGAGGTACTCCTATTACAGTTTGGCAGGAGCGATCGAATATTCGTACCATGACTGTTGCTAATTTACGAATCGCACCTAATAAGACAGAAAATTTAGAATATTTTCGTGCCAAGATTCTAAAACCGTGAGGAATTGGGGAGTGGGGAGTGGGGGAGATGAGGATGCGGGGACGCGGGGACGCGGGGACGCGGGGACGCGGGGAATAATCAATGCCCAATCACAAATGACAAATGACAAATGACAAATGACAAATGACAAATGACAAATGAAGTAATTGGCATTGATGTCGGAGGAACAGCAATTAAGCTGGGGCGTTTTACATCTGATGGTAGTTGCCTACAGTCTTTGACTTTGACAGCCCCCCAACCAACAACGCCGGAGGCTGTGTTGGCGGTGTTGCTAGATGCGATCGCTCAAATTGACCCAGATAATCGTAGTATTGCTATTGGTGTGGGAACTCCTGGCCCGTCCGATGCCGCAGCGCGGATTGCGAAAATTGCCATCAACTTACCTGGATGGATCGATGTGCCTTTAGCAGACTGGTTGGAAACTAAAACTGGTAAACCAACCGTAATTGGTAATGATGCTAACTGCGCTCTTTTGGGAGAAGCTTGGTTGGGAGCCGGTCGCAACTTTCAAAATTTGATTCTCCTAACTTTGGGAACTGGAGTTGGTGGGGGAATTATCCTCAATGGCAAATTGTTTGTTGGACATCAAGGAGCTGCTGGAGAACTCGGTTTAATTTCATTCAACCCTGACGGGCCAATGTGCAATAGCGGCAATCAAGGCTCTTTGGAACAATATGCCTCTGCTACTGCCATTCGTCGCCGCACTCTCAAGGAACCCATCGAATTAGGTAACCTTGCCCAACAAGGAGATGCCGAAGCCTTGACTTTTTGGCAAGAATATGGTATGTGTTTGGGTATTGGTTTGACAACTTTGGTTTATGTGCTGACACCAGAAGCGATCGTTATCGGTGGCGGTATCAGTGGTAGCTGTGAGTTTTTCTTACCAGCAGTCAAGGCAGAAATTGAGAAGCGAGTCCAGCCTTTATCACGAGAGGGTTTACAAATTTTGCCAGCGCAGTTAGGAAAATTTGCTGGGATGGTGGGTGCAGCAAAGTTGGCATGGCAAAATTATTCGCAATTTTAGATTATGTTTCAAACCATCCCAGTTAGAGACATCAGTCTTTACGAATTAGAAGAAAAATTTGGTTTGCAACTTGCCACAAACACCAATTTTTTACAGAATGGACAGAAAATTTACCAATTCTGACTGATGGTGAAAAGCAAGCGATGTCTAACGACAAGCCATTACACACGAGTGAAAAGCAATTATTTTCAGTACGCTATCAGCCATTTTGATAAGTAGCCACCAGCTATTCTTCTGCTTCTAATACAACACCTTCGTACAGTAGTGCGATCGCCAACTCAAATTCGATACTGGATAGGGTAATAATATCTCCCTCAGTGTAGGGATAATAAAGCCACATTCTGCCTTCTCCCCGACAGTAGCGTTCGACGGAGATTGTTTGCGAATCTATCAATAAATATTCTTGTAAAGAGGGAATTTTCAGGTAATTGGTGAATTTTTCGCCCCTATCTTTCCCGCTTGTACCGGGGGAGAGGACTTCGGCAATGATTTTCGGGTTTTGAATAAATTTGCGGGCATTGAGGTCTTGAGGGTCGCAACTGACGATAACATCAGGATAATAATAAGGACTTTTAGTATCAACTTGCACTTTCACGTCCGACACATTCACTCGGCAACCTTTAGCACGTAAATGTGGGCGTAAGGCTGTGTAAAAATTAAGTGTAATGTCATTGTGGGGAATTGTACCACCTGTCATCGCAAAAACTTCGCCGTTGACATATTCGTAACGAAGTTCTTGCTGGGGTTCCCATGCAAGATATTCCTCAATGGTCATTTTTTGCGGTTGCTGGGAGATGGCTACCATAGTAAGATTTTTCCAGGTTGTTTCGATTTTAGCGAGTCAAAGTAGGATTTTGATTACTAAACCGAGTCTACCTTGAAAACGATAGTTTTTTGGAATTAGGTTAAAGCTCAGAACTCAAGCCACAACCGAATAATACACTCTCCTTAAAAACTCCAGGTTTCAAAATGGACGAGGTTTAATTTAGTAAAAATAAAATTGATGATGCACCTAGAGGATCGATTCAGTAATCAAAAACCTAACCCCCCAGCCCCCTTCCCTACAAGGGAAGAGGGAGCCAAACTCCCCTCTCCGAAACGGAGAGGGGTTGGGGGAGAGGTTCTTTCAAGATTACTGAATCGGTGTTCTAGCGAGATTTGATGAGCGATACTGCAATGGTGGCGATCGCCTTACCGAAAAAGATAGATTATTCTCTAAAAAAATAATGTAAGTATTTTTGTTTGTTTATACTTCATTTCTCGACACCATATAATAAATTGCGTTTTACCCTTATCCTCGGTTTCAGGTAAAGCACTCCCTTTGAGGTTGACTTTCATGGCAAAGAAAATTGCATTTGGTTGGTATGGCGGCAAGTACAGTCATTTAGACTGGCTTTTACCCTTGTTGTCAAAAACGACCCACTACTGCGAACCCTTTGGCGGTTCAGCAGCCGTGTTGTTAAACCGGGAGCCTTCGCCTGTGGAAACCTACAATGATATTGATGGCGAAGTAGTCAACTTTTTTCGCGTACTACGCGACCAAAAAGACCAACTCATCGAGGCGATTGGGCTAACCCCGTTTTCGCGTGAAGAATTTCGGACTGCCATTGCCAAAGAAGAAGAGGATTTATCAGACCTGGAAAGGGCTAGACGATTTTTCGTCCGGGCGCGACAAGTGAGAACAGGCTTGGCACAAACCGCCAGTGTTGGACGATGGGCGCACTGCAAACTTACTAGCCGCGCTGGAATGGCTGGTGCAGTTTCTCGGTGGCTTGGTAGTGTTGAGGATCTGCCCGAAATCGTGCAACGCTTGCTACGCGTGCAAATTGAGAACGACCGAGCAATTGATATTATTCGACGGTACGATAGTCCAGAAACATTATTTTACTGTGACCCTCCGTATCCGCACGATTCCCGTGGAGATAGCAAGGCTTACGCTTATGAAATGACCGATGACCAGCATCGGCAACTAGCGGATGTTTTGTATTCAGTCAAAGGTAAAGTTGCCCTTTCAGGCTATGATTGTTCGTTGATGCAGGAACTTTACGGTGATTGGAACTGCATTAAAGCGCCCGTGAAACACTGCCATTCCATCAAGCAGTTACGGCAAGAAGTACTTTGGCTCAATTATGACCCCCAAGCTTCCACACTTACTGTTGAAGAAATCGCTCCATGTCCACAACCCCAGCAGCTATCCTTGATGTAGCCTTACAAAAAGCCGAAGCATCCATAGTTCAACCGATTGTCACCAACCCCAGCATTGCCGAAAAAATTGACTATGTATCGCGCTATGTAGGCAATCGTGCTGTAGTTCGTTTGTTACTGGCCTGCTCTTTGGCGACGGTTCACCGTGCGAATGTTGATATCCGGAAGCCTTACACTGAAATAGGCACACCAGATGCTTACTCCGGACGCTACTACGATGAAAGTTACATCACAACATTCATTAACAAGCACGAGCTACCTTGCAATCCCACAACCGCGTTCCTCACCCCTGCATTACGTAACCGTAACATTAACTTAACTCCAGCAGTCAATCTAGTAGGACGACCGCCCAAACTCTACGAAGCCGCGCTGGAATTACTTGATGATGTTCACCAAGGCAGAATAACTGCCTCAGAACTGCTAGCCGAAACCATTCGCTGTCTAATTATTGCTCGCAACGAGAAGCGGGAGCGTATGGAAACACTACTAGCCGACCTGAAGAAGTCGGAAGACGCCATACCTTTGTCAGCAGAGGAAATTATCACACTCCTGAAACAGCATTTGGCTTGCCGAGGTTCAAGCCGCCTTCCTGTACTAATGGTTGCTGCTGCCTATCAAGTAGCAGAACAGTATATTGGGGAGCGTTTTTTACCTCTAGAATCCCACAACGCAGCAGATGAGCAGACAGGAGCTTTGGGAGATTTGGAAATTACTCTAGTTGATGATGAGAAGGTGATTACCAGCTATGAAATGAAGACCCGACGCGTCACCTTAGCAGATATTGACCGTGCCTTGCAAAAAATCAACAACACAGGCAAGCGGGTTGACAACTATATATTTATCACGACGGATGCGATAGAAGAAGGTGTTCAGGAATATGCCTCAAGTCTGTACGACCGTACAGGTGGTATAGAGATTGTGGTTTTGGATTGTATCAGCTTTATGCGTCACTTTCTGCATTTGTTCCATCGACTACGATCGCAATTTTTATCAACCTACCAACAGCTAGTACTAACAGAACCAGACAGTGCTGTTAGCCAAGCTCTAAAAGAAGCTTTTTTAGCATTGAGACAAGCTGCTGAAAGCGCCAGGGAATTTTGACCCGAACTAAACACGAAAAAAGCACACTCAATAACTGAAGTTAGTTGCTCTGTACCCTCAATGAAATTATTAATTAATGACTGATTTCCCTAATTAATTACGAATTAGTTAATACTAAGATAAAGAATATCCTGTTGCCTTCTCAACGTATTTCACAACTTTTTCATAGGATTCAGGATTACTCGCAGGGTTGATGATGATGGGAATAGTGCCATCTGGTAACCAAAAAGTGATCCTACCGTTCGGTTCATGACAAAAGGAACTCACGCAGTCGAGGTTAATTACATATTCATTTTTTTCGTAAATAATTTTCACCCAGTAGGCATGATTTAATTTCAATTCGGTAACACATTCTATATAATCGATAACTTTTTGATAGTCTTCTAGGTTAGTTTGTGGGTTAATCACTATGGGAATGGCACTATCAGGTAACCAAAAAGTAACCCTGCCATTTCGTTCATAACAAAAAGCATGGACACGCTCAAAATTTACTACATATTCTTTCCTCTCGTAAAGGATTTTCACCCAGTACGTCACAACATCTCCTCAAGTCCGAAATTTATGAATGATGCACCCTGTATATCAAATGTACCCAAGCCTTAAGTTAATGTTGCTATGCGCTAATTCAAAATCAAATTAATTTTTTGAATTATGAATTATGAATTATGATTTTCTATGAAACCTCCAATGGTGTTGGTGTAACAGAATTTGACAGAGAAATCGCCGCTTGAATGAACCCTTTAAATAAGGGATGCGGGCTACTGGGGCGGGATTGAAATTCTGGATGAAATTGGCAAGCCAGAAAGAATGGATGCTTGGATAATTCCACAATTTCAACTAAGCGTCCATCGGGAGAAGTGCCACTGATGACGTAGCCAGACTTTAACAACAAATCGCGGTAAGCATTGTTGAACTCATAGCGATGTCGATGTCGTTCATAAATCACATCTTCCTGATAGAGCTTAAAAGCCAAAGTATCAGGGAGAACACGACAAGGATATAGTCCCAAGCGCATTGTACCCCCTAAATCCACTACTTCCTGCTGTTCTGGCAATAAATTAATTACCGGCTCAGTTGTATAAGCGTCAAATTCAGCACTATTGGCGTCTGTTAATCCCCCTACGTTCCTCGCCCATTCAATTACGGAACATTGCATTCCCAAGCATAAACCCAAGAAGGGAATTTGGCGATTCCGGGCATATTTAATGGCGGCAATTTTGCCATCTACTCCCCTGAGTCCAAAACCTCCTGGCACAACTATGCCGTCAACACCCTCAAGGTGGGTTTCGGCTGGTTCAGTTTCCAAAATTTCTGAGTTCACCCAACGCAGGCGCAGTTTGCCATAGGTGGAGATTGCAGCGTGGTTGAGGGCTTCAACCACAGATAAGTAAGCATCACTTAACTGCACATATTTACCGACAATGGCAATTTCTACTTCGTGTTTGGGACTATGTAACCGTTTTACCAGGGTTTGCCACTGAGTTAAATCTGGTGTCCGTTGTTCCATTTGCAGCAAGTTCAGCACTTGTTCTGCCATTCCTTCCCACTCCAGATTCAGTGGTACTTCATAGATACTTTTGGCATCTTGGGAGGTGATGACACATTCTTCTGGCACATCACAAAATCCCGACAATTTTTGCTTTAATTTTGTGGGTAGGGGGCGATCGCTCCGACAAACTAAAATATCTGGTTGAATGCCAATAGATCTCAGTTCCTTGACTGAATGCTGTGTTGGCTTGGTTTTCATCTCACCCGCAGAAGCAATCCACGGCACTAGTGTCACGTGCATGTACAAGACATTTTGCCGTCCCACTTCTTTGCGGAACTGACGAATTGCTTCCAAAAACGGCAGGGATTCAATATCACCCACGGTACCGCCGATTTCTGTAATCACTACAGATGGATTTGTACTTTTGGCAACTCGCAGAATTCGCTCTTTAATTTCATTGGTGATATGAGGAATTACCTGTACAGTCCCACCATCATAGTCTCCACGCCGTTCTTTATTGATGACTGCTTGGTAAATTGAGCCAGTAGTCACGCTGTTTAATCGTGACATCGAAGTATCGGTAAAGCGTTCGTAATGTCCCAAGTCTAAATCTGTCTCGGCGCCATCCTGGGTAACGAACACTTCCCCATGCTGAAAGGGACTCATCGTCCCAGGATCTATATTGATATAAGGGTCGAGTTTGAGAATCGACACCGAATATTCCCGCGATTTGAGCAAACGCCCTAGACTTGCTGCTACAATTCCTTTGCCAATACTGGAGACTACGCCTCCAGTTACAAAGATAAACTTAGTCATAGTAGTTTTAATTTCTAACAACTTCTAAAAATACATCCCGTCATTGTGCCATAGTGACTGTGGTCAAATCTTCCGCGATTTTGCTGTGAAAAACCTCTTAGGATTAGTAATATTAGGCTGTATTCTCACCTCCTCCGTAGCTTTGGCAGAGCCATCTCTTATAGTCGTTTTTCCCCAGACAAACTACCAAACAAGTGCCCAAAAAATCTTTTTTCTGGGCACAGCACCTCCCGATGGACAAGTTTCGATCAATAATAAGCCAATTACCCGCAGCAAAGCTGGTCATTTTTCTCCGAGTTTACCTTTGCAGTTGGGAAAGAATCTGTTTACTGTGCGTCACCGCAATCAAGAACTCCAGATCAAGGTGACAAGGGTTGCCACTGTGCCTGAACTTCCACAGGGGTTGGCCTTTGCAAAAGATTCACTCACTCCGGCTGCTGACATTGCCAGACTACCGGGAGAACTTATTTGTTTTAGCGCGATCGCACCCCCTAACGCCAGCGTATCTGTCCAACTGGCTAATCAAACTGTTACCCTTTTGCCCCAACCCCAGCAAGCCCAATTACCGACTAATTTGGCAGCTTTGACGGGGCAAAATCAGCCTCATGGCCAGTCTAGCGTAGGTAAGTATGAGGGTTGCACTACACTGCAACAACCTGATACTAATTCCTTCAGTCTAATTTACGGCAACAACATCATCTCTGGTGCTGTTGTTCCAGACTCAAGCAAAGAGGTAGATTTGGGACAACCGCAGTTTCAACTGACGCTCAATGGCAAGACTATAACTCAACCAGGAAATGGTAAAGTTAAAATCCTCTCAAGAGCAGAGTTACCAGTTGCTGAGGTGACGGTAGACGCAGGTGTTGCACGCACTGGCCCCAATACCGATTATTCTCGACTCACACCACTGCCCAAAGGCACACGAGCAGCAGTTACAGGTAAGGAAGGTGAATGGTTGCGCCTAGACTACGGAGCTTGGATTAATAGTCAGGAAACTCGCACTTTACCCGGTGCAGTTCCGCCACAAACAATAATTCGCAGTGTCGGATACCGTCAACTCTCTGGTGTGACAGAGATGGCTTTCCCCTTACAAGTCCCCGTACCTGTGAGCGTGCAACAGAGCGATCGCGCTTTGACTCTCACTCTCTACAATACTACTGCCCAAACGGACATTATTCGCCTGGACGATGACCCCCTAATTTCTCGCCTAGATTGGCAACAGGAGACACCAGAACGAGTAAAATACACCTTTAACCTGAAAAAAGCTCAACAGTGGGGATATAAGCTGAGATACGACGGTACAACCCTGGTTTTGGCTTTGCGTCATCCGCCTAAAATTGGGAACACAAGACGAAAGCTTTTAGCTAATCTCAAGATTGTACTAGATCCAGGGCATGGAGGTAAAGAATCTGGTGCCAGTGGCCCAACTGGATATTTAGAAAAAGATGTCAATTTGGCAGTATCGAAGTTGTTGCGGGATGAATTGGTGAAGCGAGGGGCGACGGTGGTAATGACGCGGGAGGACGACAAGGAAGTTTCTTTAGCAGAACGTCAAGCAATTATTAGTCAGGAAGAACCTGCGATCGCTCTTTCCGTACATTACAATTCTCTGCCGGATAATGGCGATGCTGAAAACACCAAGGGTGTCGGCACCTTCTGGTATCACCCCCAAGCTCATAACTTAGCTGTGTTTATGCAGAAGTATCTAGTTAAAGAGTTAGACAGACCTTCCTATGGTGTATTTTGGGATAACCTAGCGCTGACACGCCCTCACGCCGCGCCATCGGTGTTGTTGGAATTGGGTTTTATGAGCAATCCTGAGGAATTTGAGTGGGTGGTGAACTCAGAGGAGCAGAAGAAATTAGCAAATGCGATCGCTCAAGGGATTACTGAGTGGTTTAGGAGTCTTAATTAACACTTTCTTGCCTAAAGGCTAGAGGTTTTCAGTTAGCATTTTTCTCAAAATTACTGAAAACATAGGAGAACCAGCATGAACTATTAGTTCGGTTTCACTAGTAGTCTGGAGCTTAGACTAGGCAACAAGAAAAGACTCAGCAACGCTAAGTTGAAAAGAAACAGACTTCAGATATGAAAATCTACAGTACTAAGCAGATTTTGATTGCTCTTTGCGGGGCTTTGTTGTAGTT
>JAHHHB010000146.1 GCA_019359545.1 Desmonostoc geniculatum HA4340-LM1 | reverse complement strand
CTTTTTCGATTAGCAAAACTGATATCTTGTTTGATTACAGGCAACAAAAACTTATCTTTGCTCTTCCCTAACTACTGAGTCAATTTCTCTCTTGCCTTGGAATGACTTTTTCAGCAAACCCTAAGTATCTAACGACTATGCCAAAAGGAAAATCTACTAATGATTTAAGACGGCGTTCAGGGAATAAAAAATCTAGAGATAACTTTTTAATTGTAGTTGAAGGACAAGAGACAGAATATAACTATTTTAATGCTTTAAAACAGGACTTAAAGTTATCTACAACAGACATTAGAATAGTTTCTGCTTCCGGTGGTGACTTGCTAAATTATCTCTGTGTCCGATAAATTGGTCTGACTTGACGGTAAATCTTTAGTAATTCTAAAAATTTATTCCCATCAAAATTTATCGGGTCAACTTTTTTACCAGAACGGTCTACTAATTTGTGGGTAGTGATGCGATCTTCTGGAACTTGACTTTGAGCAATTAACCAAGCAAGAGAATTATATTGAGCTTCCGTGTAGCCGCTATGGGTTTCTTGGCTACCACTGTCATAACTATCTGGTGGTGTTTCTAAAGAAGCGTGATAAGCAAAATTATTCACCGACGGGGGCAAATTTGGATTAGTCTGCACAGTTTCCAAATCCTCGGAACCCTCAAATACTGAATTACCCGCACCAAAAGCTCGCTTGTCTGGCGGTACTAGATAAACCACTGTCCCGTCTAGCTTAATTAAAGCGTGGTAACTTGCTTGCACATTTTCATCAGTATGAGCGACTTGAAAAAAATTAATTGCGCTAGAAGCAGAATAACCAGTTTCATGGAGGACAATAATTGGTTGGTTGTTGAAAGGTTTACCATTAGCGTCTGTGGTGTAACGTTCTCCATAGTTACTTGGGTCAACTGAGACAATTTGATAATTAGGTCTGTATTGTGCAAAAGCTTGAGTGGTTGCGTACCTTGCTACAGGTTGATTAGTCTTGACTGGAGACTTGACAACATCTTGAGATTTCTGCTTTGTTTCTTTGGCTGATTGGAATTGCGCCTGTGGATATTGACTCCAGGCTGTAATCTTTGGTTTTGATGTATTAGATGTAGTTGTATTATTCTGTACTTGTGTTCCTCGTCCAATAAGCAGCACTATAATTAGAGCGGCGAACATCAGCGAAATTAGCATTACTCTAGTCGCCCAGTCTGTAAACCTCATTTTTCTTCTTATACTCGTAAAACGCTAGATATTAACTGATACAGGTAAATTGACTTGTCTTTGTGTAGCCTAGTATAGCTAGCTGTGCTAACCTACCGCCTATGGTATCCAAAGAAGAATCGCTATGTACCTTAATTTTAGTGAAAAATACGTTACTAGTATATGTTGGAATCCTAAGTAATTGTTATGTAGGCTTCCTCTGTCTATAGAATTATTTAAATACGAGCAAAATCATAGTGCTGTTATTTTCGCTATTTTTTTGGGAATCCTGTAGTTGTATACCCACTGCATTTGTCACTCCATCAGGTTAGGTAGGCATTATTTATGCAACTCATCACCTCCTTAGATATTAGAAATTCCGAATATTTATCAAAAAATCGGCTTATAAGTTACCACCATCAGTTGCGTCTAATTTTTTCACTGGGTAATCAAGTAAAGAATGTTTTGGAGATTGGGATTTTTAATTCGCTGTTAACAGACCTATTGAAAAACAATGGATATAACGTCGCCACTGCTGATGTTGACCCCAACCTTAAGCCAGACATGATTTTGGATCTGACCACAGATTTTTCGTTGCCAAAAGATAAATTTGATGCGATCGTTTTATTTCAAGTGTTGGAACACTTCCCTTATGAACAGTCAGAACAAGCCCTGAAAAAACTTGCCATTGCAACAAATAAATTTTTGGTGATTTCAATTCCTTATTGCACTCAATACTTGTCATTGCAAATCAAAACTTCCTTCTCTGGTAGACCAAGGCATTTATTACTCAATGTGCCAAAATTCTGGAGTACAATGCCAGTGTGTAACGAGCATTACTGGGAAATGGGTCTGAAAGGATATCCCAAGAAGCGGATTTTAAATTCCGTTGCTGAAGCTGGGTTAACTGTCAAACAAGAATTTATCGATCCCACCTATCCATACCATTATTTTTTGGTGTTAGAAAAAAATACTCGCAGTACTTAGGGAATGGGGAGTAGGGAAATCCGAATCAGAAAATGGGGGCAAACAACTCTCAAACAACGAGCGATCGCTTAAGCTATGCTTTTAAAATCCTAATTGGTATCATGCTCTCATGTGTTCTCCGGGTTTATCCCTGAAAGCAGAGGGCGATATCATCATTTCAGATACTAACATCAAAGATTACGAATCATGTTAGAACAAGGCACTATCAGTATTCATACTGAGAATATTTTCCCGATCATTAAGAAGTCGCTCTACTCAGATCACCAAATCTTCTTGCGGGAACTGGTATCCAACGCTGTAGACGCCATCCAAAAACTGAAAATGGTATCCCGCGCCGGAGATTACGCCGGAGACATCGGCGAACCAGAAATCGTAATTGCCATTGACAAAGATAACAAGACGCTCTCTATCTCCGATAACGGTATCGGAATGACCGCCGAAGAAGTTAAGAAATATATCAATCAAGTTGCCTTTTCTAGTGCTGAAGAATTTATTCATAAGTATCAAGGCAAATCCGATCAACCGATTATCGGTCACTTCGGTCTTGGCTTCTATTCTTCGTTCATGGTGGCGCAGAAGGTAGAAATTGATACGCTTTCCTACCAAGAAGGAGCGCAGGCGGTTCACTGGAGTTGTGATGGTTCTCCAGCATTCACCTTAGAAGACTCATCTCGGACAACTCGCGGTACTACCATTACTCTCAGCTTACAAGGAGAAGAAGAAGAATTTCTCGAATCAGCACGGATTAAGAATCTTGTCAAGACCTACTGCGACTTCATGCCAGTACCAATTAAACTGGATGGGGAAGTATTAAATAGGCAAAAAGCACCGTGGCGAGAGTCTCCAAACAACCTGAGTCAAGAAGAATATTTAGAGTTTTACCGTTACCTGTATCCTTTTCAAGAAGAACCACTGTTGTGGGTACATCTCAACACTGACTATCCGTTTATCATCAACGGGATTTTGTATTTTCCCAAAATGAGACCGGATGTAGATGTTACCAAAGGGCAGATCAAGCTATTTTGCAATCAAGTTTTTGTTAGCGACAACTGCGAAGAAATTATCCCGCAATTTTTGATGCCGATGCGGGGTGTGATTGATAGCACCGATATTCCCCTGAACGTATCCCGCAGTGCATTGCAAGGCGATCGCACTGTGAAGCGAATTGGTGACTACATTGCCAAAAAAGTCGGCGATCGCCTCAAAGAACTTTTCCGCGACAACCGCGAACAATATACTAGTGTCTGGAAAGACCTCGGCACTTTTGTCAAATTCGGCGCCCTCAACGACGAGAAATTCAAAAAACAAATCGAAGACATCATCATCTTTCGCAGCACCGCCAAGCTAACAGAAAAAGCTGCTGCCGAAACTCCAGCAGTTGAAGTACAATCTGCTGAAGGGGATGCTTGGCAAGATGTCACTCCGACTTCATCCAATGATGAAAACTCAGCACCTACCAGCCCTTACACCACGCTGAAAGAATACTTAGAACGGAACAAAGAACGCCACGAAAACCGGGTTTTCTACAGCACCGATGAAGCAACCCAAGCTACATACATACAACTACACAAAAATCAAGGCTTGGAAGTCCTGTTTATGGACTCCTTCATCGATACCCACTTCATTAATTTCCTAGAGCGGGAATATAATGATGTCAAGTTTACGCGGGTAGACTCCGACTTAGATAATACTTTGCTGGAACAAGACAAATCTACGGAAATTGTTGATCCCAAAACCAACAAAACCCGCAGTGAAACCATCAAAGAGTTATTTGAGAAATCCCTCAACAAACCCAAACTCAACATCCGCACCGAAGCCTTAAAATCAGACGATCCCCAAGGAACACCACCGGCGATGGTGCTTTTACCAGAGATTCTCCGCCGCTTGCGGGAAATGAACGCCATGATGATGCAGCAAACAGCAGAGTTTCCCGAAGACCACATTTTGCTGGTGAATACTGCTCATCCGCTGATTCAAAATCTGGCGCATCTGAGCCAAGGTAGTATCATTCAAGGTGATGGTGAATCGCCTACAGATAACTTAGTGAAAATGATTTGCCAACACGTCTACGATTTAGCGCTGATGTCTCAAAAAGGCTTTGACGCTGATGGGATGAAATCTTTTGTCGAGCGATCGAATGAAGTACTTACTAAGCTGACGGAACAAGCTAGTAAGTAGTCTCAGATCTTGCACCTCACCGTACAACCCCTGATAAAGTAAAAAGATGTCCGATAAAGCTACCTGATTTTTATTGGATTTTATCGCTAAATCAGGGATTTTACTTTTTTACTGAGTAATCAAATTCAATCAATTTTTATTGGTGCAAGATGTGAGTAGTGCTGAGTGGGGAGTTGGGAGTTGGGAGTTAGGAGTTAGGAGTTAGGAGTTAGGAGTTAGGAGTTATTCTCCTTGTCCCCTCATCTCCCTCATCTCCCCCATCTCCCCCACTCCCGACTCCCCACTCCCCACTCCCCTCTCCACTTCTGTTGTCTAAGTCCTAAAATGGAAAGGCTGTATTAAAATAACGATCTGGAGATAGTTGCTATGTCTCGTCGCTGTGACCTAACTGGTAAAAAGGCAAATAACGCTTTTTCTGTGTCCCACTCCCACCGTCGTACTAAACGCCTTCAGCACGCTAATCTACAAGTCAAGCGTGTTTGGTGGCCAAGCGGAAATCGCTGGGTGAAATTAAAGCTGTCTACTAAAGCAATCAAATCCCTAGAAACCAAAGGGATAGAAGCAATGGCAAAAGAAGCTGGTCTTAACTTGAATCATTACTAATTTACTTGATTTCTAATCTGAGACTTTCGTGATTTGTAGGGTAGCACTGCTGTGCTACCCTACTTTTTATATTTTGAATGGTGATGGCGGTCTTTAAAGACGCGATAAATCAGACGCGATAAATCAGACGCGATAAATCAGATGCGATAAATCAGACGCGATAAATCGCGTCTCTACATGAGGGTTTTGGGTTGATTTTATCTGTATGATTACTGTTGTATATGTTTTTGCACCCAAAGACGAAAAGCCTTGAGTGTTGCATTTCTACCTGCTGTTACACTTTGGTTAAGATATTGGGGAATTATCTCAATTAGTGGGAATAAAGGAAAATTTAGGCTTTGCCCAGACTCTACATAATGGCCATCTCGCAGAATATTAATTTGCAGCTTTCCTCGTTCAAAACGCCAAAGTTCAGGCACTTTTAGTGCTTGATAAATATTAGGATGAGTGCGAGAAGTAATATCAATTTCTAAAGCTAAATCTGGAGAGGGATCTACTGTTAAATCTAGCCGCCTTTTTCCGCGAATTTTTGATTCATTTTTTATATAGAAACACTGGTCGGGTTCTATACCTTGAGCCATTGCTTGATTTTTGAAAGTTGTAGAACCAAGGCTGATAAACTCAGTATTTAGCTCTTCGAGAAGCGCTTTAACTAAATCGCTAATAATTTCTTTGTCATATTCATGTTCTGGCAGTGGTGCCATAATCTCTAATATTCCCCTGTCATAAGCAATTCGGGCTGCACGGTGTTCCCCTAATTCCTCTAGAATTGTTTCCAATTCCTGCCAGGTTACATCTTGCAGTAGCACTCTCTGTCCCGGTGGAACATGGATGCGCTTTAGTTCCAACAACATCATCTCCACTCCCAGTAGCTCAAACTTAAATTTAGCTTACTCCAGTTGGCTAAGGGGATATGACAATTTTTGCTGCTTCATCGCTAAAATTGTTCGATGTTTACAATAGGCAGCAGCTTGTTGTTGGCGATCGCCTGCTTAAAAAATCTTCGTCAAAATATATGGAGAACATAGCTTATATGCGTGCAAGCGATATTTCCAGAAAAAAACCTCCAGAATCCCCAGAGGTTTTGGTTCCTGATTTAGTTTCTACTTGTTACTACAAATTGTCCTCAGTCATTTCCTGATAGTGAAGAAAATTATTTTATTTACAGCTTGGCTACTGCTTACCGTTAGCTGTAACCCTGATTTTTAGGTTATGGCGGTTCTCGTTTACATGAGGTACACCCGTAAGGTGTAGGGGCACGGCAGTGCCGAACCCCTATATAAACAATGCTTAAAGCCAGATGCTACCCTTCTGACGATAAATAAACATAATATTTTTTTTAATTAACTCTTTATAAAATAATTAAAACTTATGTTTATCTCTTCCGTGCTGTCTGCCCAGGCAAATAAGTTCAAACATCAAAGCCGATTACTATATTTGTAATATTTTGCGCGAACCGAAATTATTTTCATCCTCAAGATAGATATAGATATGCCAAATATAGTAGATAGTAATGTAGATAGTTTTCTGACTATGGACAGATGTAGATTTGCTAGAAATTTATGAAACTACCGTATTTTTAGTAACCATTTTTTTAAGAAACAATAAGTTAGATATCCTGTGGAGTTTCTAGATAAAAAAATTTTAATTTAGACATTATTCTCATTACATAAAATGTAATAAACAAGCAATTGCTTTTTGATAAAAATGAATTGTAAAATTCTTATAAATTTATTGTCAAGTTTTCACAAAAAAATCATTTTTTTTGTAAAAACTCTTGACTAAATTTGGGATTATTTTTAAATAAATAATAGTGGATGAAAATAAAGATCGAAGAACTGTCACTTTTTGTTAAATTTTTATTTCACAAAGGTTCAAATCTATCACTATCTGCTGATGAGAAGGTAGCTAGTTTTAGGATACTGTAAGAAGTAGATTTGCACTCACACCTGACCTTGACTGTTTCTAAGTTTCAATTTACCAAACAAAATTCAACCTCTTATTCGTAATCAAAACTATTAAGAGGTTAACCTCCAAACCTGTATTGCAGAATTTAGTAAAATTATCAAAATAAGGGCTACCCGAAGGCTCGAAAGTGTTTGCCTATTACCATCAACCAGGGGCGAATGGTTTTAACCAATACCATTATTGCACCGGGCTTCAGGAAAGTCTGTCAAATTATAGGTGTTAACCAGGGAATAGTTTACTGGTTCTAAGTGTTTTACCATTAACTGCGGCAATTTTAGATTTTTGGTTGAAACTGTGCTTTTTGTGAGCCAAATCAATCCAAAGTCCAAAATTGTTTGACTGCTGTTTATCAAGGCATATAGCAGCTATGTTTAGGAGCATATTTTGTTAGGGCTGTTTGCTATTTGCGAACTATCTTGGTTTCGCAAATAGAGAGTGCAGTCTGTAAACAAGATTTTGCTAAATAGACATAATAAAAAGTCACCTAATATGCCTCAGACTTTTGAAGTTATTTTTATTCCAAGTGAAGACCATTAACGTCTAATTTTGAGTATTAAAATCTGAGCGTAAACAACATAAACTTTCTAATTTTTCCAAAAGTTAGGGAGTGATAGATAGCGTTTTTACACACCAAAACAATATTTAATCAATTTTCTAGGACTAATTTATTTTGCAGTTTTTATCCTTTTTTCAGGGTTTAAAAACAGTTGCAAAAGATAAATTTGCCCACATTTGATAGTTGACAGCAACTGGTAATAACTATGTCAGAATATTCCGGTCAAGACAAGGCTTTTGAGAGCTATGACATGTACGAAAGCAAGTTTCTAACGCCTTTTCAGCGGAAAGCACTGCTGAAAAATTTGCAAGCTAATTTACAGCCAGAATACCGTCGGCGGATTGAAATTATGTTGCTGGCGGATATGGGTAAATCTCAAAGCCAAATTTGTGAAATTTTAGGTTGTTCGCAGGAAATGGCACGGTACTGGATTGGAATAGCAGAGGCGGGTATGGCGCACAAATGGAATGAGCGCCCTATAGGTAGACCCAAGACTGTTAACGATCGCTATATTGAACGTTTGAAAGAATTAGTCAGTAATAGTCCCCGTGAATATGGCTATGGATTTAGTTCTTGGACAGCCCAATGGTTGAGCAAACATCTAGCAAATGAATTTGGCATTGCAATTACCGATCGCCATATTAATCGTTTACTAAAACAAATGGGGCTTTCCACTAAACGTAAAAACATTCAGCCACAAGAAACTGACCAAAATAAGGATGCTGGCATTACAATCTCCGATTTGCAATCTAACTCTGAAGCTAATATGCATTGGTCTTTTAATCTAATTCAGACTAATAACTAAAGTGTCATTTGTCGTTTGTCATTTGTCGTTTGTCATTTGTCCAATGACCGATGCCCAATGCCCAATGCTCAATGACCAATGACCAATAACCAATGACCAATGACTAATGACCAATGACTAATGACTAATGACCATTTTGGAGGTTAGAAAATGCCATCAGCGTTTTCTCGGCAATATTTAGCTGAACAAGTCACTCAAATCTTGGGTGAATCGCTCTCAAGTGAAGAACTTAATAAATGCCTCAGGGTGCTGGAAATTGTCGAACCACCGATAGCAAAGCAGTTTTGGGAAGCAACTACAGCCGAGCCAGGAATTTATATCATTCTGAGTGGTAAAGTCAGACTGCTGAATAGCTCTAATAACTTAATTACTACGCTTTTTTCTGGAGCATCATTTGGCGAGTTGACTTTATTCCCAGAACATAAATTCAGTTCTTATGTTGCTAGAGCTTCGGTAAATTTAAAGCTTGGTTATATCAAACAAGAGATTTTAGAAGAGGTAATTTCTACATCGCCTAGCATTGGCGATCGCCTTTTAAAACGCGCAGATTTTTGGGATTTGCTACTGTTATGTTGCCAGAATTCTTTAATTGGTTTGAATGGCTCTATAGAGGAGATATTTAAAGCATTATCCCTATTTCATTTTCACAGTTTAGAGAGTGGTTCTCTGATTACTAACCTCACGAAAGATAATGACCTATGGTTATTCCATCGGGGAGAAATACTAGATTCTAGTGGGCGAAGATTGACACCTGGAAAAATTTACCTAAATCCAAAACATGGAAGTTGGCAAGTAGCCCAATCAAGCATCGCTTACAGTTTGAGCAACGCTGATTGGCAAATAGCATTACAACATTGGCCACAATTAGCAGAGTTAACAGATTTTCAAGAACGTCAAGTTGAGGTGGGGAGTAAGGATTTTGTAGAGACGCGATTCATCGCGTCTTTAGGGAGTGGGGAAAGTTCTTCCCAATCCCCAATGCCCAGCCTTGAGTCAAAACAAAAGCAAAATAGACAACGAGCTTACTTTCCTAGCCCAAGGGTGAGGGCTGGGCATTTGTTAGGACGTTTGACTAAACGGTATCCGTTCTTTGAACAACAAAGCGCCTCAGACTGTGGTGCATCTTGCTTGGTAATGATTAGTCGCTATTGGGGTAAGCGGTTTAATGTCAACCGCCTACGGGATTTAACTAATATCACCCGCAGTGGCGCATCAATGCGGGGTTTGACAGCAGCAGCGGAAAGTATTGGCTTTGCTACCCGTCCGGTAAAAGCTAGCTTAGATAAATTAGCACAACAACCTCTACCAGCGATCGCTCACTGGGAAGGTAAGCACTATGTTGTTGTCTATGAAATTAGTAAAAAACGCGTGATTATTGGCGACCCCGCTATTGGTCAACGTACCCTTACTCCTGGCGAATTTAAAAGGAGTTGGACTGGTTATGCTTTGTTATTACAACCCACAGATTTACTCAGAGAAACCGACGAAGCAATTACACCATTTTGGCAGTTTTTTGATTTAGTCAAACCTCATTCCCAAGTATTAATAGAAGTGTTTATCGCTTCGGTGTTAATTCAATTACTTGGACTTGTTACACCTTTATTTACTCAGTTACTCTTAGACCGAGTGATTGTCCAGGGTAGCACCTTAACTTTAAACGCTGTTGGTTTAGGATTACTAATTTTTAGTTTTTTTCGGGTTGCTATTACTGGACTGCGGCAATATCTACTAGATCACACAGCAAATCGCTTGGGACTATCACTGATGGTAGGTTTTATTAAACATACTTTTCGGTTGCCCCTAGCTTTTTTTGAGTCGCGTTATGTTGGCGATATTGTCTCTCGCGTCCAAGAAAATCAAAAAATTCAGCGGTTTCTAACTGGGGAAGCACTTTCTATCGGTTTAGATTTGCTGACAGTATTTATCTATGTAGGATTGATGTTTTGGTATAGTTGGCAAATGGCATTATTATGTTTGGCAATTATACCGCCGTTTGTATTATTGGCGCTGATCGCTACACCTTTCTTGCGCCGCATCAGCCGGGAAGTTTTTAATGCTTCAGCCCAAGAAAACAGTTATTTAATTCAATCTCTCACTGGTATTCGCTCAGTTCGCTCGATGGCAATTGAGCAAACAGTACGCTGGCGTTGGGAAGAACTGCTGAATAATGTCATTAAAAAGACTTTTAGCGGTCAGATAATTGGTAATCAACTGCAAATTTTCAGTTCCGGTATCGAAGCCTTAGTGACCACAGGATTACTTTGGTTTGGCGCATGGCAAGTAATTCAAAACCAACTGACTATCGGACAATTAGTGGCATTTAATATGTTGTTAGGTAACATCATTAGGCCGTTCCAAAGGCTCGTTGTGCTGTGGAATCAATTACAAGAAGTGATTATTTCCACGGAGCGGATTAATGATGTCTTGGAAGCAGAACCAGAGGAAGATTTACAATCTCAACCCCGCCAGATTTTGAGTAATTTACGCGGTCATGTCATATTTGAAAATGTGACTTTTCGCTATCATTCAGAAAGCGATATTAACGTATTAGAAAATCTCAATTTTGAAATCAAACCTGAGCAAACTATTGCAGTTGTAGGGCGTAGCGGTTCTGGCAAAACGACTCTCTCAAAATTGATTTTGGGACTCTATCCTCCGACAGATGGTAAAGTACTGATTGATGCTCAAGATGTAACTAATATTTCCCTGCGATCGCTGCGTTCTCAAATTGGTGTTGTTGACCAAGATACATTTTTGTTTGGCGGTACAATTCGGGAAAATATCAGCATTGCTCATCCAGAAGCTTCCCCAGAAGAGGTAATTGAAGCAGCACGTTTGGCAGGAGCAGATGAATTTATTCAGCAAATGCCAATGGGTTACGAAACCCAAATTGGTGAAAGTGGCGGTATGTTATCTGGTGGACAACGCCAACGACTGGCGATCGCTCGTGCTTTGCTAGGAAATCCCTCTTTCTTAGTATTCGATGAAGCAACCAGTCACTTAGATGCTCAATCTGAGCGGATTATTCAGAACAATCTCAAAAAAATTCTCCAAGGACGCACAAGTTTAATTATTGCTCATCGTCTTTCTACGGTGCGTCATGCTGACCTGATTTTAGTTTTAGACAGGGGAATTTTAGTCGAAAGCGGTACTCACGATCAACTAATCGTCAAAAAAGGTCATTATTTCTATCTCAACCAGCAACAACTAGCGCAAACAGCTTAGAAGGAAATTGGTATGGGGCATTGGGCATTGAAGATTGAGACACAAGGAGAATTAGAGACTCTTTCATTTCTCTCAAAGACTCATTAATAGACCTTTTGCATAAATAAGTTTTTATCTCACGCAAAGGCGCAAAGGCGCAAAGAATAAGGTAAAAATAAGGACTTTTGGAAAAAGTCTAATGGAGTTCAAAGGTTCATTAATGGAGTTCAAAGGTTCATTAATGGAGTTCAGAACCTCAATCCCAATGCCTGATGCCCGATGCCCAATGCCCCACTCCCCATCCTCAATTATTATGCCAAACCCATCTAATAATTCATCATCCGCGTTCGCCTTAGAAAAGGACGCTAAGTTTTACTTACCTGAGGACACAAGTACCGTTGTCAATCCTCAAACACAGGAAACGTCCGAGACAAATGATTGGTTTTACGGTACTGAGGAACTGTTAGATGCCTTACCGAAAATTTGGACGCGCTCACTGTTGTATTTACTGATTGGCTTTGCTGCGATCGTTATACCTTGGGCGATGCTTTCTAAAGTTGATGAGACAGGAAGTGCTAGAGGACGGATGGAACCTGAAGGAGCAACGCAAAAATTGGATAGTCCTGTTAGTGGTACTGTTACGGCTGTCAATGTTAAGGAAGGCACAACGGTAAAAGCAGGACAGGTTTTAGTTCAACTGGAGTCTGATGTGCTGCGATCGGAATTGCAACAGGTACAGACAAAACTAGAAGGTTTATTAAATCGGCGATCGCAACTCGATCTCCTCAAAAACCAAATTCTACTGACAATTAATGTCCAGGAGCAACAAAATAAATCCCAAGAATTGGAAAAAATCGCCCAAATTAGTCAAGCACAGCAAAACCTTGATGCTAAACAAAGTACCTATAACTTACAACGACTGGAAAAACTGGCTCTAGTAGAACAGGCTAGTCAAAATATCAGTTCTACCCAAATTGCCCAGAAATTAGCTCAGAGTCGTTTAAGCCGAGATTTCACGGAAGTTGGACGTTATCGCCAACTTTTGCAAGAGGGGGCGATTCCCCAAACCAAACTTGTAGAACTCGAAAAGACAGCAGAAGAAAGCCAACGCCTCCAAGAACAAGCAAAATCTGATATCACCCAAGCCCAGTTGCGGTTAAAAGAAGAATTCAACCGCTATCACTCGCTAATGAGTCAAGCTTATTCAGATATTCAACTTTTGAAACTTCGCCTGCAAGAACAGCAAAGCGGCTATCGCAGTCTAGTGCAAGCAGGTAAACTGGCGGTGCTGAAAAATCAGGAACAGTTGAAAGACTTACAAAGCCAAACTACTAACCTGCAATCGGAAATTGCCCAAACTGTAAGCCAGATTACATCTTTCAAACTACAGTTACAACAAAGAATAGTGCGATCGCCTGTTGATGGTGTCATTTTTGAATTGCCTATCCAAAAACCAGGCTCAGTAGTAGAACCGGGACAGTTAATCGCCCAAATTGCACCCAAGAATACTTCCTTGATTCTAAAAGCGCAGATACCTAACGAACAAAGTGGTTTTTTGAAGGTGGGAATGCCAGTTAAAGTTAAATTTGATGCCTTTCCCTTCCAAGACTATGGAGTGGTGCAAGGGCGCGTCAACTGGATTTCACCTGATTCAAAAATTCAGACAAGCGATCGAGGTAACGTCGAAACCTATGAGTTAGAAATCTCCCTAGCTCAGCCTTATATCCAAACTGCCAACAGACGCATTCCCATAACACCAGGGCAAACAGCAACCGCAGAGGTGGTTATCCGGCAACGTCGGGTGATGGACTTTATCTTAGATCCATTTAAAAAGTTGCAACAAGGCGGTTTAGAGCTTTAGGAATTAATCAATTTACAGCAATACATATACAACATTCAGATATAGGTGCGTTGTCAAGCAGTGCAACGCACCTTAAATTGTTGACTGTGCGTTAGCGTACTCCATTTATGTTTGTTATAGCGGTTCCCATTCAGATGCGGTACAACATCATATCGCAAGGTGTAGGGGCACGGCAGTGCCCATTGGTGTCAACTTACCCCTCTTCTGTCACTTTCCGGGTATTCTGAATAAAAGAATAAAAAAATAAAACCCTGAAAGGTAAGTAGGGCAATGGATGTAGAATTACAAATCTTGAAACATTTGGCAAGAG